>NZ_JBFANZ010000004.1:0-108422 GCF_040659735.1 Micromonospora sp. NPDC049679
TACGCGGTGCCCGACCGCCACAAGCTCGGCAAGATCCTCGTCAACGCGGTCGCGCACATGGTGACGTCGGCCTCCGTCGGCCTCGTCAAGAAGTTTCCCCGTCGACCCGCCGGCGTGGTCGCGCCGCCGCTCGCCGTGGGCGCTCCGATGACCGGACGGGCTCGACCGAAGGCCCGGCTCGCCTAGCGGGGACCACCGGGCGAAGTCGGGCGGGAGAGGTCGTCGACCTCTCCCGCCCGTCGGGCGGTCAGCCCTTCGTCACATCGCCGAGGTCTCGGCGGTACGTCTCGGCGATCGCCGCGACGCTGACCACGCTGATCAGGGAAACCACCACCATGTACGCGGCGACCGAGGCCGACCCGCCGGTGGCGCTGTACAGCGCCGTGGCGATGAACGGTGCGATACCGCCACCGAACGTCGCACCGAGCTGGTAGCCGAGCGACGCCCCGCTGTACCGGACCCGTGTGTTGAACATCTCGGAGAAGAGCGCCGCCTGTGGGCCGTACGAGATGCCGAGCGTCAGGGCCATCCCGCCCAACGCCACCAGGGCGAGTGGCATGGACTTGGTGTCCATCAGCGGGAAGAACGCGATGGACCACAGGGCCATCGCCCCGGTGCCGACCAGGAAAACCTTGCGGCGACCGACCCGGTCGGACCACTTGCCCGCCGGTGCCAGCGCGGCCAGCCACACCAGCGACGAGCAGACCAGGGCGATGAGTACCTGCTGCCGGGTGAAGCCGACCACCTTGGTCATGTACGACAGGGCGTAGACCAGGAACAGGTAGCCCATCGCGTTGATGCCGATGTGGGCGCCGCAGGCCAGCAGCACCTGCTTCGGGCTGCGCCGCACCACCTCGCCCAACGGGAACTTGCTCTGGTCGTTCTCCTGCTTGGCCTTGACGAACTCCGGGCTCTCCCCGATAGCCAGCCGGATGAAGAGTCCGACCACGACGAGCACGATGCTGGAGAGGAAGGCGATCCGCCAACCCCAGGCGGCGAACTCCTTCTCCGTGGTGAACGCGTTCAGCAGCAGGAAGACACCGTTGGAGAGGACGAGCCCGGCGGGGACGCCCATGGCCGGGAAGCTGCCGTAGAAGCCGCGCTTGCCGGCCGGGGCGAACTCGACGGCCATCAGCGCCGCGCCGCCCCACTCGCCGCCCGCGGCGATCCCCTGCACGAAGCGGAGCGTGACGAGCAGGATCGGCGCCCACACCCCGATGGTGTCGTAGGTGGGGAGCAGCCCGATGCAGAAGGTCGCCGCACCCATCGCGAGCAGGGTGGCGACCAGCATCGACTTGCGGCCGACCTTGTCACCGAGGTGACCGGCGATCATCCCGCCGACGGGACGGGCCACGAAGCCGACAGCGAACGTGGCGAACGCGGCCAGCGTGCCACCGACGGAGGAGAACGAGGGGAAGAACTGCGGGCCCAGCACGAGCGCCGCGGCGATGCCGTAGATGTAGAAGTCGTACCACTCGATCGCGGTGCCGATGAGGCTCGCGACGGCGACCTTCCGCGCCGAGGCCGTGTTTTTCTGGTCGGGGCCGGCCTGGGTTGGGACCGTTCGGGTCATGGTGAATCTCCCTGGGGGTATTCGGTTCGCTGGCCGGATCACGCGTTTTGCTGGAGGACGTTCTGAGCTGCGGTGGCCATCCGGCCGCTCAGCTCGGGCTCCCAGCCTTCCCACTTGGGCCCGTTGTGGAAGGCGTCGATGACCGCCTCGTAGTGCTCCGGGGGGAGCGGATCCCGCTTCGGCACGGGGCGCCCCTCGGGGATCGGGCTGTACCAGCGGACGTCCTTGGTACGTTCCTCGAATTCGGCCTTCGCCGCGTCGAGGGTCGGCCGGTCACGCAGCAGGTCCAGCACGGTCGTCGAAATGATCTTCGCGGCGGTGAGGAACGACTGGTGCGCGATGTTGGAGAGGCTGAACGACGCGGTCGACCAGTCGGGCATGCCCCAGGCGCCGAGGTAGTTGGTCGAGATCATCACGAAGGGGCACTTGTACGAGAACGTGGTGATGTCCGTGGTGATCATGGTGTTGCGGACCGGCCGGGTCCCCGGCGGCGCCAGCTGCAGAGTGCCGAACGGGGTGTCGGTCTGCGGGGCCCCGATCGCCTTCTGGATGAGCTTGCCGAACTCGACGTCGGTCTCGGAGAAGCGCGGCGCACCGATGACCTCGACGTTCTTGTGCGCGGCCCGGGCCAGCACGAGGTTGGGGATCGGCTCCCAGGTGCCGGTGAGCACCTCGTTGCTCACCTTGACGCCCATCGCGAGCGCGGCCCCGTTGGCGCAGTCGAAGATCCGCTCCTGGATCTTCTCGTGCTCGGCCCGGGTCATCGCCCGGGAGATGTAGGTCGACTTCGCGACGCCCGGGATGCTGGAGACCGCGTAGTCGGCGTACTCCTTGTTCAGAATCGAGGCGATGATCGGGTACGACGACGCCGGGATGATCGAGTCCTTGATGAAGTTGACCGCGACGTCGGTGAGCTCCAGCGCGTGCAGCGCGTTGTTGCCGCCCCACGGCATGGCGTTGTAGACGGACACACCGTCGAAGGTGTGCGCGGTCTGGTTGTTGCAGCGGATCTGGCTGGAGAGGAACCAGTCGGCGCCCGTCTCGTCCGAGGGGTGCCACCCCACGCACGCGTCCAGCCCGTCGAAGACGCCCGCGCTGGCCATCACGTTCTTGCCGAACGCGTTCTTCTCCGCCGGCGTGCCGAAGAGCTTGAACGTCCCCGGGATCTGGTTGGCCTCCATCGCGTGCTTGATCGCGATGGCCGCGCCGACCGCGCCGGCGCCGAGGCCGTGGTGCATGTCGTAGCAGCCGGCCAGCCCCGGCAGGACCTGCTGCTTGTACGGCACCGGCATCTGCGACGTGCCGTCGACCGCCTCGTACTCGGCGAAGCTGCCGATCACCGGATAGCCGGAGCCGTACGTCGCGACGAAGGACGTCTCGAGGCCGGCGACGCCGGTCTCGACCGTGAAGCCCTCCTTGCGCAGGAGTTCCACGATCGCCGCGGCGGCGCGGTATTCCTGGAGCGCCGGTTCCGCGAAGAGCCAGATGCGGTCGCTGAGCTCGGTGATGACGGCCTGATTGTCATCGATCCACCGGACAGCGTCCTGCTTTTCACCCGAAAAGGACATGGTTCTGCACCTCCGTGAAGAGAAGTCGTGGGAACGAGCCGCTGCGGCGCGCTACGGGGTTCCGAGCCGTTGCGTCAGGAGGCTCCGGACGAGGACGTCCATGGTGTCGACTCCCGCGGCGATCGCCCGCTCGTCGACGTCGAACAATGAGTGGTGCAACGGGTGACAGCCGTCGGGACCGGCCACGCCCAGCTTGAAATACAGCCCCGGTACGCGTTCCGCGTAGAGCGCGAAGTCGTCCGTGGTCATCGGAGGTTCCGTGAGCCGCCGGACCGACCCGGCCCCGAGCGGTCCGGGCAGGACCGCATGGGCCCGGGCAACGACCCGCGGGTCGTTGCGCAGCGCCGGCATGGCGTTCGCCCACTCGACCTCGGCCGTGGTCCCCGCCGCCGAGGTCACGCCGGCGACGACCTGCTCCAGCCGCGCCTTGAGGCGCTCGCGCACGACGTCGTCGACCGTGCGGATGGTCCCGGTCATCTCGACACTGTCGGCGAGGACGCTCTGCGAGTTGCCGCCGGCCACGGTGCCGACGTTGAGCGACGCCAGGTCGCCGGCGTCGGTCGAGCGGGAGACGAGGTGGTGCAGCGCCCCGATGAGCTGGCTCGCGACCAGGATGGCGTCGACGCCGCGGCTCGGCGTCGCCGCGTGGGCGCCGACGCCCGCCACGTGGATCCGGAAGGCGTCCTTGGCGGCCATCGCCACCGCGTTGTCGACACCGATCACGCCGGCGGGCAGGTCCGGCCAGCAGTGCAGTCCGAGCACGGCGTCCACGGCGGGGTTGTCGAGCACCCCGGCGTCGACCATCGCCGCGCCGCCGCTCGCCTGCCCGAACGGGATCTCCTCGGCGGGCTGGAACAACAGCTTCACCGTCCCGGGCCAGTTCCGGTCACGGGCGAGACGCTCCCCCAGTCCGACCACCACCGTGGTGTGCACGTCGTGTCCGCAGGCGTGGCAGACGCCCGGGTTGGCCGAAACGTAGGGCACGGTCTTGCGGTCCGGCACGGGCAGGGCGTCCAGGTCGGCGCGGACCGCGACACAGGGTCCGGGGCGTTCGCCCGAGAGGACGGCGACGACACCGGTCTTGGCGACCCCCTCGACCACGTCCCAGCCGGCGGCCCGCAGCCGCGCCGCCACCAGCCCGGCCGTGCGGTGTTCGGCGAAGCGCAACTCCGGGTGGGCGTGCAGATCCCGCCGCAGCGCGACGAGTTCGGCGAACTCGTCAGTCGTTGTCTCCAAGCCGAAGCCCTTCTCTTGCCGGAATAGGCCCGTAATTACGTTCGGCTCACCGTAGAAGTACCGCTGTTAGGAGTCAAGACCTGCTTGACGGTGGTTTTTTTGCGTCCTACGCTGCCAATAGCGGACGTATTTCGGACTTTAGGTGGCAGCGTGCGGCGAGACGACGGATCGGCGACCCAGACTGGGACGGCTCACACCGAGGCGGTTCCGACCGAGCCGGCGGCGGCGACAGCGCCCCGGCGTGGACCCGAGGCGGTGCGCGCGGTCCTGCCACCCGCCTGCCGCGAGGTGGGCCAGCTCTGGATCGACGGAGAGTGGCGCCCGGCGAGCACCGGTGCCACATTCGACACCATCGACCCCACCACCGGCCGCCACCTCTACACCGTCGCCGCCGCCAGCACCGCCGACGTCGACGCCGCGGTCGACGCCGCGCGACGCGCCAGCGCGCGATGGTGGGCGATGGACGGCCAGGACCGCGCCCGGATCCTGCGCCGGATCGCCGACGCCCTGCGTGCCCACGCGCCCCAGCTGGGGCTCCTGGACACCCTCGACGCCGGTCGGCCCATCCGCGACACCCAGACCCGCGACGTGGAGCGGGCCGCCCGCATCTTCGAGTTCTTCGCGGGCGTCACCGACCGGCTGCGCGGCGCGAACATTCCCGGCCAGCCCGGTTTCGTCAACCTGACCCGGTACGAGCCCTACGGCGTGGTCGGCGCGATCATCCCGTGGAACTACCCGATGACCAACGTCGCCACGAAGGTGGCCCCCGCCCTGGCCACGGGGAACGGCGTGGTGCTCAAGCCCGCCGAGCAGACGCCGCTCTCCGCGCTGCTCATCGCCCAGGTGGCGCACGACGCCGGCCTGCCACCGGGACTGCTCAACGTGGTCAACGGCCCCGGCGACGAGACCGGACGGGCGATCGTCGCCCACCCCGGCATCCCGAAGATCAGCTTCACCGGCTCGACCGAGGTCGGACGCCTCATCGGACGCACCTGCGGCGAATCGCTCAAAAGCGTGACCCTCGAGCTCGGCGGCAAGACCGCCAACGTCGTGTTCCCCGACGCTGACCTCGCCGCCGCCGCCGACGCGGCCGTCTTCACCGCCTTCATGAACCAGGGCCAGACCTGCACCGCAGGCACCCGCCTCCTGCTGCACGACTCGATCGCCGATGAGTTCATCACGCTCGTCCGCGACCGGATGGCGACGATCGAGGTGGGGGATCCGCTCCGCCCCGAAACCCAGATCGGACCGGTCGTCTCCGAGGCGCAGTTCGACCGGGTCAAGTCGTACCTGAGCGCGGGCCTCGACGACGGAGCCCGGCTGCTCGTCGGCGGGGCGCGACCAGCGGGCGCACCAGACGCCGGCTTCTTCGTCGCACCGGCGCTCTTCGTCGACGTCGAGCCGACCATGCGGATCGCCCGGGAGGAGATCTTCGGCCCGGTCCTGTCCGTGCTGCGCTTCGGCGACGAGGACGAGGCCATCGCGCTGGCGAACGGAACGCCGTACGGGCTGGCGGCCGCGATCTGGACGAGTGACGTCGGTCGGGTGCACCGCTTCGCCGAGCGGGCGGAGGCCGGCATCGTGTGGGCCAACACCGTCCACACGCTGCACCCCGGGTCACCGTACGGCGGCTACAAGCAGAGCGGGGTCGGCGCCGAGATGGGCATCGAAGCGGTCACCCACCTGATGCGGCTCAAGAGCATCTGGATCGGCACGGAACCCTGGCGCTCCCCGTGGGTGGGCTGACGGGCGGGACCACACGCGACAGTCCGTGCATGCGAGCATTGGCGGTCACGGTGGCCCATGACGCGCTCGCACAGGGGGTGGTGGTGTGATCGGGATCGTCGGACCCGAGGACTCGGTCGCGCTGACTCTGCGGGTCGCCGCCGAGATCGGGCTCGCCGACTCGGTCATCGCCCGCACCTACGAGGTCGCCGACCAGGCGCCCGAGCTGGCGCGGGAGCTGGACGCCGTATGCCAGGTGGTGCTCTTCACCGGCCGCGTCCCGTACCTCTTCACCCTCGCGGCCGGCGACCACCGGGCGAATCTGGACTGCGTCGCCCACTCCGGCATCGACCTCTACCGCTCGTTGGTGCTGCTCCTGCGCACGTTCGGCGGCCATCTGCCCGCGCTGAGCATCGACACGGTGGAAGGCGAGGTGGTGAGCGAGGTCTGGCGCGACCTGTCGTTGGACCCGCCGACGACCGTGCTGCCGCTGACCAGCGCCGGCGACGCCGCGACGGTGCGCGGCACCGACGACATCGTGGCGTTCCACCTCGAGGCGTGGCGCTCCGGCGCCGTCGAGGCGTGCCTGACCTGCCTGCGTTCGGTCTACGACGCGCTGGTCCGCCACGATGTACCGGTGTTCCGGGTGGAGCACACCCGCGCGGCGATCCGCGACGCCCTCGACCGGGCGCGGCAGACGCTGCAGACCGCCCAGGTGGAGGCCCAGCAGATCGCCCTCGGTCTGCTGGAACTCCTGCCGACCGGCACGGACACCCCGCAGCCGGCCTTCGCCGCCGCCCGCGACCACCTGGTCAGCCTGCTGCACGGGCGCGTGCAGCAGGTCGACGAGCGGACGCTGATGCTCTTCACCACGTGGGGAACGCTGCAGAACGTGCTCAGCCGTCCCGGCTCAGGATCGGCGCTCATGCCGGACGGGTTGCGCGACGGGATCGCGTTGGGCTTCGGGCTCGGCGCCACGCTGCCGCGGGCCGAGGAGAACGCACGGCGCGCCGTGGCGCTGTCACGGGTGGAACGCGCCATCGGCTGCGTGGTCTTCACCGACGGCACGGTCCGCCGTCTCGACGACGACCGTCCGGGCACGACCCTGACGCTGCGCCAGACGGATCCCCGGATGCTCGAGCTGGCCCGCGCCCTGGACATGAGTCCGACCTCGTTCCAGCGTCTCGCCGCGGCCCTGCAGGGCCTGGACGCGCGTGCGCTGACCGCACAGGACCTCGCCGATTCGCTGGGCGTGGGCGCCCGCAGCGCCCGCCGGATCCTGCTCAAGCTGGAGCAGGGCAGGATCGTCTCCCGCAGCGGCAGTGTCACCGGGCCGGGCGCGGGGCGTCCGCAGACCCTGTTCAAGGTCGACCTGCAGAAGCTTCTCCCGGAGTCCTGACGCGTCGCCGGAGGCCGAGGATGCCGCGCCGGACGGGCGCGGCATCCTCTCCCCCACCACTCGGCTGAGGCGACGGTGGTGAACGCCGTCAGGCGGAGACGGCGGCCGGCTGCTCCTCGGTGCGCGTGCGCTTCTTCCGCCGACCGATCATCTGCGGCAGGAGAAGGAGCAGCGTGGTCGCCGTGACGATGATGCTCGACGCGGCCGCCATGGTCGGATCGATGTTGTACGTGACGCTGGTGAACATCTGCACCGGCAGCGGGCGCAGATCCGGCGACTGCAGATAGAGCGAGATCACCACCTCGTCGAAGGAGGTGACGAAGGCGAACACCGCGCCGGAGAGCACCCCCGGCACGATGAGCGGCGCGATGATCAGCCGGAGCACGGTGATCGGCGACGCGCCCAGACTCGCGGCGGCATGCTCGATCCGCCGGTCGAGCGTCCGGATGCTCGCGGAGACGGTGATCACCACGAAGGGGATGGCGAGTGCCGTGTGCGCGACAACGAGGCCGATCATCGTCCCCTGCAGTCCCCACTCCAGGAAGGCGATGTAGATCGCGATCGCGACCACGATCTGAGGAATGATCATCGGCAGCAGGAGCAGCCCCTGGGCGGCGACGGCCACCCTGATACGCCCGCGTACGAGCGCGAACGCCGCCGCGGTGCCGAGGACCGTCGCCAGCAGCGTCACCCAGACCGCGAGTTGCACCGACACCAGCAGGGCGTCCGTCCACGCCGGATCGGTGAAGAACTGCTTGTAGTAGGTGAGCGACCAGGACTCCGGCGGAAAGTTGAAGCTCTGCTCGCCGGTGAAGCTGAGCGGGATCACGACGAAGGTCGGCGCGACCAGCCACAGCCCCACGACGACGCAGAGCACCCGCAGCGGCCAGGGCACCCGGACGTGTTGCTTCATCGGTCTCCCTCCAGACGCGCGAGCGCACGGTTGAACCCGGCGACCCGGGAAACCACGGCCAGCAGAAGCAGGGTCACCACCAGCATGATCGCGCTCAGCGCGCCGGCCCCGCCGAACTGCAGGAGTTCCTGCACCTTCGTGCCGATGAGCTGGGACATCATCGACTGGGACGGCGAGCCGATCAGCGCCGGCGTGACGTAGAAGCCGAGCGACAGGATGTACACCATCGCGCCGCCCGCCACCAGGCCGGGCATCGACAGCGGCAGGTACACCTTGAGGAACGCGACCACCGGACGGGCACCCAGCCCGAGCGCCGCGTCCACCAGCCGCCGGTCGATGCCGCTCAGCGTGGCATAGAGCGGAAGCGTCATGAACGGCATCAGCACCTGCGTCATCGCGAGCGTGACGCCGCTCCCGGTGCCGAGCAGCTTGACCGGTCCCGCGCCGAGGGCACTGAGGAACGAGTTGACCGGTCCGTTCTCCTGCAACAGCACGACCCAGGCGAAGGTCCGGGCCATCAGGCTCGTCCAGAACGGCATGAGGACGAACGCCACCATCACCGCGCGGGTCTTCGGCCCCACCACCGTCATCACGTACGCGTACGGGTAGGCGAGCACGAGCGTGACGAGGGTGACGACCGCGGCGACCCGCATGGTGCGCCACAGAATGGTGAGGCTGATCCCGTCGGTGAACGCCGAGACGTAGTTGCCGAACCCGACCTCCGGGTTCGTGAAGCTCAGGTACAGCAACAGCACGATCGGATAGACGAACGCGGCGCCGACCAGCGCGACCGCCGGCGCGAGGAGCAGGTAGGCGCGCCCACGGCCGGGGACCCGGAGACGGGGGGCGGGCGGAAGAAGAGCCTTCCGCCCGCCCAGGGTTTCCGTCGTCACCGCGCTGCCCACTGGGTCCACTTCGCGGTGGCCTCGTCGAGGTTCTTCGCCCACCACTCCTGGTCGTTCCAGAAGCCCGTGCCGTTGTCCTGGCCACTCGGCAGGAACTTCGCCCGCAGCTCATCAATCTTGGGCTGGGCCTGCGTGTTGATCGGGGCGTACGCGATGTTCTCGGTCAGCTTGGCCTGCTGCTCGGGCTTCAGCATGAAGTTCAGGAACTTGTACGCCGCGTCCTGGTTCTTGGCGCCCTTGACGATGTAGACGACGTCGTAGTAGAACACCGGCTGGTTCCAGACCGCGACCAGGTCCACACCCTTGGTGGCGACTTCGTAGGCGCGCCCCGGCCAGGACAGCATCATGTCGACCCGGCCGCTCGCCATCGCCTGCTCCTGCTCCGCCCCGGTGTTCAGGAAGACCAGGCTCTCGCGGATGCTGTCGAGCTTGCGGAACGCCCGGTCGTAGTCGATCGGGTAGATGTCCTTCGGCTGGACGCCGTCACCGAGCAGCGCGATCTCCAGCGGGCCCTGGTTGGCGAAGTTCATGATGCCGCGCTTGCCGGGGAACTTCTTGGTGTCGAAGAAGTCGGCCCAGGACTGCGGCCCGGCGGTGGGGTACGACTTCTTGTTGTAGACGAGGGTGAAGGCCGACTTCATGATCGGGACGGCGCAGTCGGAGACGAGCTCCGTCTCCACGCCGGTCAGGTCCAGCTTGCTGCGGTCCAGCTTCTCGACGTAGGTGCCGCAGTTGGCGTGGGCGAAGTAGGCGTACCCCTCCATGATGTCCCACGACACGTTCTTGGAGTCCACCATGGCCTTCAGCTTCGGGTAGCTGATCGGCGAGTCCTGCTTGACCTTGATGCCGGTCGACGCGGAGAAGGGCTCGAAGAACGCCCTGGTCTGCGCCGCCTGATAGGCGCCGCCGGCGCCGGTGAAGACGAGGCTTCCGCCGGACCCGCCCGACGCGCCGCCGCCACAGGCGGAGGCGGTGAGGGCGACGACGACCGCCGCCGCGGCGGCGAAGGCCCTGAATCGAAGATTTCTCATGGTAAATACCCTTTTTCTCGGGTCGAAGAGCCGGCTCCCCGGCTCCTCGTGTTGAAGTGCGACGTCAAATCCCCGTATGTCAGTTGGACGGCCAGGCGCGGACGCCCCCGTCGGCTGGCACCGCGCGGTCGGTCCGGTTTCGTGGCCGGGCCGGTGTCTGCAGAGCCAGCGAGGAGACGCAGACGTGGCCGCCCCTGAGGAGGTTCGTGGCCATCGCGGCCACCTCCTGCGTGTCCGTGATGAGCTTCGTGCGGCTGGCGGTGAAGCGTGATGCGGGCACCGAGACCGTGAACGAACCGATCGGGTTGCCCTGCGCGTCGAAGAAGGGCGCGGAGACGCAGGAGATGTGCTCCGCGAACTCCTCGATGTCCAGGGCGTAGCCCTGCCGGCGCACCTGGACGAGATCAGAGAGGATCTCGTCGTAGGTGCACCGCGTCTTGGGGGTGAGCCGCGGCAGGTCGACCGTGGCGAACATGAGCTCGACCTGTTCCTCGGGCAGGAAGGCGAGGATCGCCTTGCACGAGGCGCGGGCGTGCAGGTTGCCCGTGTAGCCGATCTCCAGATGGCCCACGCTGAGCGCGTGCACCCCGGCGAGATGCTGCTGCAGCATGATCGTCCCGTGGTACCAGCCGCAGATGTAGGCCGTCTCCTGCGTCTTGTTGTGCAACCGGCCGAGCAGCGCCGACAGTTGGGGTTCAGGGCCGGCGCGCAGTTGCAGACTCCGGCTCAGCTTGGAGCTCTTCGGGCCGACGTCGAACTTCCCACCCGGCAGGCGCACCACGTAGCCGCTGGACCGCAGGGTGCGCAGCAGGTTGTACGTCGTACTCAGGTTGAGCCCGAGCATCCTGCTGATCCGCTTCGCGGTCACCTCGCCGTTGCCTGCGGCGACGGTCTCCAGCACGTCGAGTCCGCGCTGCAGGGTCACGAGCACGCCCTCGGGCGCCTCGTCGGAGGGGGTTGTCGACGCCTCGCTCATCGCTGGCCGTCCTGATCTCTCGTCGTGATCCGGCTACTGGCGCCGCGTCTCGGCGTCCGCCCAGCCGACGGCGATCTTCGAACCGTCGGAGGCGCGCTCCACCCATGTCTCGATCTCGACCCGACCGTCGTTCTCCGGCACGTCGCTCACCACGCCCAGCACGCGTACCTCCTCACCCGGGCCGAAGGGGGCGACGAAGGCCAAGTCGAGGTGGCCGGTGGTGAACCACGCGGGACCGAAGAACCCGGTGGCGAGCTCGGAGATGTACGCCGCGGCCATGAGGCCCTGCGCGAGGGTCGTCTCGAGCCCCTGCGACTGCGCCGCCGCAAGGTCGGTGTGCGTGGTGCGCCAGAACCCCTGGACGTTGGAGTAGACCGACATCTGCTCCTGATGGACCACCTTGCGCAGCGACGGCAACGGCGAGCCCACGGCGAGCCCCGGACCCGCGACCCGCACGATCTCCCGGTCGGTGGGGTAGACCCCGGCGACCCGTCGCGCGTTGGAGGCCGGAGCCGATCCGCCGCCGAGCGTGTCCGGGTCGCCGATCTCGGCGCACTCGATCGCCCGGTGCCGCACGATGAGCCGACCGTCCTCCAGCGACCGGGCCTCGGCGTCGGTGACGAAGTAGCCGCGGCCCCGCCGGACGTAGGTCTCGACGACCTCCCCGGTGAGCCGCACCCGCTCCCCCATCCGGACCGGCGAGGAGAACCAGACCTGCTCACGCTGGTGCAGGCCGAAGTCCTGGAACGGGTCGTAGCGGGTGTTGAGCAGCCGGAGCAGGTCACCGAGGAGGATCGCGGCCTGGCCCACGCGCTCGCCGAACGGCGAGACGCGCTCGTCGAAGCTCCACGCGTGGTAGTCGTCGACGGTGAAGGCGTACGACTTGATGAAGTGATCGTCGACGAGAAGATCGATGGGGCCGAACTTCTCCCCGACCTCGAAGTTCTCGTAGCGGACGGCCTTGAGCGCGGGAGCGCTGACGGTGTCGGTCATGCCTGAGCCTCCAGAGCTGGTACGCCGCCCCGCGCATAGGCGGTCGCGGCGAAACGGGAGATGGCCAGCGCGGTGACCTTGCTGGCATAGCTGACATCGGCCTCGGCGACCGACTCGTCCTTGACGTGGGCTTCCTGGATGTCACCCGGACCGAAGAGCGCAACCGGCACCGATTGACGCGCGAACGCCGACGCGTCACTGCCGTACGTGATGCACGCCGGTTCGGTGTCGCCGGAAAGCTGCGCGGCCGCGGCGAGCAGGCTCGCGGCCAGGTCGCCGTCGCGCGGGACCTCCCACCCGGCGAATCCGGGCCCGTCCCAGGTCAGGCTGGCCGGATGGGTACGGAACCAGTCGTCCTGATCGCCCAGCTCGTCCAACGCCCGACGCACCGCCGCCCGGACGGTGTCCAGGTCCTCCGACGGCAGCGTGCCGATCCGGCCGTAGATCCACGCCTCGTCGGGGATGGTGAGCCGCCAGTCCCCCGCTTCCACCCGACCGATCGACAGCGGCGCCTTCTGCGGCAGCTGGTTGAAGAGCGGGTGGTCCAGGGTGGTCTCGCGCTCCTGCTCCAGCCGGCGCAGCCGCTCGTGGACCTTGACGAGCTTGTCGAAGGCGCTCACCCCGGTCCACGGCGTCGCGACGTGGGCGGCTCGACCGGCGACGCCGACGGTGAACGGCGCGGCGCCGCCGGCCGCCGTGACGATGCGGCAGGCCGTGGGCTCCAGCACGATCACCGCGGACGGCAGCGGAGCCCCGTCCATCAGGCTCAACGTGCCGAGACCACCGGTCTCCTCGGCCACCACGCACTGCACCTGGACGTCGAACGGAAGCGCGACCCCGGCGTCACGCAACGCGCGCATCGCGAACAGGCCGGCGCCGAGGCCGCCCTTCATGTCCGTGGCGCCGCGACCGAAGATCCGGCCGCCCACCCGTGCCCCGGAGAACGGGCTGCGCTGCCACTTGCTCTCGTCCCCGACCGGCACCACGTCGAGGTGTCCGTTGAGGACCAGGTCCGGCAGGCGGCGGTCACCCGTGCGCAACCGGCCGACGATGTTCGGGCGCTGGTCGAGGTCACGCTCGTGCGCGCACTCCGGCCAGCGCTCCAGCGCGGACGGGTCGATGTACTGCCGCTCGGCGTCGAAGCCGTTGCGCCGCAGCCAGTCTTCGACAAACGCGGCGGCCTCGCCCTCACTGCCGCTGACGCTGGGAATGGCGACGAAATCGGAGACGAAGCGCGCCAGTTCCTCCGCGCTCGCCTCGAGCGCGGCCGTGACGGCGCGCTCCTGCTCGGACACGGCGCCGCCCGCGGGCGGGATATCGGTCATCGTGCTGGTCCTGCCTCTCTGTTGTACGGCGGCGGGGGCCACCGCATCGGTGTTGCGCAGCAGTCGGATCACCGGTGCGTGCCGGGCTAGACGGCGCCCCGTTCCCTGAGCGCGGCGATTTCGTCGTCGGTGAAGCCGCAGACGTCGACGAGTACCTCGACCGTGTGCTCACCGACCGCGGGCGGCCGACGGCGCACCTGTCCCGGGGTCCGCGAGAGCTTGACCGGGACGCCGGGCAGACGCAGTTCGCCGTGCTCGCCGGAGGGGAGGCTGACGATCATGTCCCGGGCCCGCAGCTGCGGGTTCTCGCACGCCTCCTCCACCGAGCAGACCGGCCCGCTCGGCACGTCGGCGCGGTCGAGCACGTCGCAGAGTTCGTCCAACGTCATGCCCCGCGTCCATTTCTCGATCAGCGCCTCGAGTTCGACCACGTTGGCCATCCGGTCCGCCTGGGTGAGGAAGCGCGGGTCGGTGCCGAGTTGCGGGGCGCCCATGGCGTCGGCGAGCGCCCGGAAGAGCCCGGTCGTGGCGGCATCGATGTAGACGTAGCGCTGGTCGGCGGTGGCGAAGATGTTGCCCGGAGCGGTCACCGGATCGCGGTTACCGGCCGGGGGTGGGACGGGCACGTTGTTGAGCGCTGCCGTCACCGGGTAGCCGACGAGCGAGAAGATCGAGTCGAAGAGCGATACGTCCGCGTGCTGTCCCAGCCCGGTACGGGTGCGGCTGTGCAGCGCCACGACGGTCGCGAACGCGGCGTACAGCCCGGCGGTGTGGTCGGCGGTGAAGTTGCCGCTGATCAACGGACCCGTCTCCGCGCTGCCAGCCCGACTCATCAAGCCGGACATCGCCTCGGCGATGGGATTGAACAGCGGCCGGTGCCGCCACGGCCCGGTCTGGCCGAAGCCGGAGATCGACGTGACGACCAGCCGCGGGTTGAGCTCCTCCAACTCTGCGGGGCCGAGTCCCATCGCGTCGAGGGTGCCGGGGCGGTAGTTCTCGACCAGGACGTCGGCCCAGGCGACGAGCCGGCGGAGGATCGCGACGCCCTCCGCGTCACGGGTGTTCACCGTGACGCCCCGCTTGTTGCGGTGGTAGTGCAGCACGTACGCGCTCTCGTCGCCGAGTCGGGGTTCGAGGACGCGTGCGTCCTCCCCGCCCGGACGCTCGACCTTGATGACGTCCGCGCCCATGTCGGCGAGGAGCATCGAGCAGACCGGCCCCGCGATCCACCGGCTCAGGTCGAGGACCTTGACACCCTCGAGCGGCATCGGGAGGTGACTCATCGGCACTACTCCTCTCTTGGTCGGTTCGCCGGGTCAGCCGGCGACGGCGGGTTCGCCCGAACGGCTGGGCTCCGGCTGCTCCACGGGCTCGCCACCGGCGGCCGGTCGCGCCACCGGCACCACGGCCCCGGCGTCGACGTCCCAGGTGACCAGCACGCGGTCGCCGATGGTCACCGGGGATTCCGCGCCCATCTGTTCCAGGCTCGAGGCGGTCACCCCGACGTCGCACCGGAGCAGCACCTTGCGGTGGGAGCCCCGGTAGACCACGTCCTGCACCGTGGCGGCCAGGGCGTTCACGCCGCTTCCCGCCGACGAGTCGGGCAGGGCGACCCGCACCCGCTCGGGGCGGACGACGAGGGCGCCGGGGACGCCGTTCGCCACGTCACCGGAGCCGGCGACGGTCAACTCGTACCCGTCGCCGATCAGCACCCGACCGCCGGCGCGCTCGCGAACCACGCCCCGGAAGATGTTCGAGTCACCCAGGAAGTCGGCGACGAAGAGCGACACCGGCGTCTCGTAGAGCTCGCTCGCCGTTCCCACCTGCTCGATGCGGCCGTTGTTGAAGACGGCGATCCGGTCGGAGAGGGCCAGCGCCTCCTCCTGGTCGTGGGTGACGAAGATGAACGTCAGGCCCAGCTCCCGGTGCATCCGCGCGATCTCGCCCTGGAGCTGCTCGCGCAGCTTCTTGTCGAGAGCGCCGAGCGGTTCGTCCATCAACAGCACGGGTGGGTTGAAGACGACGGCGCGGGCGAGGGCGACCCGCTGCTGCTGCCCGCCCGAGAGCTGACGCGGCATGCGCTCGGCGAGGTCGACGAGGCCCACCATCTCCAGCACCTCGTGGACCCGCCGTGCGATCTCGCGCTTGTCCACCTTCCGGCGCTGCAGCGGAAAGGCGACGTTGCCCGCGACGGTCATGTGCGGGAAGAGCGCGTACTGCTGGAAGACCATGCCGAGGTTGCGCTTGTACGCCGGCAGAGCCGCGACGTCGCTGCCTCCGACAAGGATCTCGCCGGAGGTGAGGCGCTCGAACCCGGCGATCATGTTGAGAGTCGTGCTCTTCCCCGAGCCGCTGGGACCGAGGAGCGTCATGAACTCCCCGGGCGCGATGTCGAGGTCGACGGCGTCGACCGCGGGCGCCTCCGTGGAGGGGAAGATCTTCGTCACGCGGCGCAGCTCGACGCGTCCGGCAGCGGTCATCTCACACCCCCTGCTGGACGAGGGTGGCGACGGGCTGGACGGTGCGCCGGACGGCGTCGACGATGACCGACGCCGACGGGATCACCGCGGCCTGCAGGGTCGGCGCCGCGGGGATGCGGACGTCGGGAGCGCCGACGCGTACCGGCGGGGCCACCAGGGGGACACCGGACTCCACGACCGACGTGACGACCTCGGCGCCGACGCCCATGAAGCGGTGGGCCTCGTGCGCCACGACGAGCCGGCCCGTCTTCGCGACGCTGCGCTTGACGGCGTCGGTGTCCAGCGGGCGCAGCCAGCGCATGTCGAGCACCTCGACCGAGACCCCCTGGGCGGCCAACTCGTCGGCGGCTTCGAGCGCGCGGTGCAGCATCGCTCCCCAGGTCACGAGGGTGACGTCGTCGCCCGGCCGGCGGACGGCCGCGCCGCCGACGGGTCCGGGCGCCGCGCCGAGCCGCACCTCGGCCTTTTCACCGTGGTAGAGGTTGCGGTTCTCGATGACGATCGTCGGGTCGTCGGAGTGGATAGCGGCGGTCAGCAGGTCGTAGGCGTCCTGCGCGGTGGCCGGCATGCATGCCTGCAGCCCCGGCACGTGCGCGAAGAACGTCTCCAGACTCTGCGAGTGCTGCGCGCATGACCCCGGCCCCGCGCCCTGCTGGGTGCGGATCGTGATCGGCGCGGTCAGCTTGCCCTGCGAGACATAGCGGACGTTCGCGGCCTGGTTCACGATCTGGTCGAGCGCCACCAGGCTGAAGTCCACCCACATGATCTCGACGATCGGGCGGCGGCCGACCAGCGCGGCCCCGATGGCGCCGCCCAGGATCGCCGATTCCGAGATGGGGGTGTCGAAGACGCGGTCACCGAAGGACTTCTGCAGCCCCTTGGTGACCCCGAAGACCCCACCGGGGATGGCGATGTCCTCTCCGAAGAGAAGCGTCTCGGGAATCTCCGCCAGGGCGCGACGCAGGGCCTCGTTGGCGGCCTGCGCGTAGGTGAGCTTGCGGGTCTCCTCAGGCATACAGGTGCTCCATGACGGTCGAAGGGTCGGCGAGCGGGGCCTCGAGTGCGCGGGCGGAGGCGTCGGCGACCTCCGCGCGGACCTTGTCCCGCAGGGCGTCCAGCTCGTCGCCGGTCATGCCGGCGGATTCAAGGACGCGGGAGAGCCGGACGATCGGCTCCTGCTCCAGGGCGCGGTCCAGTTCGCCCGGTTCCCGGTAGCTTTCGACGTCGCCGATGTAGTGGCCCACGATGCGCTCGGTCATCGCCTCGATGACGACCGGGCCGTCGCCCGCCCGGGCGCGTCGGGCGGCCTCCGCGACCGTGTCGCGCACGATGGCGACGTCGTTACCGTCGATCCGCACGCCCGGGATGCCATAGGCCGAACTACGTTTGAAAAGCCGGTCCGAGGTCACCATCGCGGCGGTCGGAGTGAGTTCCGAATAGCGATTGTTTTCGATGACGAAAAGAACCGGGAGCCGGCGGATCGACGCGAAGTTCATCGCCTCGTGAACCGAGCCCTGGTTGACGGCGCCGTCACCGAACGCCGCCACCGCGACCCGGCCGGAGCCGTCGAATGTGGACGCCAAAGCGGCACCGGTGGCAATCGGCGCGCCGGCGCCGACAATCGAATTCTCTCCATACATTCCGTGCTCCGGATCGGAAAGGTAGGCCGAGCCCCCGCGGCCACCATTGAGCCCACTGGTGCGACCGAGAAGTTCACCGAACATCGCGTCCAGGGACGCGCCGCACGCGATCGCCCAGCCATGGCCCCGGTAGGTCGGGAACACCACGTCCGTCGGCAGGTCAAGCGCGGCGCAGGTGCCGACGTAGATGGCCTCCTGGCCGTTGCAGAGGTGCACGGACCCGACTACGGCGCCCTCGGCGCGCAGCCGCCGGATCTCCTCTTCGAAGAAACGGATCCGCAACATGGTCGCCAGGTGACGCGCGAGTTCGTCGACGTCCTGAACTCGGTCTCGCACGCGCTCTCCTTCTGGTCGTCAAAGGCCACCGCGACGGCGTTTCGTGGCCGCAGTACGCGTGGTCGGCAGGCTCTCTGTCCTGTTGAGCAGACGAAACCGCGATACCGCGGGACTGTGCCAGTTTCTGGAACCGGAATTCCGGCTATTTAAAATTTCCGTGATGTTATGCCGCTCACTCCGCGTTTGAACAGGCAGGCTGGCCCCTGACCGCATCACAGAACAGAACCGAGGGGACCGACGTTGAGCGCCGTACGCCGCTGGAATCCGACTGAAATCGCGCCGCCGATCGGCAAGTACAGCCATCTGGCGCAGGCCCCCGCCGGACACCGGCTGGTCTTCGTCTCCGGACAGGTGGGCAACCTCGCCGACGGCGCCCTCGCCGGACCGGGGGCCGTCGAACAGACCCGACAGGTCTTCGCGAACCTGGAGGCGCTCCTCACGCACCTGGGCGTCACCCCGGCGGAGGTGGTCAAGCTGCTGACGTTCGTCGCCGGCACCGAGCACCTGGCCGGCTTCGCCGCCGCGCGTGATGAGGTGTTTGCCCGCTGGTACCCGGACGGACGCTGGCCGGGCCACTCGCTCGCGGTCGTCGCCGCGCTCGCCGCGCCCGACCTCGCCGTCGAGATGGAGGCGATCGTCGCGGTGCCGGAGAGCGACGAGCGGAAGTAGGGGCGGCAGACGTGACAACCGACCGCTGTCTCGACGCCCCCGCGTTCCGCGCGCTCTTCCCCGCGCTGGAGAGCTACGCGTGGCTCGACACCCCCGGCAGCCCGCCGCTGGCCCGCCCCGTCGGCGACGTCCTGAGCGCCACGCTCGACGCCTGGCTCGCCGGCGACTTCGACTGGCTCGCCTGGGACCACACCCCTCAGGACGTACGGACGCTCTTCGCCCGGTACGTCGGCGTCGATCCGGATGCCGTCGCGCTGATGGGCTCGGTCGCCGAGGGCGCGACCACGGTGGCCCGCAGCCTGCCGCCCGGGCGGATCGTCGTGTCGGATGAGGAGTTCCGCAGCAACCTGTTCCCCTGGCTGCAGCTCGACCCGGCGACGCACGACGTCGTTCGGGTGACCGCTCGTGACGGCGCGGTCCGGACCGAGGATCTCGTCGCCGCGTGCGGCGAGGGAACGGTTCTGCTCGCCGTCAGCGAGGTCCTCTCCCGCGACGGCGTCCGGGCCGACCTGGCTGCGCTGCGCGCCGCGACCGATCAGGTCGGGGCGCGGCTGTTCATCGACGCGTCACAGTCTCTCGGTGTGCTCCATCTTGATTTCGCCGCTCTCCGGCCCGACTACGTGGCCGTGCACGGATACAAGTGGATGTTCTGCCCGCGGGGTGCCGCCTGGCTCGTCGTGCGGGAGGACCGACAGCGCGAGCTGCGTCCGTTGCTGCCGAGCTGGAAGTCGACGCCGCTGCCGCACGGCTATTTCGGCGGGGGATTCGAGCCGGGCCCGGGGATGGCCCGATGCGACACCTCGCCGGCCTGGCTTTCGTGGATCGGGGCGGAAGCGGCGCTCGGGATCCACCTGCGGCTCGATCCGGTGGAGACGGAGCGGCACTCGATCGCGCTCGCCCAGGCCTTCCTGGAGGGAGCGGAGAAACGGGGCGCGACGCCGGTCGCATCCGGACTGCCGAGTCAGATCGCGGCCGTCCACGTCCGCGACCCTGGACTCGTGCGGGAGCGGCTGCGGGAGCGCCGGGTGAAGGCGACGATGACGGAGAACCGGCTGCGGGTCGGTTTCCATTACTTCAACCACGAGCGCGATCTGGAGGCCGTGCTCAGCGCGCTGGGCTGAGCACAGGGCCGCCGCCGGTGCCCGCGGGATGCGCGGGCACCGGCGGCGGCTCGGCACGGCGGTCAGGAGGGCGAGAGTCTCCGGTTACGGAGCGCCTCGCAACGACCGCTGGTAGATCAGGAGGAGACCTGGCCCCCGGCTTCGACGCCGAGCGGCGTCGCGGACCCCACGCCGGCGTCGCCGTCACGGTCGGCAAGGTTGCGCGCCTGCTGCGGCCACGTCGCCACGGTCGGCGCGAGCCGCAGCCCGGCCGACCGCAGGATCGCGCGCAGCGCCGTCTCGTCGGTCGCGGCCAGCTGCGCGTACGTGCGGATACCCGCGCCGTTCAAGGCCAGCACGATCTTCGGGCCGATGCCCGCGATCCGCCGGAGGTCGTCGCCGCGCCCGGAAACCGTGCCCGGTCCGTCGGCGGTCCCGGGAGTCGGCACATCGCTCCCGCTCACGGCGGCCGCCTGGGCCACCACGGCGGGTGTTGCCCGGCCGGTGGTCGCGGCAGGCGCGCCGGCGTCCACGTCAGCGGCAGGCGCATCCTCCGTCGCGACCGGGGTGGCCGCGGACGGGGTGTCGACGGGCGGCGCCGGGGAATCCACAACGGCCGCCGCGGCGGGCGTGGCCTCCGGCACCGCTGAGGCACCGAAGGCCGGCACCTCGACCAGGGTCACATCGGAAGCGGGCGCCGCCTTCTGCACCGGCGCGGCCTCGGGCCGGCGGGAGCCCGCGTCGACGTCGTCAGCCGGAGACGTGACGGACGACCGCTCCTCGTCGGTGCCGGCCGTGTCGGCCGGGGCTGGCGTGCTCGCGACGGGAGCATCAGCGGGTGACTCCGCACGCGCAGCAGGCTCGACCGGCGCGGTGGCGGTCACTCCCCCGGCGGGTGCGAGACCCGGGGCGTAGTCCACCGCCCGGTACGCGCCCGTGCTCGTCGTGCGCGGGTTCCTCCCCCACAGCAACCAGCCGAGCAGCAGCCCGAGCAGCACGGCCAGAACGCATATCAACGTATGCCCCGCGGACCACGACAACGACACGGCAAACCTCCTGAATAGCGCGCGGAAGCGCGAAAGAATCTCGCGGCAGCTTCGCACAGGTCGGGTGCGCACGACGAAGTGACCACGATCCCGCGGCGCGCCCCGGGACGCGGCGGGAGATCAGGAGGTCACTGCCGTGGCGGATTTCGCCGTGACCGGTGGCGGAGACGACCGCGGTTTCAGGCTCCGCTCGACGGTCGCAGCGGCAGGATCGGGCCCACGTAGAGCCAGAGCCCGTCGTGACGCACGAACCGGCTGTGCTCGTGCATCACGCCCACCCGTCCGTGCTCGCTGTAGTGCGCGCGGAACTCCACGGTCCCGTCGGCTGCCAGCATCCCACCGCCGGTCGTACCGATGATGTCGAGTCGCAGCCAGCGCTGTTCCGGGTCGAACCGGATGTGCGACGGTCTTGTCGTTGAGTGCCATGTCCGGAGGAGATAGGCGGCATCGGTGACGGCGAACGCGCTGAAGCGTGAGCGCATGAGCAGTTCCGCCGTCGGCGCCGATGCTTCCGCGCGGTGGAAGCGCCCGCAGCAGCCACCGTAGGGCTCGCCGGTCCCGCACGGACAGGGTGAGGCGGAATCGAGCGGCGGCGTGCGGGGCGCGCTGCGTCTGGCCATTACGACATTGTGCCCGAACTGGCCGCGGGCCTGGTAGCCACGGGCGACGAAACCGAAAGATACCTCCGACAGGTGTTGTCACGTCGGCAGATATTGACATGAACCTGACTTTAAGTCAGCCTCATCGATACGCCAGTTTCCCGTCGAGTGGAGGTCCAATGCTCAGACGTACCGGAAGACTTGTCGCCGCGCTCATGCTCGCCGCGACCGCGAGCCTCGTCGGCGCGGTCACCACCGCAAGCCCCGCGTCCGCCGACGGCTGTTACACCTGGGGACGCACGCTGTCGGAAGGGATGTCCGGGGCGGATGTCCGGGAGTTGCAGATCCGCGTCGCCGGCTACCCCGGCTACGGGGGCGTCCTCGCCCTCGACAGCGCCTTCGGCCCCGGCACGAAGGCTGCGGTCACCCGGTTCCAGCAGGCCTACGGCCTCTCCGCGGACGGCGTCGCCGGGCCGCAGACGTTCAACAAGCTCTACGCGCTGCAGGACGACGACTGCACCCCGGTCAACTTCAGCTACGCCGAGTTCAACGACTGTAACTCGGACTGGTCCGGCGGCGCCGTCTCGGCGGCCACCGCGCGGGCGAACGCGCTGGTCAACATGTGGAAGTTGCAGGCGATGCGGCATGCGCTGGGTGACCAGCCGATCCGGGTGACCAGCGCCTTCCGCAGCCACGCCTGCAACAACGCGGCCGGCGGCTCGGCGACCAGCCGCCACCTCTACGGGGACGCCGTCGACCTCGGCGTCAGCCCCCACTCGCTGTGCAAGTTGGCCCAGCAGGCCCGCAACCACGGCTGGAACGAGATCCTCGGCCCCGGCTATCCGGGCCACAGCGACCACACCCACGTCGCGCACAAGTCGAGCCGTACCTGGTCGGCCAGCTCCTGCGGAATCTGACCACTCTGGTCCACTGGTGCCGAAGCTGACCGACCCGCTTCGGCACCAGCAGTGGTCAGTCCGGATGGCCCTGTCGTGCCAGCCGAGACCACCGACCATTTCGGACAGACGAACGGCACGGAAGGCATGTAGTTCGAGCCCGTTCGATGTGACATGAATGTGTGGCTCACGGCCATGGCTCACCTCCGTCGACCGCCGTAGGTTTCCCGGCAACGCGACGATGTGTGACCCCCGTCACCCGACTGATACGCCGTCGCCACGGAACCCCTGCGGAGGATGGCGATGGCCGGCCAAGCGCTCCTGTCGGTTCGGGGGCTGACCCGTGACTTCCGGGGCTTCCGGGGCTTCCGGGCTGTCAACGAGGTCGACCTCGATGTCGTGGCGGGGAGCGTGCACGCGCTGGTCGGTCCCAACGGCGCCGGCAAGACCACCTTGGAGCTCGATCACCGGCGGGGAGAACGGCCTGCAGGGCGTGCCGCGCGAGTTGGCCGGCGTCGACCTGTCGGACGACTACTACTTCTACTACGCCTGCCTCCCCTTGGTGCTGGCCGGGCTCTTCGCCGCCTGGCGGATCGTGCACTCACCGTTCGGGCGGGTCCTGGTCGGCATCCGCGACAATCCGGCGCGCGCCCGGGCCCTGGGCTACCCGGTGCACCGCTACAAGCTGATCGCGTTCGTCCTCTCGGCGTTCCTCGCCGGCCTGGGCGGCGGCCTCTTCGCCGTCGCGCACCGGTTCGTCTCGCTGGACGTGCTGCACTGGACGACCTCCGGCAAGGCCGTCATCGTCGTCGTGCTCGGTGGCATCGGCACGCTCTGGGGCGGCCTGCTCGGCGCCGCCGTGCTGATCCGCCTCGAGGACTGGCTCTCGTTCTCCGGGTTCGAGGCCGTCGGCCTGGTCACCGGCGGCATCTTCGTGCTCGTCGTGCTGCTCTTCCGGCGCGGCCTGTGGGGCACCGTCGCCGCGCTGGCCAACCGGTGGATGGCGGCGCGCCGCCGGAGATGACCGCGCCCGGTGCGCGTCGTCGGACCGCCGTGCTCCGGGCGAAGACGCGCTGCCCGACGGCGGCCCGCTGCGCGGCAGCGGCGGTCGAGTCGGCACCGGGCAGCACGAGGGTCGAAGGGGTACGCGTTGCCCGCTCCCTCCGGACCGAGCGGTGCGTCACGCCTCGGCGGCCTGCCGCTTCACGATCTTGCCGACGTCGGTGCCGGCGGGCAGCGTCCCGTACTCGTACGACCGGTCCGGACCGAGCCGGGCGCCGACGAACGCGTCCGAGACCTCGGCCGGGGCATGCCGGATGAGCAGTGACGCCTGCAGGGCCAGCGCGAGCCGCTCGGTGAGACGGCGAGCCTGCGCGAGATCCGGCTCGGCCCGGACCGATGCGAGCGTCGAGGTGACCTCCTTGACATGGGCGTCGAGCAGCTCCGAGACACCTGCGGCCTGGTTGACCTCCGCGAGGAACGCCTCGATCACGGCGGGCTCGCGGGAGATCGCGCGCAGCACGTCGAGGGCGATGACGTTGCCGGAGCCCTCCCAGATCGCCAGCAGCGGCGCCTCACGATAGCGGCGGGCAAGGGGGAAGCCTTCCGTGTAGCCGTTTCCGCCGAGGCACTCCATCGCCTCGTAGGCGTGGTTCGGGCCGCGCTTGCAGACCCAGTACTTGCTCACCGGGGTCGCCAGCCGCCGGAACGCCTGCTCCTGCTCGTCGGCCTCGGCCTCGTGGGCCCGCGCCAGGCGCATCGCCGTCGCGGTCGCGGCCTCGGACTCCAACGCCAGGTCGGCGAGGACCGAGGTCATCACCGGCTGGTCGACCAACCGGGCGCCGAAGACATTGCGGTGCTGGGCGTGCCAGACCGCCTCGGTTACCGACTGCCGCATCCCGCCCGCCGTACCGATGACGCAGTCCAGCCGGGTATGGCTGACCATTTCGATGATGGTCCGCACCCCTCGGCCCGGCTCCCCCACCATCTGCGCCCACGCGCCGTCGAGTTCGATCTCCGACGACGCGTTGGACTGGTTGCCGAGCTTGTCCTTCAGCCGCTGGATACGGAACCGGTTGCGGGTGCCGTCGGGCAGGACGCGAGGCAGCAGGAAGCACGACAGACCGACCGTGCCGGTCTGGGCGAGCACGAGAAAAGCGTCGGACATCGGGGCCGAGCAGAACCACTTGTGACCGGTGAGCAGATACTCCCCGCCCGGACCGCCGGCGCCGACGGGTTCGGCCCGGGTGGTGTTGGCCCGTACGTCGGATCCGCCCTGCTTCTCGGTCATCGCCATGCCGAACAGCACGCCCGGCTTCTCCGCGGCGGGCGAGAGGCGTGGGTCGTAGCCGCGCCCGGTGAGGGGCCGCTCCCACTGCGCGGCGATCTCCGGCTGCTGCCGAAGGCTGGGCAGGGCCGAGTAGGTCATCGAGATCGGACAGCAGTGGCCCGGCTCGACCTGGTTGAACAGGAAGAACGCCGCTGCGCGCGCCACGTGGGCCGCCGCCCGGGGCTCAGCCCACGGTCCGGTGTGCGCCCCGTACGCCATGCTGCGGGAGATGATCTCGTGGTAGGCCGGGTCGTAGGTCACCTCGTCGATCCGGTGGCCGTACCGGTCATGCGTGTGCAGCACCGGCTTCTTCGTGTTGGCCGCCTCCGCCCAGCCCTGGTACTGCTCGGAGCCGACCAGCCGGCCGATCTCGTGCAGCTCCTCCTCGGCGTACGAAGCGCCGTACGTGTGCACCGCCTCACGCAGCGGAGCGTTCGCGTCGTACTCGTCGATTCCCACCCGGACCGGCGGCTGGTTGATGACCTCGTGCGTGTTCATCTCGACCCCTCGTTGACAACGGCGATCCCTACCGCGCGTAGACAGATGGCGCGCAGCGGGTCGGTCACGGCCTCCGGCGTCGGGTAGGCGGCGATCGGGGACAGCGGGCCGACGAGAGCCTCACCGATCGCGCCGACGACCGCGGCGGCGGCGAGCTTCGGGTCCTGCTCGGGCACCTCGCCGCCGCTGATGCCGGCGCGCAGAATGCCCTCGACAAGGTCGCGATAGCTCATCCGGAACGTGAGGCGCTCGGCCTCGACCAGCGGATCCACCGGCTCGACCAGGAGCGACCACGCCAACCGGCGCCCGCGCAGCGCGCGGCGGGTGAAGACCTCGACCAGCGCGGAGAGACGCCGGGCGGTATCGGTCCGACGGTCGTCCACGGCGGCAACGGCGTCCTGCACGGCGGCGAACTCCCGGCCGGCGGCACGGCGGAAGGTCGCGGCGAGCAGCTCGGCCTTGCTCGGGAAGTGGGTGTAGACCGCGCCGGTGCTGACGCCGGCCGCTTTCGCGACCGCCGCCACGGTGGCGGTGGAGAACCCGTCGGTCGACACGATCGACTCCGCGGCAGCCAGCAGGCGCTCACGTCGCTGCGCGGCCCGGCTCCGGGTGCGGTCCGTCTCCCGATACACCATCGCGAATCCTCCGAGCCTGTGACACGACCGGTTCAGACGACAGCTCCACCGGCCTGCGCAAGAAATGAACCACAGTTCAGGTCTTTAGGCAAGAGAGACGGGCTCGCACGGGCCGCACTGTGCCTACGAAGCCGAGACGTCGGGGTTGGCGGACAGGATCGCCTCGGTCGTCGCCCAGAGGCTGGGCAGGAATCGCGTGACGTCGGCGGCGCGGCTGAGGAGGTCTTCGGTCGAGGTGATGCCGAGGTCGGCGACCACTGCCTCGAACGCCGGACCCAGTTGCTGTCGCAGGTCCGGTGGGGCGTCCGCCGCCAAAATCTTGTGGCAGCGGGCAAAGGTGGCCACGATCCAGAACACGGCTTCGCGGTGGCAGCCGCGGTCGATGAGCTCATGACTTCCGTCGATCGCGATCGGCCGCGCCGCGGGGGTGATGTCGGTGCTGAAGAAGAACGGGGTCCTGGCAACCGCGGCGGTGGCGTCGAACGTCCGGGCGAGTTCGCGCAGGTGGTACCGCACGCGTTGGCGGGTCATCCGCGTGCAGCCCAGGAGGTCCAGGAGTTGCGGGTAGAGATCGGCGTGGCCGTAGTCGGCGAGGACACCACGCACCGCGAGATACCGCAGGCGCACGGTGGGGTTACGCAGGGCGGCGACGAGCAGGACCTGGGTGGTCACGCTCGTCGGGAACATCCAGGCCGTCACCTGGTCATGGAACGGCGCCGACACGTCGATGGCCCGCAACCCTCTCTCGATCCGCTGTCCAGCGTCTTCGCACCTGCGGCGTACCCACACCCGTTCGGCGAAGCTGCCGGAGATCCGCTCGGTGAGCTGGCGCAGGTGTCCGGTGGGGTCGTCGATGATCGTGTCGATGCGGAAGCTCGAGGCCAGGTAGTAGCAACCCAGCACCTCGTCGGCCGAGACGAACTCGTCGAACGACAGGTACGTGACCTCGAGCAGCACGCCGCGGTAGACGAATTTCCCCAGCTTGTGGGGAGCCTCATTCGCGGTGACCACCACGACGTCGACATCGGATGCCGGCGGCAACTCAACGTCGTCCGCCAGCCAGGTCGTCGATCCCGAGAAGAACGCACCCCGGAAACCGGCATCGTGCCGGGCTTCCCGCATGACCCACTCAGCCGCCGCCGCTCGCGCCAGCCCGACTCTCACGACGACCATCGTTCCACGACGCGAGGAAGACTGTGACGTTGATGAATCGCTGCCTGGCCACGGGCCAGGTCAGTTTCGCGTCGGTCTGTTTGCGGATGTTCCGCGCCCGCTACCGGAGCATGTGCAGACGAATGGCCGTGCCGACGGCGGTGGTGTACACCCGGTCGAGGACGCCCTACAGATCGACAACGAGGATGCGCCCCTGCAGGCCGGTGGTCATGTCGTAGTTCTGCACCCGGATGAGCAGCCGCTCGGTGATGACCTGGCCTCGTGCCACGAGCAGGACGCCCTTGGCGCTGTACAGGTCGTCCGCCAGCTCGTCCCCGGGGGCCAGGTCGTCGACCCCGATCTCGCGTACCGCCTGGTTCGGCAGGCGCAGCCCGCCAACCTCGGCGAGGGCGCGCAGTGTCTCCAAGTCGTGGGTCTTGCGGAACGACAAGGTGGCCACCGCGAGGTCCGGCGGCATGCCGCGCCACACGAGCGCGTCATACTCGCGCACCGCCTGCAGCAGCCGCGCACCCTCCGGAGCGTCATCGGCCAGCGGGCTCACGGGGTTGCGGTCGGTGGGCAGCTGGTGGCGGACGATCTCGCGTACGGCCTCCAGGCGCGGGATCCGCGCGAGCACACCGTCGGCCAGGCCGGGGAGTCGCGCCAGCATCTCCGCTTCGCCGTCGCTGGCGGGTTTCCCCCCTTCCAGGGCGCTGATCGCCGAGGGCGGCAGTGTGATGGCGCCGATCTCCCCCATCTGCGCCGCCATCTCGATCTGCCACGCGTCCGCGACCCCGAGCTTGGCGCAGAGCCCTTCCG
The DNA here is from genome assembly GCF_040659735.1 of Micromonospora sp. NPDC049679. Taxonomy (NCBI): domain Bacteria; kingdom Bacillati; phylum Actinomycetota; class Actinomycetes; order Micromonosporales; family Micromonosporaceae; genus Micromonospora; species Micromonospora sp. NPDC049679. The sequence goes on from NZ_JBFANZ010000004.1 coordinate 27,844, forward strand.
CTAGGCGACGCAGTCGGCCGGCCCGACTGAAAAGGGCGGGCTGCGCCATGCTGAGCGTGTCCATCAGCGCGTTGACGCAGCCCTTGAGCGTGGCCTCGAGCAGTTCCCGCTCGGCCCGTACAAGCCGGTGCTGCTCGGCGGCCGCGCCAATGGTTGCCTTCAGGGTCTCCGGCGGGCAGGGCTTGAGCATGAACCGGAAGACGTGGCCTTCGTTGATCGCCGCCATGGCGCTGTTCAGGTCCGCATCACCGGTCAGCAGCAATCGGGTCGTGTCGGGAGAGATCCGCTCGGCGCGCTCCAGCACGGTGACGCCCGTCATCTCCGGCATCCGCATGTCCGACAGGATCACCGCGATCGGATCCTTGTCGTTACCGGCGAGCAACTCGAGCGCTTCCTGCGGTCGCGTCGTCGTCACGACGTCGTAGTTCACACGCAGGTACCGCTGAAGTCCGTTCAGGACGTATGGCTCGTCGTCCAGACAGAGAATTCGGGGGCGGGCCGTCATCGACGTTTCCTGTTCCTGCTGAGCCGCGTGCAGTTCGGTGCTGCGGGTTGTCTTCTTCATCGGCCGTACATGCCCGGGGCTTAGCGTCCGAGCGGTTCCGGATTGGATCGGGAAACGTCGGCGCGTTGCAGGGTGAGCGTGAAGACGGAACCCACGTTCAGGGTCGAGGTGACGCCGATGTCGCCGCCCATCGACTGCGCCAGCCGGCGTGCGATGAACAGGCCAAGCCCGGTGCCGCTGGTGCTCATGGTCATGGGGTCCTCGACGCGATGGAATTTCTCGAAGACCTTCTGCAACTGATCGCTCGGGATGCCCCGTCCGTGGTCCGCCACCTCGACGTGCACCCGGTCGTCCTCGATCCGCATGCTGACCCGCACCTCTTCGGTCTCCGGGGAGTACTTCAGCGCGTTGCCGATCAGATTCGCGGCCACCTGCAGCGCCCGCTCGGCGTCGCACCGGGCGGGCACGGAATTGTCCGGGAGATCGACCGTGATCCGTGGTGTGTCGAGGTCGTGGACGACCTGACGGACGATCCCGGCCAGATCATGCACGCCGACGGAGACGTGCAGCGCCAGGTCATCCTCCGCGTCGCCGACGCGGGACGCCATCAACAGATCCTCGACGAGCCGGGAGAGATGCGCCGCGCGGTCGGCCATGAGATTGAGGCAGTCGTTGCGCTTCTGGGGCGTCATCCGGTCACCGCGGGTACGCAGAAGATCGAGGTAGCCGACGATCGGCGTCAGCGGTGTACGCAGCTCGTGGGAGACGGTCGCGATGAAGTCGGACTTGAGCCGCTCCGTGCGATGCTCCCGGGTGAGGTCACGGACGACCACGACGTCGCGCACGAGGCTGTCGCCCGCGAAGACCGCCGAATGCGCCAGCCGCAGCCGCCGCAGTTCCCCGTCGGGGCGCCGAATCGTGATCTCGACGGCGGCCTGCGGACGGTCCGCCGTCACCGGCAGCAGGCAATCGCGTTCCTCGGCGTCCGGCACGTCCAGCAACCCGGCCAGCCTCCGGCCGGACGCCTCCTCGCTGGTGATTTCGGTGAGCTCTGCGAACGCGCGGCTCCACATCTGCACCGCGCCGTCGCCGTCCACCATGAGAATCCCCTCAGTGGACTGCTCGGCGATCGCCTGCAGCTTGCTCGTCTCGGCGATCAGCCGGTCCAGGTGCTCCGCTCCGGCCATGGCCGCCGCGAGCGCGTTGGCGAGCGGCGCCAGCACCGTGAGGTCACGCGTCGTCAACCGCCCCCGCCGCCGCTCCCGCATGACGAGCGCGGCGATGCCGAAACGGCGGCCCCCGGCGTCCAGCGGAACGACGAGCATCTGCCGGATGTCCGGCTCCAGCGTCTGGGAGAGCAGTGTCGGACGGTCGACATCACCAAGGCGCACGAGGTAATGCGGGGCCGGTCCGGTGGAGAGCTCCCGCGGCGCCGCGGAGTCCACGGAGAGCGCAAGGGCTCCCCCGTCGAGCATGACCACGGCGAGATCCGCGTTGAACGCCTCGCGGACGAGGAGCAGGAACTGCCGTACGACGTCCTCGCGCTCCGCGAGGACGTGGGAGAGCCGGAGCAGGCAGGCCGACCGGGCACGCTCGTCCGCCTCCTGCGCCGCGGCGCGGTACGCATAGGTCACGGCGAGCGCGGGCATCGCCATGAAGGGCAGCAACAGCGGGGCATGCAGGCCGATCTCAGCGGTAATCAGTCCGGTGGCGACCGTCCCGACGGCCATGTACCCGGAGAGCCGTGCCTCCGACCGGACGATCTGCCACGGGGATTCGCGGTTCACCCTGGCGAGAACCTGGGCCAGGCAGCCCAGATTGACGGCCGTGAACATCAAGGTGCCCAGAAGTACACCGGCCAGCACCCGGGCGGACAGGGTCCCCGCATTGCCGCCGACCACGTGGACGACGCCCACCAGGACCGAGACGGCCGCCGTATAGGTCCCGAGGTTGAACACGGACTTCAGCAGTGGCCGCCGACGAAGGGCGCTGGCGATCACAAGCCCCAACGCGGCGGCGATCAGTGCGTGGCTGGCCGGCAACAGCAGCACATCGACGACGACGGCCGCCTCGTAGAGGCTGAGCTCCTCTTCGGCCTCCCCGTGACGCAACCGGACGACGGTCATCTCGGCGACACACGTCAGGACGACGAGTCCCGGCAGCAGCCACCAGCCGCCCAGCTCGTGCGCGTCCAGCACGCCGTGCGGCTCGGGGAACCACAACACGACACCGGTGGCCAGGGCGGCGCCGAGAAGGCAGACTCCGGCGATGATCCGGTGCATCGGATCACTCACCCAGGCACGCACGGCGCCGACCGCCGGGGCATTGCCCCGGCGGTCGGCTGACGACGCGTTCGCACTCACCTTACGGCTGCCACGTCCACGCGCGAGCGCTCCACGTACCGGAGACCCAGGCCCGCGCGGCCCAGTCGTTGGTGACCCACGCTCGGGCCACCCAGGCCCGCGCCGCCCACTCGTCCTTGACCCAGGCACGAGCGGACCAGTCCTCGGACACCCAGGCACGAGCGACCCACGCCCGGGCGACCCAGGCGCGGGCGGCCCACTCCTCGGCCGTACCGTCGCCACCGCCGCCCCAGCCCTCGGTCACCCAGGCCCGTGCCGCCCAGTCCCGGGTCTCCGGGTCGAGCTGCACCCAGGCCCGCGCGGCCCAGTCACGGGAGCCCGCGCTCAGCTTCTGCCAGGCCGCCGCCGCGCCGGCGCGGTCACCGTTGACGATCGCCTGTTCCAGCGCCATCCAGCGCTTCGCGTCGCGGCCGATGGCGGCCGTGTCCCGGTCGAACTGCGCTTCCGACCGTGACATGCGCCATGTCGGGGCGGAGCTCAGCGCGCGTCCGGCGTCGAGGGCACCCGCACCGGCCCCACCGGCGCGGGTGAGCCCCGGCGCGGTGTAGGCGGTTGTGGTGAGCAGGTTCTTCACCGCGTCCGGGCGCAGCTTCGGCTGCACCGCGAGCGTGCGCGCGACGACACCGCTGGTCACAGCCGTCGCCATCGAGCTACCGGAGCCACGGAAGTAGTCGTTTCCGATCCGCGCCTGCGGGTTGTCGGTGTCGGCCACGCTGCCGGGAGAGCGCAGGCTCACCAGGTGTCCCCCCGGCGCGACGAGATCCGGCTTGGCGTCGCCCTGCCAGGTCGGTCCGCGACCCGACCACGCGGCGACCACGTCGTCCCGCCGGTCGGCCGTGCCGGACTCGTCGAGGCCCCCCGCGGTCAGCAGCACCGGGTCACTCCCCGGGGAGGTCACCGAGCCCTTGTCCGGTCCGTCGTTGCCCGACGGCACAACGACCGTGACGCCGTGACGCCACAGCGCCTCGAGCGCCTGGGTCAGCGGGTCGATCTGGTACGGCAACGGGCTGTTCGACGAGAGCGACAGGTTGAGCACCTGCACCTCACGCGAGTGCTCGCTGACCCACTGCAGGCCGCGGAGCACCGTGATGAGGTCGGTTTCGCCCCGGGCGTCCGCGACCTTCACGTCGATGAGCTTCGCCGCCGGCGCGACGCCCCGGTAGGCACCGCCGGAGGCGGCGCCGGAGCCGGCGATCAGCCCGGCCATGAAGGTGCCGTGGCCGAACCCGTCACCGGCCCCCGTACCGGTCACGTCGACGCGACGGGACACCCGCGCGGCGAGGTCCGGCACGTCGGCAATGCCCGTGTCCACCACGGCCACGGTGACACCCCGCCCCTCGTTCCCGTCGGCCGGCAGGCCGAGGGTCTCGCGCAACGTGGACACCGGGCCGTTCGTGACCGAGGCGGGCGCTGATGCCACCCGCAGCTCCCGCTGCGGCGCCACGACCCAGTCCGCGCCGAGTTCGGCTCCCTGCGGCAGTCGCGCGGCGACGCCGCGTACCACGGGCAGGGACGCCAACACGCGACCCCCTGCGGCCGTGACTGCCCTGGCCGCGTCGTCCGCGCCCGAACCGGTCACCACAACGTCCTGCCACGCCCGCGTGGGCGTGTCGTTACTCGTCCCCGCAGCGGCCGGCAGCGCGGTTGCCACGACTGCCGTAGCAGCGGTGGCCACCAGCGCGACCCGCCGGAAGCGCGTCGACGCGCTCCCAACGGCCGCGGCTGTCAGGTTCAATCCCATCTCCGGTACTCACCTCGCCGTCGTCAGTAGTCCCGAATCGGACTCGTAGTGAGATCATCGGCGTGGCTGGCACCGGTCTTAGCGAAGTACGTGGTATTCGGATCATGACCAGATCACCGGGTGCTGTCCGTGGGTGCGCCGGCGGGTCACCAGACTCGCGGAGCCGCGTTACGCCGCGCCTTCGTCCGCGGCTCACGCCTCCACGGTCGGTAGGCGGTACTCGAGCACCCCGTCGATGAGGTTGAGCACCTCGTCCGCGCCGAAGGGCTTCGCCAGGTAGTAATCGACACCGTCCGCCCACGCCCGCACGGCGGAGTCCGGCTCGGCCGCCGCGGTGAGCATGATGACCGGGACCGGGTCACCGTCCTGCTCGCGGATGCTGCGCAGCACGCCGTAGCCATCGAGGCCCGGCATCATCACGTCGAGCACCACGCAGTCCGGCCGGAACGCCTCCAACGCGCGTACAGCCGCGAGGCCGTCCACCGCCACCCGCACCTCATGCCCCTCCATCTCCAACACGTCCGTGAGTAACTGACGGATCGCGGGGTCGTCGTCAACTACCAGGATCTGCGCCATGACGCCCTCCTCTTCTCGCCTCGGTCGTGCCCGTCCCGGCACTGCTGTTCTCATCGCTCATTGCGACGACCACCGCCCGGCTTTCGCGGATGCCTCCTCCGCGGCCCTGCGCCAGTCGGTGGAATTGGCCGTCAGCTGCGGATGCGCCAGCAGCAGCGCGAGTTCGTCGTCATGCGTGCCGTCGGAGGGATCACCCGACTCGGTCTGCTGCATGAGCAGGTGGGCGGCCCGGACGGCCGCCGCGACACCCAGGCCGGAGGAGGCCGGGCGGTGCTCGAGATCCCGCTGGGCCACCGCCGTGACGATCGGCGACGGCAGACCCCACAGATGCAGCAGTTCGACGCCGACGTCGCGGTAGGGGACGCCCTGGCAGTGGGGGGACATCACGTTCGCCCCCGGACACGGGCCGCTTCCCGCGCCGGCCACGCAGACGAACCGGCCGACGTCCTGGAGCAACGCGGCGGCCTGTGCGTAGGGACGGTTCGCCGGCGAGGCCATCGACGCGACCAGAACGGCGGTGGCGACCGCGTGCCGCCAGGAGGCGGTCAGGTCCCGTTCGACGGCGGGCTCCCACGGCACGGACGACCACAGCATCTGAGAGGTATCCACCACCGCCTGGATCGTGGGCAGGCCCAGGGCGTTGACGACACTCTCCACGGACGCGACCCGTGGCCGGGCACCGAAGAACGCGGAATTCGACAGCTGTAGGAGCTTGGTCGTGAGGCCCACATCGCGCGAGACCGCCCGGATGGCGCTGGCGAGCTCGGCATCGGGCGCCGCCCGCACCAACGCGGTGAGCCGATCGACATGTGCCGGCAGGCTCGGTAGAGACCGGACGGCTCCCGCGATCCGCCGCGCCTCGGCCCCGTGCGTACGGGACGTCGTCATCGCGAGCTGGTCGATGACGCCGACAACGCTCTCCATGTCGGAGGGCTTGGTGAGAAAGCGGTGACCCGCGATCGCGACCTTGATCGCGGCCTGCGGCTCGGTGTGGCCGGACAGAACGACCCGAGCCACCTCGGGATGGCGGTTGCTGACGTGGGTGAGCAGCTCCGCCCCGTCCATACCGGGCATCCGCATGTCGGACACCACCACGTCGTGCGGCGACTCCCCCAGCAGCTCCAGCGCTGACCCACCGCTCGTCGCGAAGGACATCTCCCATTCCCCCCGCCGACAGCGGAGGGACCGCCGCAGACCGTCGAGGATGCGCGGCTCGTCGTCGACGAAAAGTACGCGCGCCCTGGTCATGCCGAACCGGGCCGCTTACCGTCGACCGGGAGGCGCAGGACGAACTCGCTACCTTCTCCTGTCCGGGAGTTCACTTCGATCGTCCCCCCGTGCTTCTCCAACACTGTCCGCGCCAGCGCCAGCCCTTGACCCGTCCCCTTCCCGACCTCCTTCGTGGTGAAGAAGGGTTCGAAGATCAGGTGGTTGAGGTGCTCCGGGATGCCGCATCCGTTGTCAGCGATGCTGATCGCGACCATCGGGCCCTCGACACGGGTGCTGATCCGGATCTCTCCCCGCTCGTCCTTGTCCTGCATCGCGTCCGCGGCGTTCACCAACAGGTTCAGGAACACCTGGTTCAGGTCTCCGAGCGTGCACGGGACCTCTGGAAGCTCACCGAGGTCGAGCGTGACGTCGGCGACGTACTTGACCTCGTTCCGGGCAACAGTCAGGGTCGTCCTGATCGCCTCGTTCAGATCCACGTACGACCGGTCGTTGGAGTCCTTGTAGCTGAACGACTTCATCGCCCGCACCAGAGAAGCGACCCGCTCGATGCCCTCCAGACTCTGTTCCACCGCGACCGGCACCTCTGATGCCAGATAGTCGATGTCGGCCTTCTGCTCCGCCTTCGTCACACGGCCGATGCGCTCATCCCATGCGATCTCCCCCGCCGAGAGGTCCATGCACTCCCGGTAGACGAGGAGAAGCTCCAACATCTCCTGGTAGGCGGTCGCGAGGAACCGCGTGTTGTCGCCAACGAACTGAATCGGCGTGTTGATCTCATGGGCGATACCGGCCGAGAGTCGGCCCAGCGACTCCAGCTTCTGGTCGTGCCGCGCTTCGAGCTCACGCTGCTGCCGTTTCCGCTGGTCGGTGATATCGCGAAACACGATGACGGCACCCCTGAACGTCGACCCGATGCGCAGCGGCGCCGCCGAGTAGGAAACCGGGAAAACGGAGCCGTCTTTGCGGGTGAATGCCTCCGCGGCCACGCTCACCGGCCGTCCTTCGGCCCGCACCTTGAGCAGACCGCACTCGTTCGAGGGCATGGGAGTCCCGTCGAACCTCTGGAAGTGCACGGCCGCATGCATGTCCCGGCCCTCGAGCTCGCTCTCCTCCCACCCGAGCATCTTTGACGCCGCCCGGTTCAAGGACGTCAGGCGTCCCTCGTCATCGATCGTGTAGAGACCTTCGGCCATGTTCTCCATGACGACCGAGCGGAACTCCTCAGCCGCCGTGCGCTCGGTGATGTCAACCACGACGAGCCCCACACCGATGATCTCTCCGTCGAGCCGGACCGGGTAGTAGCTCCCGAGCCAGGAGTGGACGCGGTCGGGATCACGACCGGACGGCGCGGTTATGTGCAGGTTGCGGACGGCTTCTCCGGTATCGAGCACCCGGCGGTATGTGGACTCGACGCGGGGCCACAGCTCCGGAATCACCTCAGCCAGCGGGCGTCCGAGTTGCTCCGCCGGGGAGCCGGTGCCGATCGAGGCGAGGATTTCATTGCTGCGGACCACCCGGAACTCGCGGTCCACGAAGCCGAAACCGATCGGCGCGGCTGATTGGAGCGTTTCCAGGAGGGTGAGCGTCTCGGCGGTTTGCCGCTCAGAACGGCGCAGACTCTCCTCGAGCGCCTTCTGATCCTCGATGTCGGTGGCGGTACCGATCCAGCTCACGATCGGACCGTCGCCACGGCGCACCGGCAAGCTTCGGAAGCAATGCCAGCGGTATTCGCCGTCGGCGCGGCGAAGCCGGTAGTCCCGCTCGTACGGCGTTTCCGTCCGGGTGGCCTCTGCCCACCCCTCTCTCGCGTAGTCGACATCGTCAGGGTGGACCAACGACAGCCAGTCCCAGTCGTAGTGCGACTCCCGGCGAAGCCCCGTGTATTCGGTCCCGCGCCGATTGACGTACTCGATGGACCCATCGGGCGCCGCCACCCACATAAGGTGCGGGATGGAGTCGGCGACGAGGTACAGATCATCCTCGCTCAGCAACAGTTGGCAGCTGGCAGCGGAATAGTCGACCTCACGCTGAGCAGCCTGCGGTGCGCGGCTTCCGGACATGGCGCGGCCTTTCTACGAAGCCCACAAGGAGCGCGACGCGTCCGGGACGCCCGCGGACCTCGCTCCCACTCTTGTCATGGCTCCGATACTCACTTCACGTAGTCGCTATCGTCCGCCCCTTCTGTCGGCGCCCCTGCACCCGACTTGAGGCAATTGTCGAGAAACGGCCTACCCGCTGGCCAGCGCGCGAACGCGGGGCGATCGGGGCGGGCGTATGCGCAGCGCGGGCGGGTATGCGGGCCGGCATGAACGACGGCGACGTGGCCCGGGCATTCCACCGCGAGACGAGCTACGGCGGGACACCTCCGCGGCGCCCGGACGTACCCGGGTTCGTCCCGATGGATCCGGGCAACCGGCCCCGGCCGTTCAAGCGCTACCCGGAGGCACGTCTCCACGCTCTCCCCGCGGAGCTGCCCCCCCCGCGGGGAGAGCCCGCCGCCGCGGCGCTCTCCGGACGGGTACGGGTCGCGGACCCGAGCGTGGACCCGGAGTTCCTCGCCCGGCTGCTGTCCTTCTCCGCCGGCGTCACGCGCGTGGCCGGAGCAGGGGACGAGACGACATGGTTCCGGGCGGCGCCCTCCGCGGGAAACCTCCGATAGCGGCGATCACCCTCGGCGCGCCCCGCGATCCGGCCATGGCGGGCCATTCCCCCGGCGAGCGCCGCAGCTGACGGCCACTCCATTGTCCCCCGCACCGATCGAGTTCCCGCTCATCACCCGCGTACAGCAGGCGGGCAACCTCGCCACCCTCGGTCACGGCGGGACCGGGCTCACCTTCTCGGACGAGGACGTATCCGCCGCATTCGGGGCGCTCGCGGCCTGCATGCTCGCCGTGTCGATCGGCACTCCGGTGCACCGGGCGAAGGCGGGCGGGACACCGGGCCGCCCCACACGACTCGCCGGGTGACCTGACGGGTATCGACGATAAAGTCCGACATCAGGTGTCAGATTTTTCTGTCAGTGCGTTGATCATGTGCTCCCTCCAACCCTCGCAACGTAGACGGTGTTGATCGACTCGCGCCGTTGCAGGGCGTTGTGGAAGCTGACGGCGTGCGCCTTCGAGGTATCGAAAACGTCGGCGAGCAGCGCGGTGAATTCCTCGTCAGGTGGGTCGTTCGACCAGAGTGCGAACACGCCACCGGGATGCAGGTGACCGGTGAGACGACGCAGGCCGTCCGGCGTGTAGAAATCGGCATGGCTCGGGTGCAGGAACTGGCGCGGCGTGTGATCGATGTCCACCAGGATCGCGTGGAAGCGGCGATCCGGTACGTCGGGATCGAATCCCGTCGCGTCTCTGACCATCGCGAAGAAGTCGCCGTGCACCATACGGCTTCGCGGATCGGAGGTGAGGGCGCCCGCGAACGGCAGCAGGTCCTGTCGGTGCCACTCGATCACCTCGCCGAGCGCCTCCACCACCGTCAGCGAGTTGACGCGCGGATCCTCCAACACCGTCCGCGCCGTGTAGCCCAGGCCGAGACCCCCCACCACCACATCGAGGTCCCTGCCCGCCAGTTCTGCAAGGCCGAGGCGGGCGAGCTCGATCTCGGCCACCGTGAACAGGCTGGACATGAGGTACTCGTCATCGAGTTTGACCTCATACACCTCGACGTTGAGCGATGGATCCACTCTGCGCCGCAGACTGATCGCGCCCATCGGCGTCTCGTGCCAGGCAAGCTCCTCGAAACGCGGCCTCATTCGCGACTTCCTCTCCTGCCATATCCAGCGAGGGTGGCCTCTCGCCTTCGCGGGGGGTATTTCTAAGCGCGCCGCGACCACGTAGGCGCCTCGACCGTCCCTACGCCCGGCGCCGCCCGGTCGCGTTCACCCCTGCCGTACCGATGGCAAGCCGGACGCCGTTCGGCCTGCCCAGGCGTGACGCCACGTCGTGCAGTCTTCCACCGGCCGGCGGTGGCGGACGCGGGACCTCCCCGGGACGCGTATCGCGGCGCCCGTCGGCGCTACCGGGCAGTGACATGCGGCTGTGGCCGTGTACGCACTCGCGCAGTTCGCCATCCACGACCGGAACGCTAGGACCGGTATGTGCGCGGGCTTCATGCCGATCCTCATCGAGAGCTACCAGCGGTGCGCCGACTCCCCCGGATACCAGGAAATATCGACGGACCGGGCGGCCTCGACGCACGGTGTCGTGCTTCTGGTCAGCGGCGCCCCGGCCAGCCCGGCACGGCACGGCACGGCACGGCCAGGGTTGAGGACTATGGCCGCGTGCCGGCCCGTGGCGAGCCCCTCGCCAGCACGCGGCCTCGCCCACGCACCCGATCCGGTGCGTGGGCGAAATCGACCTGGGTATCTTCCCGGGCGACGGTATCCGGCCGGCCGCCGCTACTTCGAAGGCTGCGGCACTGTGCAATTGACCTTCGGGTTCACGCCGACGTAGTTCAGGGGCCCGGCAACAACTGTTACTGCAATGGTCCCGACCTCGGCGCAGTTGGTGTCAGATCCATCGAAGTAGCCACGCTGGGCGGCCGCTATCGCGCCGATGAGCAGCCAGATGAGGAGGACCACTCCTCCTATTGATCCGGTACGCACTCGCGTCTCCTCGCTTGGAAGATAGGCCCCGCATGAGGGGTGGCCACCGATGTAGGCGGAGGGATTCATACCCATCGGTGGCGAGAACCTAACCAAGTTGATCGCGCCTGACGACCTTCGTAAGCCAGCCCACCGCGGATGCGGGGAAGGAGGGTCGGCTCAGCCGCTGTGCGCCCAGTAGTCGCGGACGGGCAATCGAACCCGGAGGCCCTGGGGTTCGCGTCGTGAAACAGATCGTCGGCCATCGCCTCAGGATCGTCGTGCTCGACGACCGTGGCTTCCAGCCGTCACACGGCTTCGGCCGCGTCCACACCCGCCACCCAGGTGAAGTTGAGCCCGTCGTAGTCGAAGTCGCGCAACGCGTCGATGAGGCGATGCGCCTGCGTGACGGCGGCGCTCTCGTCCTGCGCAAGGCCGGGGCTGGCAGATGCGGCGGTGAAAGGCCGGAATCCGCGCTGGCCAGACTCAGCCGCCCTGGCGACCAACCGGCCATCATCGGCCGTCATGCGTTCGCCTGCTGCAGCAAGTACGCGGGCGTTATCGTGCATGTCGGCCTGTACCGCGACCCACAACGCGGTGCGGCCGTCGTGCTCGGCGTCGACGTCATCAACGAGGCCCACCAGTTCGGCAATCACGTCGACAGAGCCGGATTCAGCCGTTGGCTGCCCGCCTGGCCGGACAACTACGAGTACCCCGGTGATGAGGTGGGTCTGGCGTTGGGCTACCGCACAGACGCGACCGATCCGGATCGTGTCGTCAGACATCCGGACGAGTGCGCCGCGTCGCCATGGCTCGGGCTCAGTCCCGACCCTCCTCGCCGGTTGCTGCGAAGATGCGCGCATAGATGTCATCGATGACGTCGTTCTTCGCCAGGTTGTAGTCGCCGGGTTGATGCGCCGTGTCTCGCGCGAGGTGTCGCTTGGTCGTGGCGTAAAGCTCCCGGTCTTCGGGATGCGAGCGCAGCCAGTCGCGGAAGAGCCTGTGCCGTACAGGTTCAGGCGCATCCTGCGGCCAAACGTGAAGATTCACGTCCCCCGTCGGGCTAACGAGCATCCGGTGCCCGTGCCACCACGGCTCCCGAAGAACGAGTCGGTACCCGACCGCTTCCAGAGCGGGGATGTAGCGGGGCTCTTCCGTGGTGTCCCCGACAAGGAGATCGATGTCGATGATGGGCTTGGCCGCCAGGCCCGGCACCGAGGTGGACCCGACGTGTTCAACATTGATGACCAGGCCGCCCAGAACCTCCTTCAGCACGGAGCTGGCAGCAGCGAATCGGCCCACCCAGGCCGGGTCATAATCCTGGATGACGATGGCCTGCCAATTTCTTGGCGGCTCGCCTACCAGGCCGGCAACCATCTGCTCGGGCGTGCCTTGAAAGCGCTGCCTGACTTCCCGCGGATACTCAGCCAACCCAACCTCCGAAAGAATCAAGTTGGTCAGGGTACGACAGAAGTGCTGGGGCTCAGTCGCGATGATGTCGACCCGGAGACCAAGCAGGGCGAGCGAATGCCCGCACACGAACCGCACCTATTGCCGAATTGACTTCAGCGGGGTTGCGGGGAGCGGTAGCAGTCGGAGTGGATGAGCAGGGCCAGCATGGTCGGCGGCGACGTGCTCTCCAAGCTGATGCGGTAGCCGTCGGTCGGCGTCTTCGCCGCCACCGTCCCTTCGGCGCTGTCCGGGAAGGTGCGGTCCTCCGTGATGGTGTAGCCCTGGCCTCGCCACTGGTCCCGAATCCGGGCGAGGGTCGCGAGGTGCTTGTCTGGTGCTAGCGGCAGCTGATATGTGCCTTGTACGTAGTAGATGTCTTCGGAGAGTTCCCCGGCACGGCCTTCGCAGGGGGCGGAGCTGGCGGCCGCATTGGTCAAGGTGCTGCCGACGGCAGTGGCGGTCTGCTCGGCGTACTGCTGCACCTGGCGCGTTACGTCAGCTTCGCTGCGGATGTCCACATCGTCTCCCTTGCCCTTGTTCCCGGTACAGGCCGCCCCAGCCAGTAGAAGTGCGCACAGCATCGCCGTGACGCGGAAGCCGCTACTGCTGCGCATTCTCGGTCCTCTCATGGCAGGTCCGGTGGTGCCTGGCCGTGCTCCAGACCGGTACGGCTGTACTTGCCGACAATGACCCGAGCCTGGTTCTCGATGCTTTCCGAGCCGGGGTTCCAGTAGTCGCTGTGCCCGGAGGTGTCGACGACGTAGCGGTTGGCGCCGAAGTCGTCGTAGTGCGGGCTCGGCCCGTGTCCGTCGTCCTCGGCGTCGTCGAGGAACGGCCCGACGATCGGAATGAAATCCAGGTACTTCCCGTGATGCTCAACCGGATTCGACACCGGGTCGTCCTCGGCCGAGCCGGCCCACACGTGACGTGGGTCCGTCATCAGGTCGCCGGCGTGCTCCGCGTGCGTACCGGGGCTGCCCGCCGTGACGATGTCGTCCACCGGCAGCCTGCCGCTCAAGGCGGCCTCGCCGACCACCGTGGAGCCATAGGAATGCCCCACCGCGGTCACGTGGTACGACCCGTCACCGTGGGTGGCACGCAGCCCTCCGACGAACTGGCTCAACGGCTCCGCGCCCTGCCGGGAACGCTCCCCGGTAACCACGGAATGGTCGAGTTCGGGAGCGTCGTAACCCAGCCACATCACCGTGGCGACCTCCCCTTGCCCGGGCGTCAGCCGGTCGGCGGCCTCCTGCAGATGCAACACCCGATCCACGTTGCCACGCGTGCTGTCCAGCGTGGTGCCCAGCCCGGGCACCCACACCGCCGTGTGCCGGGCGGTGTCCGGATTGCCAACCGCCACGATCGCCTTGCCGTCACCGGCCGGGTCGATACCCAGCAGCAGACCCTTGTCGCCGAGCTTCGCCAGCGCGGCGTCGACCTTCGCGAGGCTGACCTGCGTCGCGTCTATGCTGTTCAGCTCGTTGGTGAGCGTCAGGATCTGCCGGCCGATCCCCTCAAGTTCGCTACGGCTGGAACCGGGGTGGATCCCCGCCCGCAACTGCGCGATCTGCCGGTTGATGTCGTCCTCGCGTCGTTGCAGGTCGTCCTCATGCCGGCCCAACGAGATCCGGTTCGCGGTGTCCCGATCCGTCGCCGGCACCCCGTCCAGCCAACCCACCAGGTCCGGATGATCGGCGATGGCCTGTTCCTGCTGCTCCGGCGTCAGACTCAACCACCAGGCGTTGACATCCTTCGGGGGGCGTCCGCGCTGACTCTCGAGATCCGCCCGGCTGACCGGCGGAAGGGTCAGCGACCCGAACCCGGTCCGGGCGTCCGGAAGATTGGCGTTGATCGCGTTGGTCGTTCGGTCGTCCAGGGCCGCTGCCTGCGCGACCACGTCGCTCAGCTGGTGGGCGTAGCCGCTGACGAGCTGCGCGGTCGCGTGCGGCGCCGGACCCTCGTACATGCTCTGCGGGGCGCGCACAGTCCCGGCCGCGACGTCGACGAGCAGTCCGGTGCGGCGCGCGTCGTCGACGATCGACCGCGCCGTCTCCTGCAGACTCGCCAGCGCGTCGGCATGACCCCGCAACGCCTGAAAAATCCGCCGACACGGGTTGTAGGCGTTGCTCACCTCGGCTCGCAACTGCGCGGTCTTCGCATGTGCCGACTGCGACGCCGGACCTTCCGGCCAGGCGTCTTCCAGGTCACGGGTGCCGCGGATCAGCTGCTCGGCGGCGTTGTCCAACTCCTCGGCCATCGCCTGCCACGCCACGGCGGCCGCCGCGACCGGCGCCGCGTCGGCGTCCAGCAGTTGACGCAGGCTCACGACGCTCATCGCGGAACCGGACCCCCGCGACGCAGCAGCTCCGCCGCGTCCTCGTCGGCCTGCTGGTACGCGTCAGCCGCGGAGCGCAGGTCGCCGGCCAACCCCGACACCGACGCAGCCAGCTGGCCGACGAACGTACCCCAGGCCGTCGACGCCGTGCGCGCCGCCGCGACGCTGGACCAGCCATCGTCACCGCGGCACGCCAGGCTGTCGCGCCTGGACGTGTACGCCGGCCCGACCGTCTCCGACGCCGCCGTCACCTTGCCGGCTACCGCCCGCAGCTGCTCCACATCCACACACAGCGCATCCGGGAAACCCACGCGTCCCTCCCCGCTTGAGCGCCTTGCCGACGCGTTTCGCCTGGTCGGAACCGTACAACAACCGGGCTACATGGCAAGCCGCGCGCTAGCGCCCGCCACGCAATCCCCGTTGCCAGATTCAGAGCGGCAAGCCGCGGCAGGCGTTAACGCAGTTGCTGATCGGCGTCGAGGTTCCACAGCAGCCACGCAATCATCTCGGCAAGACCGCGTGTCGAGCGCCACCGCAGGTCAGCCACGAATTGTGACGCCCGATCGGCGGCAGAAGCGGGTGTTCTTCCGACTTCAGGTGGTCGCGTGGCCCTCGACGAGGGTGTTGATGCGGGCGTGCAGGTGCATGTCGTGCCAGCCGTCGGTGTGCAGGGCTTCCTGCCGCTTGGTGCCCTCTAGGGAAAAGTTGGCTTTGACTGCGACCCGGCAGGAGGCCGTGTTGCGGGTGGAGTGCGCCAGTTCGGCGCGGTGGATGCCGACGGTCTCAAACAGCCATGCGGTCACTGTCGTCAGCGCTCGCGAGGCGACCGCATGGCCACGGCCGGCGGGCAGCATCCAGTAGGAGAACTCCACACCGCCCTCATCAAGACGGATTCGGCGCACGCTGATCTGCCCCACGACCGCCCCTCCGGCAGCGATGGCCCACCCGGCGCCAGTTTCGTCGGCCCAGCGCTGCGCCCAGTGAGCGATCCAGTCGCACGCCTCCTTGACGGTCATGGTCTTCGCGTGCCACTGCTGGATGGCCGGATCGCTGTAGGCGGCGACCACCGCAGTTGCGTCATAGCGAGCCCACGGACGCAGCAACAGCTCATCGGCGCATAAGGAGGGCTGCTCGTGGCGGGCGAGGCTTCCGGCGGGCAAGAAAGCACTGACGAGGCTGGGCATGGATGCCATTATCGCGAATCCGTCGAAAATCGACGCACCGCTTGCGCTTCTGGCGACTGAGCGCTCATCGGCAGATCCGGTCGTTCAGCGACCGGTGAGCCGGCGCCCTGATCGCGGCAGAGGAGGAGACCCTGCGACAACGACGCGCTCACTCGGGCCGTCTGGGTTTCTATGCGGATGAGTGGTTGCGATGATCTACGGATGGAGTTCGTGCTCGATCCGCCGCACGGGATCGGCCCGCTGCGGCTTGGGCTGACTGCCGAAGAGGCGCGAGCGGCGCTCGGGACGCTCGGGCCGCTGACGCCAACGGCCTTCGGTGAGCTGGCGCAGCACCTGCCAAGCGGGCTCGGCTTCAGTGTGGGTTTCGGAGTTGGGCCGACACGGGACAGGGTCAACGCGATCGAGGTGTGGCGTCCACACGAGCGGGACGTGGTGCGGTTCCGCGACGTCGATGTCTTTGGGCTGCCCGCGCTGGAGGTCGTGGAGCGGCTGCGTTGCCACGTCGATCTCGCTCCGAACGAGGATGACGACGGTTTTACCGCGCGAGAGCTGTACCTGGCGCTGTGGCGGCCGTTCGCGGCGGACGACGACCCGGGTGAGGAGCAGGGCCACTTCTTCCAATCGGTACTCCTCGCCCGGCCGGGCTACGACGACACGCCCGCCGAGGCAGCCGCACGGCTGGCCGCTGGCGGAGAATCGGTTACTGATCCGTCCGATCCATCCGTGCCTCGCATCGCGCCACCGCAACCCGCTGATCTCGGAACGTCCGGACGGCAACCGGGCCAGCTCGGCGTGACGCTGCGTAGCGCGCGGACCGCGGCAGAAGCCTGCGTCGCGCCCGTCTGCTGCCGTGCACAGCGGCCCGGCCGTGTGGGTCCCGGGCGTGTCGTCGGCGGTTAGATGTTTTGCCCAGAGAGGCTGGGGGCGCGGCTGGCGGGCGGGGTGCTGGTAGCGCCCATGCCAGCTGTGATGGGTGAGGAATTGAAGCCCTTGACCACCAACCAGACGCCAAGGGACAGCTCCCATAGCGCGATCGGGATGGTCAGGAGCGCCGACGGCGCGGACGCCTGTTCCCAGAGGCCGAACAACGTGGCGGCGGCGGAAGCGACGAGCAGGGGCGCTCCGATGAATCCGAGTAGGGGAAGAACCCGCGGCACCAGGCGCGACTGGTACAGCAGGGAGCCCAGCAACAGGGCGTTCACGGCCGGGAGAAAGCCTTGGCCGAGCAGGAAGGTCCAGTCACGCATGGCGACCAGCGCCTGGCCGGTGATCAACGCGTCTGCTCCGGCTCCGGCCTGCCGCAAGGTCACGACCGACATCAGGATCACGACGCCAGCAACGATGGTGGCAGCTTCCAGGACCCGTACGCCGACGAAGCCCAACGCGACCGCTTCGTTCTGCCTCTTGACCACCGGATACAGCACGACCGCGGTGCCGATGCAGGCGAGGGCCACGATCATCTCCAGGACGCCGCCGACCATGACGGCAGTGTCCGGGCCGGGGCCGACGATGTAGTTCGGTTCGCGCACCGGAGCGTAGAGAGCCAGGGTCGGGATCGAGGAAAAGGTGAGCAGGTAGAGCCCGCCCGCGACGAGCGCTGTCTTCCTCAGCGAGGTCATCGGAACTCCTTTCGGTTTTGCTGGGCTCATGTCGACCCGTCCCGAGTGGGGACGACATGCGCGAGCGCCGAGGGTGTTTGGCGGCCGACGATTGCCGGTGCCTCATGGACGAGCTCGTCGTCGGTGAGGGCTTCAACCATGAATAGGGCAAAGTCCACTCGGCGCGTGATGTTGCTCTTGAGAAGCGGGTCACCCGCATGTTTGCTCCACACGGGTAGGCCCTGACTGTCGCCCTCCTCCAGGTCACTGCCGCGCACAACGGTCCACCGCGTGTCGCTGGCGAACACCCGCCGGCACGCTTCCACCTGGTCGTCGAGGTCGGCGAAGCGAGCGAGCTTCGCGAGTGGACCGGCGACCTTCACAATCGCCTTGAGCTTCCACGAGTACACGTCTTGGCCGTCGCGCGTGATGTGCCACCCGCACGAGAACACGAGGCGTGCCCCGGGACGTGCGTAATCGAGCACCGCCTGGGCTGTTCCCGCCGAGTAGTGGTGGACCCCTCGCGGAACCAACACCGTCAACACGCCGTCGCACCCGGCAACCGCGCGTCTGATGACGTCGCGGTCGTCTGTCGCTCCCGGAATGACTGTGATGCGGCCCTTGAACGCGTCGAGCTTGCCCACGCTTCCTTCCCGGCACACGCCGACGACTTCGTAGCCGCGGTCAAGCGCGTGTTGCACCATGTATTGCCCGAGTTTTCCGGAGGCCCCGACGACGCAGATCTTCTGCATGGCCCGGCGACTGGCGTCATTTCGGTCTTGTGCGGTTTCCATGACTTCTCTTCTCGCGTCTGAGGTTGCGGCCAGATGACTCAGGACCGCAATTGCGCGACCAGGCCGAACGGACGCCGTGCTCAGTTCCTTGCACCGGTCGAGGCGCGGCCTGTCCCAGACGGCGTGGGTGTCCTCGGTGCAAAGTGGACTCGGCAGCGCGGTTCGGGCGACGATCACGGCCGGGCTCAGCCGTCGCGAGCAGAGCGTGACCGTGTGCATCCAGAGGCGGGCATCGCGCTACAGCGCAAAATGCCGTCAAACGGAACCCGACCACGACGCAGGTGAGCAGGGTCGCGGCCCGACTGATTGACAACTTCTGCGTACGGCGGTCAGCTCGGTCATGGTGGCCCCGGTTTGATTGCATTCGCGCGACGTCGGAGACTGTCAGACACCGGGACCACAGTGACATCTGGACGCTACGCGCTAAACGGTCCAACCTCAATGGCCAGGCGTTTGGCGCGAATTGAGCCCGTCGGGAAATGACCTGAATCTGGCGTAGTCGGGACCGGACTCGGCTGGACCAGCCCTTACGGAACCCTGAAACGGATCTCCTACTGGAGTACCAGGGCGGCTGGTCTCTAGGACGCCTGACGGATGGGCATGTCGGCCAGCCAGACGTCGGCCAGCTCGCTGAGGGGGACGTCGAGGGCCTGGCTGAGGCAGACCACAGTGCCGAACGCCGGTGCGGGAAGGCGGCCCGCCTCGATCTTGCGCAGCGTCTCGGGGGAGATGCCGGCTGCCAGGGCCACCTCGACGAGGCTACGGCCGGCGCGCGCCGCCCGGAGGGCGGCTCCGAGGCGCTGGCCCGCTGCGATCTGTTCGGCGGTGAGTGGTTGGCGAACCATGCGAGCAGGATATCCCTCCGGAGCATCCCCGACCGGACGTGGTATAAAAATACCGCATCCGGAAAGGGAGGCTGTCGTGATCGAGCTCAAGTCCGCCGAGGAGATCGGCCGGATGGCGGTGACCGGCCAGTTCGTCGGCGAGCTGCTCGCCGAGCTGAGCGGTGTCGCCGCAGTCGGCGTCAACCTGATGGACCTCGAACACCACGCCCGCCGCCGGATCTCCGAACGCGGCGCCGAATCCTGCTACTGGGACTACGCCCCTTCGTTCGGCCGCGGCCCGTTCCGCAACGTGCTGTGCCTGTCGGTCAACGACGCTGTGCTGCACGGCCTGCCGCACGACTATGTTTTGCGGGACGGTGACCTGCTCAGCATCGACATGGCGGCCGGCATTGACGGCTGGGTGGCCGACTCCGCGCTCTCCGTCATCGTCGGCGCCCCCGACCCGGCCGACCTGAAGCTGATCGAGGCCACCGAGGTCGCACTGGAGGCCGGCATCACCGCCGCCCAGCCCGGCGGCCGCCTCGGCGACATCTCCGCCGCGATAGGCGAGGTCGCCCACTCCTACGGCTACGGCGTCAACGCCGAGTTCGGCGGCCACGGCATCGGCCGCACCATGCACGAGGCCCCGCACGTCTCCAACAACGGCCGCGCCGGCCGCGGCATGAAACTCGAGCCCGGCCTCACCATCGCCATCGAGCCCTGGTTCTGCCGCTCCACCGACAAAATCACGTTCGACAACGACGGCTGGACGATCCGCTCCGCCGACGGCTCCCGCACCGCCCACTCCGAACACACGGTCGCCATCACGGCTTCCGGCCCCCAGGTCCTGACCCGCCGCCCCACTCACGGCGCCACCTCGGCTGACCCCACCAAAAAGCCCGCCACAGCCTCCTGACCCACTGCCCGCCTCGGAGCGTGACTCAGAGCGTTCCGGGGATGGGTCCTGCCGCAGCTTCCTGAGCAAGTCCCAGCCACACGACTCAGCCCACCGCTCAGGCATGCGTGCCGTCCGGCTGGCCCCTTCGGCGGCCAACCGTTGCGGCAAATCGTCGCACTGCCATTGGACAAGACGTGGCCGCTGCCGAGATGGGCGCGCGATCTGACCGGCCCGAATGGTGAGGGCCGCGGTGACGTGCTGCGCCTGGCCTCCTACACGGGCGTGCGATGGGAGGAGATTGCGGCGCTGCTGTCGGAGCCGCTCAAGCCCGACGACCTGACCATCTGGGTGTTGCGCACCGCAACCGGGTCCGGCGGCCGGCGTGAGGTGTGCGACGAGACGAAGACCGAAGCGGCCACGTTCCCCATCTTCATCACCGAGCAGGCGATGCCGGTCATCCGCCGGCTGGAGGCCATCCGCCGGCGGGCCTAGGAGCTGGAAGCCGCCCGCGAGGAGCGCCGGCAGGCGCGCGGCAGCAAGCGCCCGCCGAGCCTGCCCCCCGAAGAGCGCTGGACGCTGCTGCTGTCCGGCGAGCGGGGCGGGTACATGAGCGACGGGCAGTGGCGAAAGCGCCTCGACGTGGCCCGCAAGGCAAGCGGCGTGGACCTGACGGTGCACGAATGCCGGCACGTGAGCGCGCTTCCCCACATAGCAAAAAGCCCCAGGCCTGTTGACCTGGGGTTCTGCTGGTCCGCAGCTCGCTGTCCCGTCGGGCACGCAACGGGCACGCACCCGCAGGGGATTTGAACCCCTTACACCTTCGGCCTTGATAGATCACCTCCTATCGCATGGATCGCCGGCCTGACCTGCACAACCGTCGTCAACACCTCTCGACGTTTGACACGGCTTGTCGGCCCCAGTTGTGCCAGATCTGTGCCCGATGATCTTCGGCGGTAGCGCGACCCCGGTCCTACTGGGCAGGCTTTAATCCAAAAGAGGGTTAGGGCGTAACCGCACCTGCCTCGAAGCCAGGCGGAGACTCCTCAAGGCTGGTCGGTTGTAGTGCCTCGCTGTCGAGTGGCCCTTAGCTGTAGACGATAAGTGCGAAGGGTTACCCAAGCGAGCAAGCCGAGGCCGACGATGGCCAGCGGTCCGAACCAACCGCCGAGACCGCCCAGGGCAAGAAACCCAAACGCCACACCAATGCCGACACAAAACCATCCATACTGCGCGACGGATTGGAAATGACGTAGTTCTCGTTGTGGAGCTCGACCGGTAACGAGCACGACCACGCCCCACGTGGTAGCCAGCACAGCCATGATGCTGCAACCCCACGAACCTAACGTGTCCATGACGTCTCCCAAGCCCCGAGAGTAGGCGAGCACGCAACTCTACGGGTAGACCGACGACTAGCCCAGGGCCTCGCAACGCCAACCCTGCTGCGCCCTAGCCATCCCGTCGGCCTTCGTCCGCACACCGTGGAGTGGGTGAGGCCTGTCCGGTCAAGGTGGAGCACCCCACCGTCTGAACGACCTTGACCGGACAGGCCCCACCTGCTCGGTGGGCTTCCCCCGGAGGTGTGGACACCCTGAGAACTGGATCTTGAGTCCAGAGGAAGGGGTGTCCCCGTTGGGGCGTCCATCGAAGTACACGCAAGAGTTCCGGCGCGACGCTGTTGACCTGGTGCGCTCGTCCGGGCGGCCGATCAACGAGGTCACGCGCGAGTTGGGTATCGGGTTCGGTCCTGGTGGCGGCTGGTGGCGGGTTGTCGGTGGCGGACAAGGACGCCGAGATCGCCCGACTGCGTCGGCAGGTCGCCGAGTTGCAGGGCGAGAAGGAGATGCTGCTCGAGGCAGCCGCCTATTTCGCCAAGGAGATGGATCGGTGACCAGCCGCTTTCGGTTCATCTCCGCCCACCGCGCCGCCTACGGCGTCAAGCGGCTGTGCCGGCTGTTGGCGGTGTCCCGCTCGGGGTTCTACCGGTGATCGCCGCCGAGCCGACCCGGGTGGCGCGGGCCGCCGCCGAGGATGTCCTGGCCGCGCAGATCACGGCGGTGCACGCCGCGTCGGGCGGCACCTACGGCTCGCCGCGGGTCACCGCCGAGCTGCGTGATCAAGGTGTGCGGGTCAACCGTAAGCGGGTGGAGCGGATCATGCGCCAGCGTGCCGTCGTGGGTCGCCACCTACGCCGGGGCAAGCGCACCACGATCCCGGACCCGGCGGCGCCGGCGGTGGCGGATCTGCTCGGACGCGACTTCACCGCGACCGCACCCGACCAGCGCTGGTGCGGCGACATCACCTACCTGCGGGTCGGTGACCGGTTCCTCTACCTGGCCACCGTCATCGACATCGCCACCCGCCGGCTGATCGGCTGGTCACTGAACACCCACATGCGTACCGACCTCGTCATCAACGCGCTCGACGCGGCCGTCGCCGCCCGCGGTGGCCGGGTCCACGGCGTGATCTTCCACAGCGACCGCGGCGCCCAGTACGGCAGCGCCGGTTTCACCGACGCCTGCCACCGCCACGGCGTACGCCGCTCCAGGGGCCGCATCGGCTCATCGTTCGACAACGCACTCGCGGAGGCGTTCTTCGCCACCCTCAAAACGCGAACTCGCCGTCGACCATCGACGCTGGAACAGCGAGGCCGATGCCCGGCGCGACATCTTCCGCTGGATCGCCTTCTACAACCACCGCCCTCGCCACTCCGCCCTCGGCTACCGCAGCCCCGCCGAGTACGAACGAACCCTCGACCCCACTACGCTGCTACCGATCGCGGCATAACCCGGTCTCCACACCCCCGGGGGAAGCCCAGCTCTGCCATCCACACAGCGTGAACGTCGACACGCCGCCCGGCCGACAAGCCGAACAGCATGTCAACCAACACCGTGAACGTTTGTGGTCAGGGCACTAGATCATACGGCGCCGTACCCGCCACACCACCACACCGATCAGGACCGCCGCGACGGCGATGAACAGGGCCGCCTCGATGAGCTGGAACGTCCAGAACCGGTCGGCCGGGTGGTAGACCCCGAACTGCTGGATGCCCCGCGCGTGCAGGAACTGGTTGAGGTTGGTGCCGGCCCGGTTGGCGGCGCCCTCCAGCTCGTAGTACTCGGTCCAGCTCAGCCTGCGCCCGGTGGCGTCTGCGTAGCCGTGTTCGATCATCCAGTCAGCGAAGCTGGGCACGGACCGGTGCCCCGCCTGGTCCTTCGAGCCGCCGACGGGGACCGGCTCCATGGTGGTGAGCGGCGTGGCGTACGCGGGACGGGCCAACAGCGCCACCGGCATCCGGGCGGCGAGGAACGCCCCGAACGCGACGCCGAACGCGGGCAGGCTGCGCCGCAGGATCGCCCCCGCGGCGGTGGCGACGCCGAACGCGAACAGCGCGTACGCCACCGGAACAAGTCCCTCCAGGTCGAAGGCGTCGTACTGGAACCGCCCTTCCCACGCGTCGAATGGCTGACGGAACCAGGTGAGCACCGCGGTGAACATCCCGGTGAGCGTGACGGCGACGCCGGCCAGTACCGCGAGCTTGGCCGCCAGCCAGCGCATCCGCGGCACGGCCTGCGTCCAGGCGAGCTGCCAGGTGCCGTCCTCCAGTTCGCGCGCGAGCAGCGGCGCACCGAGGAACGCACCGATGACGACGGGGACCAGATAGAAGCCCGCCAGGAGGTTCTCGACGTACCCGTGCTCCTCGTCGAGCCGGCGGAAGGAGGCCGCGCAGGCCTCGTTGATACCGGCCTCTCCCGCACACCGGGCGGGCCCGCCGGGGAACAGGTCGTGGGCCTGCGTCCCGAGCACGAGCAGGGCAATGCCGAACATGCCGACAAGCAAACCCAGGACGCAGACCTCGGTCCGGTGCTGGCGCCAGATCAACCACGTCATGCCGCCACCCCCGACGTGACCGCGGCGCTCGGCTCGGACGGCCGGCGCAGGTACGCCAGCACCAGGTCCTCCAGCGCGACCGGCTGGGCCTGCCACCCAGGCGCGGCCGGGATCGCGCCGTCGCGTACCAGCAGGGTCGTGTGCCGGTCGCTGTGGACGGCCTCCACGACGGCGCCGGCCCGGTCGAGGTCGGTGGCCGTGCGCGGGCCGACGAGCAGCCGGTGCTCGGCGAGGAGGGTGTCGATGTCACCGGTGAGCGTGACCCGGCCGTGGTTAAGCACGACCAGGTGGTCGCAGACGCGCTCCAGCTCGTGCACGACGTGGGAGGAGAACAGGACGGTCACCCCGCCTTCGGCCACCGCGCCCATGAGGACCTGCAGGAACTCGTGCCGGGCCAGCGGGTCGAGGCTGGCCACCGGCTCGTCGAGGACAAGCAGGTGCGGCCGCTTCGCCAGGGCCAGAGCCAACGCGACCTGGGCCTGCTGCCCGCCGGAGAGCGTACCAACCTTGCGGTCGAGCGGGATGCCCAGCTTCGCCAGCCGGCGCTCGGCCAGCCCCTGGTCGAACCGCAGGTTGCAGGCCCGGCCGAAGCGGAGCATCTCGGCGACGGTGAAGCGCTTGTACAGCGGGTGGTCCTGGGCCAGGAACCCGACCCGGGACAGAGTTTGCGGGGTGCTGGCGGTGACGTCGTGGCCGAGGACCTCCACCGTGCCGGTGCTCGGTGCCAGCAACCCGACGACCAGGCGCAGCAGCGTGGTCTTGCCCGCGCCGTTCGGCCCGACCAGGGCGATCACGCCGCCCGCCGGCAGGGCCAGGGTGCAGTCGCGCAGCGCCCAGCCCCTCCGGTACCGCTTGCCCACACCGTCGGTGCGCAGCGCGAACTCGGTCGCTGTCACGCCACGTCCTCATTCCTCGTCTGCTGGTGGACGGAAGTAAAAAGCGCGTTGACCGCCTGCTCGTCGAGGCTGGCCGCGTAGGCGCGGCGCAACCAGGTCGCCAGGCCGCGGCGCAGCGACGTGTACGTCGATGCCGACATCGCGGCCGACTGCTGTTCATTGACGAACGTGCCCTGGCCGGGCCGGCCGGTGACCAGGTTCTCCTGCTCCATCTGCCGGTACGCCTTGGCGACGGTGTTCGGATTGATCGCCAGGTCCTCGACCACCTCGCGGATGAGCGGGAGGCGGTCACCGGGTTGGAGAAAGCCCAGCAGCACCGACTGGCGGACCTGCTGGACGAGTTGCAGGTACGGCGGCACGCCGGAGTGGGTGTCGAGCCGGAAGACGAACACGGTAGCCCCTTCCTGCTTTACTACTACCATAGTAAAAGAAGTTGGCGGTCAAGAGAGCCGACGCGCCCGCACGACCGCGGCACCGGATCCGGGCGCACGCCTGCCCCGACCGCCGGCGGGTACCCGCGCGGTCGGGGCGCGCCGGCGACAGTGACAACGGACCGGCGATGTACGCGATGAGGCGGCTGGCCGCGTGGACCGCGGCTGGGGCACGTATCGGTATGGCCGTCCTCGGTGGCGTGGCGGGATGGAACTTGCTCCACTGCCCGGCCCAGCGGGTGCTCTCGGCCCGGGAAGACGTAGTTGTTGACCGTGGCCCCGGTGACCAAGGACAGGCCGCCGGAGACCAAGAACCTTTGTATCGTGGCGGGCGTGGACGCCCGCCCTACAGGAACGCGCCCGCCTGCGGTCCGCCGCCCGGGCGGGTGGCGCCGACCGGCTGCGCGGCCACATCGTCTGTGACGGGCTGGTCCGCATCTTCAAGGCCGAAGGGGTCGAGGTCGTCGCCCTACAGGGCTTGGACCTCGTGGTCGACCGGGGTGAGCTGATGGCCCTGGTCGGCGCCTCCGGATCGGGCAAGTCGACGCTACTCACGATCCTGTCCGGGCTCGACGTGCCCACCGCCGGCACGCCGACTACGAACAGACCTTTACACCGACTAGCCGGACGTGTCACGAACGTCCCGAGACTGATCTGTCACGCACGTCCTGAGACCCGACATCGCCGGCAGCCGGCCGGGCGTGGGCTCAGCTGACGTCATCAATGCGCGAGTCGGCTGACAGGGGCGTGGCCATTCGGCTCTCCGAATCTGGCCTGTTCGCCCGTACCGTCCTCGACGTGATCGCTGCGATTTTCGCGGCCACTGCTCGCCACCGCCGATTCATCTTGGTGGTGGGCGTAGTGATGAGTGCTGGCTACGGGGTCGCGCGGTGGCTGATGCCGTCGCTCGGCCGCCAGCTGTTCCCCTTCCAGGGAGTGGTGGTCCTGGTCTTCGCTCTGCTGGCGCTCATTGGGTGGGTTCGGCAACGGCCCGCGGCCTTCGTGGTGCAGCAACGCGTGCCAAGCTTCAACGCTCCTGCTAGTGGCGCTGCGGTTTACCACGCCCTTTTTCTCTTCGGCCTTTTCGTACAGCAGGTTGAGTTGCTGGTCCGGATGATCCACTCGCGGCATCTCTGGTGGCCGTTCTCGTTCACCGGCGTTCTGGGGCTCGTGCTGGTCGGCCTGTTGGTTGCTGGTGCGTGGCGTGGACTGGGCGTACAACTGCGGCCGGACGGTTTGCGCGATCGGGACGTCCTCGGTTCGTTCCCCGTGCCGTGGGACGCCTTGCCTGTCGCTCATCCGCCGACACACAACAACAAGACGACACTTCGTCTCAGGTACGCGCGACCGGAACTGGTGCGACGTCGGGGCCTCAGCCTGAGCCGGTCCCTGCTACGGGCCGACAACATCGACGCCCGGTTCCTCGCCGCCGCCATTCGGCACTACGTCACTCACCCAGAGCACCGGACGGCCATCGGCACTGAGGCTGAATACCACCGCCTGCTTCATGCACTGGCTGAAACGACGGGCACACGAGACGACAACGCTGGGTAGGGCTTGACGAAGACAGGAGTTCAAGGGACGACAGCCCGCCGGTCTACGCGGTATGGGCGGAAGCGTAGGTGGATTGCTCGGCTTCGAGCTGGTCCCGCACCTGCGGCCACTCCTCACGGATCACGCTGTAGTAGATCGAGTGGCGGATGTGGCCCTCCCGCAGGATTCGATGATCCCGGAAGACGCCCTCCTGCTGGCGCGACGCCGGCGGGCGGCAGAAGGCCAAGACCTTCCGCATTAAGAAGGAAGCCAGTGCCTTCCTCGCTGAGACGGAGGCCGCGCTCAACCGTGGGTCATGAGTCGATCCGCACGCGGGACGTACGCGATTCGGTGACTACGCCGTCGAATGGCTGGGCGCGCGTAACAGCCAGGTGAACACGTCCGCACGGGACGCATCGATCATGCGCAACCATGTTCTGCCGCAGTGGAGCGCCATGCCGCTCGGCAAGATTGACCATTTGTCCGTGCAGCGGTGGGTGACCGACCTGGGTCGTCGGCTCTCCCCCGCCACGGTGGCGAAGTGCCACCAACTCACGGCAGGCGTGTTCCGGGCGGCGCAGCGCGATCGGCTGATCGGTATCAACCCGTGCGACGGCGTGCGGTTGCCCAGCATCCGGCGAAAGGACAGCGATGGGCAGGTAATCACTCCGGCCGACGTCACGAGCAAGCTTGTTCCGGCAGTGCCGCAGCGATACCGGGCGCTGGTGGGCTTGGCTGCCGGTACGGGCCTTCGTTGGGGCGAATGTGTGGGGCTGCGCTGGAACGCAGTGGACCTGACGGCGGGCGTCGTCCATGTCGTCCGGGTGGCGGTCGAAGTCGCCGGAAACGTGACCACTCGGCCGTTCCCCAAGTCGCGTGCCGGACGTCGAACCGTGCCGTTGCCGCCCTTCGTCATGCAGCTACTCGTCGCGCACCGCGAGACGTACTCGCGCGGCCCGGTTGGTGAGATCTTCACCAACACGGCCGGCGGCCCGTTACGTCGTACCCTGTTCCGCTCACGCGTATGGCGGCCGGCGCTTGTTCGGGCCGGGCTACTCGGTGAGGTCACCAGCATCGCGGTCGACCGCTGGCGCGCGTGCTGGCTGGACGCGGCGGGGCATGAGCAGCATCAGGAGTTCGCGACGGAACGTGAGGCGGTCGGCCAGGTCGCCAAGCAGGCAGCCAGCGGACTGCGGTTCCACGATCTACGTCACTCGTATGCGACGTGGCTCGTGTCTTCGGGTGTGCCAATCAACGACGTGCAGAAGGTCATGGGGCACGAGCAGGCGTCCACGACCCTCAACCGCTACACGCACGGCTCTGACGATCGGGACGCTCGGGTGCGCGGTGCGCTTGCTGACTTCCGGTTCGCGGAAAGATCCGGAAAACAAGGAAGGCCCCTCCGAAGAAGGACCTTGACCTGGTGTTCTACTGGTGGGCGATACTGGGTTTGAACCAGTGACCTCTTCCGTGTCAACGAACGGTCCGCGACGCTCTGACCAGCGCAGACGCGAGGGCCTGCAGGTCACGCCGAGACAATACGAGCAGCTCAAGCCGGTCGGACGCGATTCAGCGCCGTTGGGCGCGCGGCGCTGCTCCCATCCTGCTCCCCTACCGTCGTCCGTTTCCACCCACTCGTGCTGCGGCAAGCCTGACCCGTGACCGTTGTCAGCGGCGCCACGGCAACCAGGATCGCTTGCCTGCAGAGCCGTCCGTCGTGGCCTCGACAGGTAGCGAGGCGACCAGGAAACGGTTCCAGCGATGACGTCGCCAGGCTGCGGCAACTCCCGAGCATCGTCTGCCGGCAGGCACACGTCGACCTCGAACCCTGCGGTACGCACCCGCGCGGCTACAAACTCCTGTCCGGTTGGGGCCACCGTCTTGCGCTGCGTGCCCAGCACCGTG
Organism: Micromonospora sp. NPDC049679; assembly: GCF_040659735.1. Classification (NCBI taxonomy): domain Bacteria; kingdom Bacillati; phylum Actinomycetota; class Actinomycetes; order Micromonosporales; family Micromonosporaceae; genus Micromonospora; species Micromonospora sp. NPDC049679. The sequence continues at coordinate 56,582 of NZ_JBFANZ010000004.1, forward strand.
CCCGTTGAGCCGCGCGTACGCCTGCGCCTGCGCGGGCTCGCCAAACACTCCGTCGGAGATGAACGACTCGGCGGCCATCCGTGGCGGCCACGGCCAGCCCTGCTCCACCACATGCGCCGGCGCGCCGGCGCCTCGTCGCCGTCGCCGTCGCCGTCGCCGTCGCCAAGCAGGCTCGCGTCCGACGCCGCGAACGCGTCTTCATCCGCCCACACCGTGACGTCGACGCCGAGCGCGACCACGCAGGCCGGTCCGCCCACCGTGCCCGTCGCCCGCAACAGCCGCCGCTGCTCCAACTCAGCCGCCAGCATCGTGACCTGCTGACCATCCTCATCGAGGATGTCGGCGACGGCGACGTCGTCGTTGACGGCGCGGACGTTGGCCAGGTGCGCACCGGGCTCACCCGCGTACGTAGGCGAGGTTCTCGGTGTAGATGAACTTGTCGCAGGCTGCGACGAAGGATCGGGGTGTCTTGCGTTCGCCGAACCCGTAGACGGTGAGGCCGGATTCGCGGATACGGGAGGCCAAGCGGGTGAAGTCGCTGTCGCTGGAGACGATGCAGAAGCCGTCAAACCGCCCGGTGTAGAGCAAGTCCATCGCGTCGATGATCAGGGCGGCGTCGGTGGCGTTTTTGCCGGTCGTGTAGGCGAACTGCTGAATAGGCTGGATTGATTGAGCGAGGAGGTGCTCCTTCCAGCCACGCAGGCCAGTGCTGGTCCAGTCACCGTAGGCGCGTTTGACGTGCGCGGTGCCGTACTTCGCGACTCGGCCAGCAGTGGCGCGACGACTGCAGACTGCACGTTGTCGGCGTCAATCGCACCGCGAGCCGGATAGCGCTCTGGTCAGTCGCGTCAATGTGTTCCCTCCGGCCGATCATCTGAGTCCTCACCAGCCGCGCGAACCTACTTAATTCTCAGCATGAGGCAGGCTCAAAGAAACAGCCGCGATGGCTGCATTGACGGCGCGGTCGTGATCAACTCCCGATCTTGTAATTTTCGCCTGCGTTTCGGCGCAATCGACGATAGTTAGGGTCATTGGCCAGTGGACTGATGCCGCCATCGATGCAGTACGCGACGCTGATCTCAGACTCCGCTACAAAGCTCCACGGCCGGCGCCCGCGCCGAGGTGGTCTCGGTCGTCATCTGGCGTCTCTGCCTTGATCGGTCGACCAGCCGTTATTGGTACGTCCCGACCCTGGGATCATTCAGCCCCGTTAAAGAGCGCCCGGTATAGCTCTGGACTCAGTTCCCGCAGCGCCGCCGGGTACGGCGGATCCTGCAACCCATTGAGGTAGTACATATCGATCGCGTACTCGAACTGCGACAGGTGCTTGATCACCGTCTGTAGAAACCTGACCAGTTGTTCGCGCTCCCAGGTCAAATCGGGATCGAGTAGCACCTTTCGTGTCCATGGCAGGACAACCCGGATAATAAGATCGAATTCGGTGATCTGGTCGAGAGGCTGCATCTCCGGCAGAGACGACTCAAGATGCCTGCAAGCCAGCTCCACCAGGGCTGCCCGGCAGAACGGCAAGGTCAGCCAGACGACGTCACCCAGGGAACCGAAGCTCCACGGCATCGGGATCTGCGGCTCGTCGTCCGACCGCGGATAGAAGATCCTCCACATGATCTTGCTCAGATTCGCCGTTGCTCATCCATTCCTCACTCTCACGAGCCTTGCCAACCAAACGCTTTTCTCGGGCACTGCCCGTCAGGTTTGACAGAGCCATGGGTTTTCTCTGCATGGATCAGGGGGAAGCGCCCCGACCTCGATGAGATACGGCTCAGCCGCCCCCGAGGCGTTCGCTCGTTGCGTCGAGCTCGGGTAGCTGATGGCGGGGCTCCAGCAGCACGCGCAGGGCCCCCACGGCCAGACGGCTCCTACCGGGTGCCGACGATATCGCGGGTGACGGTGGACTGTTCGGTCAGCACCCCGCTGATGAGGGTCTGCGTCTCGTTGATGCGTTCGACGATGTCACTGATCGAGCCGAGGGCTTGGACGACGTTGTCGGCGTCGTTCTGGATCGCGGTGATCAGTTCGGCGACGTCCCCGGTCGCGCGAGCCGTGCCCTGGGCAAGTTCCTTGACCTCGCTTGCGACGACAGCGAATCCCTTGCCGGCTTCCCCGGCGCGGGCGGCCTCGATAGTGGCGTTGAGCGCGAGGAGATTGGTCTGCCCGGCGATGCCGGTGATGACCTTGACGACATCGCCGATCTTGGTGCTGGACTCCGACAGCCGGGCGACGGCCTGGTTGGCTTCTTCGGCCAGAGCGCTGGCTTGGCCGGCCACCGCGGTCGCCTGCGCCACGTTCCGTTCGACCTCGTCGATGGAGGCGACCAGTTCGGTGCTGGCCGAAGCAAGCCGGCTGCTCTCGTCGATGCGCTCCAGTGCCTGGGATACCAGGATGGCGGTGTTGCGCAGGGCGTCGGCGCGGCTGTCGGACAGGTCAAGCCGCTGGCCGGAGAAGAAGTCCATGGTGCCGACGACCTGACCGTGCACGATCAACGGCAGGCAGACACCAGACTTGACGCCGGCGCGCCGAGCGGCCGGAGCGCGCACGCAGTCGGTGACCTCACCCAGGTCCTGGACGAAGACCATCTCACGAGCCTTCCACGTCCGGCCGGCCAGACCGACACCTTCGGCGAACGTGGCCGACCGGGTCACCCGGCGGAACTCCTCACCGGCGTCACCGGACTCCAACACGAAGGTCAACACATCCGCGGCCGGGTCGACGGTCCAGAACGACCCGTATTCCCAGCCGAACTCTCGCCGGATGGTCTCCAACGCCTGCCGGGTCGCCTCCTCGCGCGTAGTAGCCGCGGACAGTCCGCGCAGCACGGTGTTGACCGCGGCAACGTCCACAGCGGAGGCCCGTTGCCGCTCTACCTGTCCCACGCGTTCCAGGGACTGCGAGACCAGCAGCCCGACGCTGCGCAGCGTCTCCAACCGCTGCGCGGACAGGTCGAGTACCTCGGTAGTGAAGAAGTCCATGGTGCCGACGACGTCGCCGCCCTCCAGCAGCGGGAAGCACACCCCGCTCTGCACGCCGACCGTGCGGGCGACCGGTGCCCGTACGCAGTCGGCCAGCTCGCCGAGGTCACGCACGTGGACCAGGTCGCGGCTGCGCCAGGCACGCCCGGACAGGCCGACGCCCTCCCGGAAGGTCGCGCTCAGGGTCACCTGCCGGAACTCCGGACCCGCGTCGCCGGACTCCACCGCGAACCGCAGCACGCCGGCCTCCGGATCCACCCGCCAGTACGACCCGTAAACCCAGCCGAAGCAATCGCGCACCGTGTCCAACGCCGCCCGCACCGCCTGCTCGGACGAGGTGGCCGCGCCGAGCGCCCGGACCACGGCCGTCACCGCTGACGCGTTGGCCGCCGCCTCCGTGAGCGCCACTTCCAGCGAGGTTGTTCTCGTGCCGGCGTTGCGACGGATGAACCGACGGGCGGCCGGGTTGCCGCCGCGCACGGTGGCGGAATCGTCTGGTATTGCCATCAATGGCCCTCTCAACGCTTCTCAAGCTAGAGAGCCGGGTTGCAGCGCTGTACTCGGCGCTGATCCCGGCTGACGTCCGGTCACCCATCGGTAGCGTTCCGGGTCGGATGAGGAATATCGGCTATACACCCTGCTCGACCCGAGCAAGGGACGCCGCAGCAACTGCACCTCGGCTTCGCCGGGGTCTGCTGCAGCGATAGGTGACATCTGAGTTGGCTTGCCGTGGAGGCGGGCTGGAAGGATGTTGCTGTGCCCAAGCCCTACCCTCGTGAGTTCCGCGATGACGTCGTGCGGGTGGCCCGTGATCGGGATCCAGGTGTGACAGTCGAGCAGATCGCCAAGGACTTCGGGTTCATCCGATGACGTTGTTCAAGTGGCTGCGTCACGCTGACATCGACGCGGGGACCAAGCCTGGTGTCAGCGGCGGCGAGTCGGCTGAGCTGCGCGAAGCGCGCAAGCGGATCAAGTTGCTGGAGCAGGAGAACGAAGTTCTGCGCCGGGCCGCGGCGTATCTGTCGCAGGCGAATCTGCCGGGAAAAGGCTCTACCCGCTCGTGAACGAGCTCGCCGCCGACGGGATCCCCGTCGCGGTGACGTGCCGGGTCTTGAACATTGCTCGACAGCCCCTACTACCGGTGGCTTGCCCACCCGGTCACCGACGCCGAACTGGCCGAGGCATACCGGACGGACGCGTTGTTCGACGCACATCGTGACGACCCGGAGTTCGGCTATCGGTTCCTGGCCGACGAGGCCCGCGCGGCCGGGCGACCGATGACCGAGCGCACCGCCTGGAAGATCTGCTCCGGCATGGGCTGGTTCAGCGCGTTCAGCCGCAAGCGGCGGCGGGGTAAGGGCGGTAGGCCGGGGCCGCCGGTGCACCCTGATCTCGTCAAGCGCGACTTCACCGCCGACGGTCCGAACCGGTTGTGGCTGGCCGACATCACCGAACACCACACGGCTGAGGGCAAGCTATACCTGTGCGCGATCAAGGACGTGTGGTCGAACCGGATCGTCGGGTAGTCCATCGACTCGCGGATGAAGTCGCGACTGGCGGTCAACGCCGTGCACAACGCCGTCGCTCGGCGTGCTGACGTCGCTGGCTGCGTGCTGCACACCGACCGCGGGTCGCAGTTTCGCAGCCGCACGTTCGTCCGCGCCCTCAACCAGCACCACATGATCGGATCGATGGGCAGAGTCGGTGCCGCCGGCGACAACGCCGCCATGGAATCCTTCTTCGGCCTGCTGCAGAACAACGTCCTCGACCGCCGGACCTGGCCGACCCGGCAACAGCTCAGGACCGCGATCGTGACCTGGATCGAACGGACCTACCACCGCCGCCGACGCCAACGATCGCTGTCCCGGTTGACCCCTATCGAGTACGAGACCATCATGACCCCACCGGCCAGTCAGGCCGCGTGACTGGAACTGTCACCTATCCGTGCAGCAGACCCAAGTGCCCTGCACGTTCCTGGGCAAGCACCTGCGCTTCTCCCCCACCGACCTGGCCGCGATCGTCGCCAACTCCGCCCGCCCGGCCGTCGGTCGCCGCGGCCGGCGAAAGACGCCGCCCACCGTCCGGGATCGGGACTTGCCACCTGGCCGCCAGCGAAGCGTCCATGCACCGACCGATGACCACACATCGAATGGGAGCAGCCCATGGCATGGGTAGAACGACGCGGCAACAGCTTCCGCGTGCGCTACCGCAACCCCGACGGCAGCGTCGGCACCGACTCCTCACACCCCACCCGTACCGCCGCCGAGATCCGCTGCAAACAGGTCGACGTCGACCAGGCCTTCGACACCTACCTCGACCCCGCCGCCGGGCGGATCACCCTCGCCGAGTGGGTGGCCATCTGGGAAGCCGGCCACCTGGCCGGCGAGGCCAAGTGGGCCGCCTACCGCAGCCACCTGCGCAACCACATCCTGCCCCGCTTCGGCCACGTCCAACTATCGAAGATCACCCGGCAGTCAGTGAAGGTCTTCGTCAAACACCTCAAGACCCAGCTCGCCGACTCCAGCGTCTCGAGCGTCATGTCGCTGTTCGGCCTGCTCATGCTGAAGCCGTCGCCGACCGGCGCATCGGCTACAACCCCTGCGCCGGCATCAAAGTGCTCACCCGCCGGGCCCCGGAACGCCCGCACGCCACCCCGACCCAGGTCAACACCATCGCCGCCCGCATCCACCGGCGCGCCGACCAGATCCTGGTCATCACCGCCGCCTACACCGGCATGCGCTGGGGCGAACTCGCCGGCCTCGCCCGGGCCAACACCCACCTCGGCGACGGACTCATCCAGGTGCATCCCGAGGTCGGCGCCCTGCACGAGGTCCAAGGCCGCCTCTACCTCGGCCCACCCAAAACCGCGAACTCCGTCCGCGACATCCACCTCCCGCCGTTCCTGATCGGCCTGCTGCAGGAGGTCCTCGACAGCCACGACCACGACATCGTCTTCTGCGGCGCCCGCGGCGCCTACCTACGCCGCTCCAGCATGTCCCGCCGCATTTGGGGCCCCGCCGTCAACGGCGACGAGCGCGCCCACACCGGCCCGGTCATCGAAGGCATGCACTTCCACGACCTCAGACACACGCACAAAACCTGGCTGATCGAAGACGACATCCCCGAAGTCGCCCAAGCCCAGCGGCTCGGCCACCGCCTGCCCGGCGTGCGCGGCATCTACAGCCACGTCACGCCCGCCATGCGCCGGCGCATCACCGATGCGCTCCAGCACCGCTGGCTGGCCAACCAACCCGCGCCCGCCGCCCACGTGCCCCACTGCTCCCAATCTGCTCCCCGCACGAATCGACGCCAGCACGACGGCAAGGGACGAACGAAAGGGAACGCGGAGCCGCCAGGTCGTCGCCACGACCGCGCGTCACGGCAGAAGAGGGCACGGGGTCTGGCCACACTGCCAACGCAGTGTTGGCCGGTCGCTCCGTTGTGCACTATCCGCGGCAACGACGCCGGTCGCGAGCAAGCACGCGCTGGCGGCGATTTGGGGGTTCGCCCCTGTAGACGCGGGCGAGGTTGAGCGCGCCAGTGAACACCACCTCCGCCGTGGGTGCTCCCGCAGCGAGCTCGGCCGGCGTCCAGACGGGTCACGGTGAAGGGGCCACAACGTGCCGTTGCGGCCCCTTCACGGTGGATGGAAAGTGCACTCCGCCAGACCCTCAATCAGTAGTCCGCCGCCGGCAAGCTCACCGCAACTGACCATCGCGATTCGGTCTTTTCACCCGCCGCGTCGGCGGTGCAGCAGCCGCATCAGCATGTTCTACGCAGGAGCATCGACCAAACCGGGAGATCTCGCTAGTCCGCTGCCGTACGCTCTCGGAGCCGCGTTGTCTCCTCGATGTCAAGGTCGAAGGTCCTTGCGTCGAGCACGACTCCGTAGTCGCGCCTCGCCCCTTCGACGGACACGCAGTTGGCAAGCACGTCCATCCGTACCGCCTCGGGATCGCGCTCGTACGGGTCGCCGTACCCGCCGCCTCCGCTGGTGTGGATCTCCACCACGTCGCCGGCGGCGAGCACCGTGTCCGGGCAGATGGGGTCGAGCCGCTGCTCCCGGTCCGTGCCCGGATTGCGGACGACGAACCCGGAACGGCCGTCCTCGCCGCCGTTGGTACCCCACGGCGGGAACTCGACGTTGGACAGGCGTGAGCTGAACGACAGCCCGTCGCGGAGCACCTGGACCCGCCGGACGACCCCGACCCCGCCGCGGTACCTGCCCGGTCCGCCCGAGTCGCGGCGGAACTCGTAGCCGAGCATCCGTACCGGCCACTGCCCTTCGATGAACTCCACCGGCAGGTTCTTCTGGGCCAGGTAGTAGACGCTGTCGAGCCCGTCCGCCCACGGCTTGGCACCGTAGCCGACGCCGATGCCGTCAACGAACATCGTGTACTGGCCGGTCTGGGAGTCCAGGCCCCGCAGGTAGTACACGACGTAGGAGCCGGACCCGGCCGGGGCGCTCTCGACGTCGGCCTGGGCCAGCGTCCCGAGTACAGCGTTGTTGGTGAGTCCCCAGGTGATGCCACGCATGCCCACCGCGGCGGGGAACCGGGGCGACAGGATGCTCCCCTTGCGGAGAAGCACCTCACCCAGGCCCTCGACCATGCCGCCGTTGAGGCTCATCGTCGGGTCGTCCTTCATGAAGTACGCCCCGTACATCAATCCGAGCACCGAGGAGTGCATGAGGAAGTTGATGGGCGACAGCGACTGGTCGCTGGAGCGGCGCGTGTCGACGGTCACCGAGTCGCCGTTCTTGATCAGCGTCAACTCGATGTGGTGCACCTCGGCGCCCGGGTACTGCGCGTCGATGGGCTGCCGGAACGTGTACTCGCCGTCGGGCAGGGAGAGCAGACCGTTGCGGACGATCGCGCGGCCCTGCTCGAGCAGTTCGGTGATGGCGGCCTGGGTGGTCTCCACCCCGAAGTGCCCGAAGATCTCCGCGAGGCGTTCCGCGGACACGTCGGCGGCGGCGATCAGTGACCTGAGGTCGCCCTCGAGCATGTTCGGGAACCGGGTGTTGGCCAGGACGATGTTCCAGATGCCCTGGTCGATCTGGTCGCGGGCGCGCAGGCGGACCGGTGGGATGCGGAACCCCTCGTGGAAGATCTCGCGGGCGGTCGTCGACTGGGAGCCGGGGGCCACACCACCGACGTCCATCATGTGGGAGAAGATCTGCACGAAGGCCACCACCCGCCCGGCCAGGAACACGGGCCTGACCACGAGGAAGTCGGGCAGGTGCGAGACGCCCCCGTTGGACTCGTAGGGGTCGTTGTAGGCGAAGAGGTCTCCCTCGACCATGCGATCGACGGGGAACCGGTCGATCACGGCGTCGATCGCGCGGGCGCCCAGCGGCAGGTTGGTCCCGGTGACGAGGTGGCCCTGGTCGGAGAAGAAGGCGACGAAGTAGTCCTTCTTCTCCCGTACCACCGGCGACATCGCGGTGCGCTCGACGAGTGCCTCCACCTCACGCCGGGCGGAGACGAACCGGGACTTGATGAGTTCGCGGACGATGGGGTCATTGAGGACGGCCGGGGCGGCGCTGTCGGTGCTGGGGCTCACGGTGCTGACTCCTTCGTCGAGGGCTGATCGCGGAGGAACTCGAAGACCGCCGCCTGGAACGTCGCCCACGACGGTGCGTGCGTGGCGACGGCGTGCGGCGCGTACTCGAGGTGGACCGACCGGGCGTTCGGCAGCCACCGCAGCAGCTCGTCGCCCAGGCGCTCGCCGGTGATCCAGTCCCGTGGGCCGGTGTGCACGACCAGCGTGGGGCAGGTGACGCCGGAGAGCTCGTCCCGGGTGTCGTGCCGGGCGGACGCTTCGATCAGCGCCAGGTGCGCGTCGACGGCGTCGCGGATGTCCGTCCACGGCCCGGTGGGACTGACGATCTCATCGCGGTGCTCGGCGAAGTAGGAGGGCAGGTGGCACATCCACGAGCAGGCCAGCTGGAACTCCTCGAACGACCGCCGGCGCAGCTCGGACAGCGTGGTGAACTGCGCTTGGAGCAGGGCATCGGCGTACACCCAGGACTGGGCGAAGATCGCGCCGGACACCAGGTCGGGATGCTGGATGGCCAGGCGCTGGGCGATGCACCCGCCGAGGCCGCCACGGCCGAAGACGGCCGCCCGCTCCAGGCCGAGTCCCCGCATCAGTGCGGCGAGGTCGTCGGCGTACAGCTCGGTCGACGGCTCGCGGTCCAGGCCGCCGTTGGACCGGCCGACGCCGCGGTGGTCGTACACGATCAGCTGGAACTCGTCAGTCAGGCCGGGCGGGTACGCGGCGACCTTGTGCCCGGTCCCCGTCCCCCACCCGGTCGAACAGACGACGGGCGGCCCTGATCCGATGACTTCGTAGTACATGTCGAAGCCATTGATCGGCATGTGCGGCACGTCAGCTCCTTTCGATGGCGAGGTTGCCGCGGTCGTCGCGGTGGACGTTCCAGCCCGGTGGGACGACCACGGTCGAGTCGGCCTGCTCGAAGACCACCGGTCCGGGGTGCGTCCAGCCGGCCTCGAGCTGTTCGCGCCGGAATACCGGCGTCGAGACGTACCGGTCCGCGAACCAGACCTCGCGCTGCCCCAGTTCGGCTCCGGCGCCCGGGCGCGCGGGGACCGTCCAGTGGCGGGCGTGCGGGCGGCCCCGGGCGACGACGCGCAGGGTCGTCAGCTCCACTCCGGACTCGGGGAAGCAGAAGGTGTACAGCTCGCGGTGCCGCTCGTGGAAACCCGCGATCATGGCTTCCCGGCTGGCCTGCGTGCTCAGCGGCCCGGCGACCGGCACGGTCAGCTCGTGCCCCTGGTTCTCGTACCGCAGGTCGGCGTGCCGGGTGATGGTCCAATCCTCCCGCGGCACGCCCTCGTCGATGAGCCACTGCGTGGCCTGCTCGGTCAGCTCGTCGTAGACGGCGTCGCAGGCCGCGGCGTCCAGGCTGGCGCCCCGCTGGAAGAGGCTGCGGGAGTAGTCGTTGCGCGGCTCGGCCACCAGCAGCCCCAGCGACGCGAGCACACCCGGCGTCGGTGGCACCACGACCCGGGTCATGCCGAGCAGCTCGGCGAGTTCGACCGCGTGCACGGCGCCGGCGCCGCCGAGCGGCATGAGCGCGAACGTCCTGGGGTCGAGGCCGCGCTCCACGGTGATCTGCCGGATCGCGCCCATCATGTTGTTGTTGATGATCTGGATGACGCCGTAGGCGGCCTCCTCGACGCTGATGCCGAGGGGGTCGGCGATGTCGGTCCGCACCGCCCGCCGGGCGGCCTCGACGTCGAGCCGGACCGTGCCGTTGGCGATGCTGTCGGACAGCCGGCCGAGCACCAGGTTGGCGTCGGTCACCGTCGGGTGCTCCCCGCCGCGCGCGTAGCAGGCCGGTCCGGGGTCCGAGCCGGCGGACAACGGCCCGACGGAGACGCTGCCGGTGGCCGCGACCGCGGCGATGGAGCCGCCGCCGGCACCGATGGTGATGATGTCGAGCATCGGTACGTGCATCGGCCAATCGCCGACCTGGCCCTCGACCGTGGTCTGCGCCTCCCCGCCGCGGATCAGGCCGATGTCGGCGCTGGTGCCGCCCATGTCGAGGGAGATCAGGTCTAGCGCCTCCGCGCTCGCGCCCTCGTGCCGGGCGCCGATGACCCCGGCCGCCGGACCCGAAAGCGACATCCGCAGCGCCTGCCGCTCGGCCTCCTGGCGGCTGAGCGCGCCGCCGTTGGACTGCATGTAGGTGACCGGGGCGGTGACCCCGACCTCCGGCAGGCCCTGCTCCAGCCGGGTGAGGTACCGGCGCACCGACGGCTGGACGTAGGCGTTGAGGCAGGTGGCCATGGTCCGCTCGTACTCGCGGAACACCGGCAGCACGTCCGACGAGCAGCTCACGGCCAGGTGCGGCAGCGCGTCGGAGATGGCCTCGGCGAGCCGCCGTTCGTGGGCGGGGTTGGCGTAGGCGTGCAGGAGGCAGATGGCCACGGAGTCGACACCGAGCTCCGCCAACTGCTTGACGACGCGCGCCGCCTCGTCGTCGTCGAGCGGGATGACGGGTACCCCGTCGACCGACATGCGCTCGGCCACGGTCAGGACCGCCTCCGGCGGGATGGGCCGGGCGGGCTTGCGCCAGGTGTACACGTTCGCGTCGCGCGGGACGTCGTGCCGGCCGATCGCCAGTACGTCCCGGAAGCCCGCGGTCGTGACGAGGCCGGTACGCGCGCCCTTGCCCTCGAGGATGGCGTTGGTCGCGACGGTGGTTCCGTGGCGGAACCGCGTCACGGCGGCGGGGTCGACGCCGGCCATGTCCAGGATCTCCCGGACGCCGGTGAGGATGCCCTGGGTGGGGTCGCCGGGGGTGGACGACGTCTTGTGGATCCACATCCGCCCGCCGGTGGTCGGTACCAGGCAGCAGTCGGTGAAGGTTCCGCCGACGTCCACGCCCAGCAGGTAGGTCTGATTGTCCAATGGGGTCACTTGCAGTCCCTTTCGTACCGGCACGACGAACGCGAGATCGACGAGTGCGCGCGGGCTGCTCGGCGAGCAGCCCGCGCGGCCTGCTACTCGAGCTCGGACTTGTGCGTCTCGCTCATCTTGAAGAAGCAGAACAGGGAAATGACCATCAGGACGGTCAGCTCCAGGGTCGCCCCGACCGGCACCGGGAACACGCCGGTCAGCAGCTCGGCCACGAACGGCGCGGTACCGCCGAAGAGCGCCAGCGCGATCCCGTACGGCACCGAGAAGCCGCTGTAGCGCACCTTCGCCGGGAACATCTCGACGTAGGCGGCGATGACCGGGCCGCCGTACAGGCCCGCCATCACGTTGCCGACGATCGCGGCGGCCACCACGGACCCGAAGCTGCGCGAGGCATCCATCCAGGCGAACAGCGGGTACGACAGCAGGATCACCGCCAGGCCGTGCACGACGAGCACCGGTTTGCGCCCGAACCGGTCGGAGAGCATCGCGGCGACCGGCAGCGACACCGCGAACCCGATCAGCCCGATGGTGTTGGCCAGCAGCGCGGTCTGCGGCGCCATCTTCAGGACGGAGACCGCGAAGTTCACCAGGTACGTCTGGTACAGGTAGTACACGACGGCGGGGCCGGCGGTCATCGGGATGATGAACAGCAGCTGGCGGCGGTACTGCCGCCAGACCGCCACCAGCGGCCGCTTCTCCACGTCGCCGGTCTGCTGCACCTTGGTGAACTCCGGGGTCTCGGGGACCTTGGCCCGGATGTACAGCCCCGACAGGGCGAACACGGATCCGATCGCGAAGACCAGCCGCCAGCCCCAGGACGCGAACGCCTGCGGGGACATCGTCAGCGTCATGGCGGTGACCAGGCCGCTGCCCAGCAGCAGGCCGATGGCGATGGTGACCTGCTGGATGCTGCCGTAGAGGGCCCGGCGACCGCGCGGGGCGTACTCGACAAGGAAGGCGCCGGAGCCGGCGAACTCACCGCCGGCGGAGGCGCCCTGGACCAGCCGGGCGAGCACCAGCAGCGCGGGCGCCAGCCACCCGATCGCCGAGTAGGTCGGCAGCAGGGCCATCAGCAGGGTGCTGCCGCCCATCAGCAGCACGCTCAGCGACAGCGCGCGCTGACGGCCGGCCCGGTCGCCGTAGTGGGCGAAGAGGATCGCGCCCAGCGGCCGCGCGGCGAAACCGACGCCGAACACGGCGAGGCTGGCCAGCATGGTCACCCGCTCGTCTCCGGAGGGGAAGAAGAGCCCACCGATGACCTTCGCCATGTAGGCGTAGACCACGAAGTCGTACCACTCGACCACGTTGCCGACGGCGCCGGCGACGATGGCCTTACGGCGCATCCGCCCGGCATCCGGTGCGACGCTGGATAATTCAGTTTCAACCGCGGCCATGCTGAGGTTCCTCTCTGACAGGTGAAGCTGGCCTTCCGTGTGGGTTTCGCAGTGGTGCTGGACCTGCTCAGATGACGTCGTCACGCCTCAGCCGGTCGATGACGCCCGGATCGAGCCCGAGCGCGCTGTAGACCTCGTCGTTGTGGGCCCCCAGTTCCGGGCCCGCCCATCGGACGGTGCCGGGGGTCCCGGTCAACCGTGGGAAGACGTTCTGCATCGGTACCTCGCCGAGGCCGGGCACCATCAGGCGGACGATGGCGTCCCGGGCGGCGAAGTGCGGGTCGCGGAGCATGTCCTCGGCGGTGAAGATCCGCCCGGCCGGTACTCCCGACTCGTCGAGCGTGCGGAGCAGGTCGTCGGCCAACTGGGTGGAGGTCCAGTCGGCTATCAGGTCGTCGAGCTGCTCCATGTTCTTCCCGCGCGCGGAGTGCGTCGCGTAGCCGGCGTCCTCGGCCAGCTCGGGCCGGCCCATCACCGTCGCGAGCCGCTTGAACACGGTGTCCTGGTTGGCCGCGATGAGGATCGACTGGCCGTCCTTGGTCGGGTACACGTTGCTCGGAGCGATGTTCGGCAGCACCGCGCCCGTCCGCTCGCGCTGGTAGCCGGCGACCGCCCACTCGGCTACGAGAGACTCCATCAGGGTCAGGACGGCCTCGTAGATGGCCATGTCCACGACCTGGCCCCGGCCGGTCCGGTTACGGGCGTGCAGGGCCACCATGGTGCCGAGGGCGGCGAAGGTACCGGCGAGGGAGTCGCCGAGGGAGATGCCGGCCCGGGACGGCGGCCGGTCGGGTTCGCCGGTGACGTACCGGATGCCGCCCATCGCCTCGCCGATGGAGCCGTAGCCGGCGCGGGAGGAGTACGGGCCGGTCTGGCCGTAGCCCGTCACCCGGGTCAGGACCAGTCCCGGGTTCAGCTCGGACAGCTCCGCATAGGACAGTCCCCAGCGCTCCAGCGTCCCGGGCCGGAAGTTTTCGATCACCACGTCGGCGGTGCTGATGAGTTTGCGGGCGAGGTCCTGGCCCTCCTCGGTACGCAGGTTGCACGTCACGGACTTCTTGTTGCGGGCTAGGGTCGGCCACCACAGCGACTTGCCGTGCGGCTTCTCCCGGCCCCACTGGCGCATGGGGTCGCCGGCCCCCGGCGGCTCCAGCTTGATGACCTCGGCACCGAAGTCACCCAGCAGTTGGCCACAGAACGGGCCGGCGAGCAGCTGGCCCATCTCGACGACTCGCACGTCCTTGAGCGGCAGCTCGGGTGTTTCCGGCATATCAGCCTTGCCCTTCCCTAGAAGTGTTCGGCAGCAGGACGTTGCGCGCCGCGTGGATGTGCGAGCGCATGACCGACTCGGCCCAGTCGGGGTCGCGGGCCCGGAAGGACGCGAGGAGCTCGCGGTGGTGGCGGTGGCTGCGCTCCAGCGAGTCGGGCGAGTAGCGGTGGAAGGTCCGGATCACCATCGGGACCGACACCACGGAGCCGACGAGCCCGAGCAGCTTGGTGTTGCCCGACGCGGCGAGGACCGACTTGTGCAGGTCGGCGTTGAGCTGCGAGAGCAGGTTCAGGTCCTGGCCGGGGCCGGGTCGTCCGACCCGCTCCATGTCGTCGCAGAGCGCCTCGAGACGTTGCAGTTCGGCGTCGTCGATGCGGGTCGCGGCCCGCCTGGCCCCGTACGGCTCGAGCAGGCCCCGCAGCTCGAAGGTGTCCTGCAGCTCCGCATCCGACCAGGTGGCCACCCGGGCGCCCCGGTTGGGGGCCAGATCGACCAGACCGTCGGCGGCGAGCTGGCGCAGCGCCTCGCGTACGGGGGTGCGGGAGACGCCCAGCGTCTCCGCCAGCTCGACCTCCCCCAGCCGCGCGCCGGGCTCGAAACGGCCGTGCAGGATGCCGTCACGCAGCTGCGCGTACGCCTCGTCCGATGCCGACACGGCACCTCCTTCGTTCGATGATTGCATACAATCGTAGCCAGATGTGACCTAGGTCAAGGCCCTGATCGGGCTATTTCCAAGATTGCCCTCTTGGTTGTATACATCGACCATGGATGGACGCAGGGTCGAGATCATCGAGGTCGGGCCGCGGGACGGGCTGCAGAACGAGCCGCGGCCGCTGCCGACCGCAGCGAAGGCGGAGATGATCGAACGGGCGATAACGGCCGGGGTACGCCGGATCGAAGCGACCAGTTTCGTCAACCCGCGGCGGGTACCCGCCCTGGCCGACGCCGAGGACCTGATGGGCCTCGTGCCGCGCCGGGCCGGCGTCTCCTACATCGGCCTCGCCTTCAACCAACGGGGGCTCGAGCGCGCGCTGGCCGCCCAGATCCACGAACTGAACTTCGTGGTCGTGTCCACGGAGACCTTCAGCCGACGCAACCAGGGCATGTCCATCCCCGAGACGCTGCGGACGTGGCACGAGCTGGCCGGGCAGGCCCGCGCGGCCGGGCTGCGGGTCTCCCTCACGCTCGCCGCCGCGTTCGGCTGCCCCTTCGAGGGTGAGGTCGACCCCAAGCGTGTGGCCGGCCTGGTCGAGCAGGCGCTGGACACCCGCCCGGACGAAATCGCCCTGGCGGACACCATCGGCGTCGGGGTGCCGAGCCAGGTGACGGAGCTGGTCGGCCTGGTGCGACAGGCCGCGCCGGACATGCCACTGCGCTGCCACTTCCACAACACCCGCAACACCGGGTACGCCAACGCGGTCGCCGCCGTCACCGAAGGCGTGCAGACTCTCGACGCGTCCATGGGCGGCATCGGCGGCTGCCCGTTCGCCCCCGGGGCGACAGGCAACCTGGCGACCGAGGACCTCACATACCTGCTCCATCGGATGGGACTGACAACTGGCCTGTCGCTACCCACTCTCATGCACAACGCGGAGTGGCTCGCGACCCAGCTCGACAAACAGGTACCGGGATTGCTGTGCCGCGCTGGCAACTTCCCGCCGGGCGAAGCGAGGTGAGGTCATCGACCACATCCTCGGCTCCCAAGACCTGCGGCTGCGGCTTGCCAGCATCGACAGCCTCATCGACGACCTCGGCTCCATCACCGCCTCCATCAAAGCCGTCCGGCGAGCGTGCCCGACCACGCCCCGGTGGTCGCCCGGTTCAACCCGGCCTAGTTAGCAGCGCAGCAGTGCGTGCGTCAGATGTCCATCAACGGGCTGGTCAGGGCGAGGCTCAGGCGTCGGCCGGCTCGTCCAGGCGCTTGAGTACCGTCACCGGCAGGTCCTCCGCCTCGAGTCGGTAGGCGCGCCACCGTTCCTTGGCGTATCTTTCATCGACGCGGAGAACCTGTCTCGCCCGCAGCTGTTGAGACCGGTTAGCGTGGCCGCGTAGTCCAGGCGCCGCCACCAGCCATGCCTTCATTACGACGCAGCGGGTGACGTCCACGGCGACGAAGAGAATCTCCAGATTCGGCTGCGGCGTAAAGGTTTGCGAGCGCACGAACGCCACAAAACCCTGCGACTGCACCCTGTACCGCGCCAAAAACCAGTGTCGGGGTCCCGAGCTGACCTTTCACTGAGGTCAGGCTGCCCTGCCGTATTCGTTGATGACGCCGCCGAGGATGCGTCGCCGCCGTACCGGCGAGTCGATGACGATCACCACGCCGGGGTCATGGTCGGGCGGATGCTGATCCAGGCTCTGGTGTGGACGGTGCCGGTCGAAGTGGTGCTCGTAGTCGCCGAGCACAGCGCGGGCGTGCCGCTCGTTGTAGATGAGCATCCGGTCGGTGCACTCGGCCCGGACGGAGCGGATGAACCGTTCCGCGTAGCAGTTCGCCCGAGGCGTCCGTGGCGGAGTCTTGACCACCTTGACGCCTTCGACGGCGAACACCGCGTCGAAGGACGCGGCGAACTTGGTGTCCCGGTCGCGGATCAGGAAACGAAACGCGCCGATCCGGTCGCCGAGGTCCATCACCAGGTTGCGGGCTTGCTGAGTGGTCCAGGCGGCGGTCGGGTGTTCGGTGACGCCGAGGATGTGCACCCGGCGGGTGACGACCTCCATCACGAACAGCACGTACAGCCGTCGCAGGCGGATCGTGTCGATGTGGAAGAGGTCGGTCGCGAGCAGTCCAGAAGCCTGAACACGGAGGAAGGTCCGCCAGGAGGTGTCGACGCCGCGCGGGGCCGGGCCGATCCTGGTGGCGGCGAGGATCCGCCGGATCGTGCCCGCGCCCACTCGGTGGCCGAGCCCCACCAGTTCACCCTGAATGCGGCGGTGCCCCCAGCCCGGATTCTCCCGGGCCAGCCGCACGACGAGATCCCTCACCTCGTCGCTGACCGACGGGCGGCCGGTCCGGTTCGGATACGTCCAGTGTCGCTTGATCAGGCGGCGGTGCCAGGCCAGCAGCGTGGCCGGGGTGACGATTCGGTGCGTACACAGTGCGCGGGGCAGCAACCGCGTCAGCGCGGACAGCACGGCGCGGTCCGGCCAGGATGGCCGTGGGCGACCGACCTGGCGGCGCAACACGGCGACTTCATGCCGCAACACCAGCAACTCTGCTGTGTCTTGGCGGCATCGCTCCTGGTAAGGAGCGCGAGCCAGCCGAACACCGAACCATGATCAGATATCGCAGCCGAACCATCACGAACCGATCATGCCGTAGTCAGGCGAAACCTCAGCTCACAGCCCGTGCGTCTAGTTTCGGCACGGTACAGCCGGTAGGTGGCAGAGGATCATGTGCTCCCAGTTTGCTCCCAACGTAAGGAGCACAAACAGAAAGGCTCGTTACCGCGATCCGGTAACGAGCCGTTTGACCTGCTGTTCTACTGGTGGGCGATACTGGGTTTGAACCAGTGACCTCTTCCGTGTCAAGGCGGGTATAGGCACCAGTCCGGCACGGTCCGATGTCACGTCGCTCTGCATGGTGCAGCTCATGCAACGTCCGCTGCCGCCGCATAACAACGGCTGGCGTCGGTTTCGCTGACTTCTCGCTGACTCGGTCATGCCCGACTTGAAGCGGAACTGAGGGCCCCAGCGGGTTAGCGGAAGCGCGGAGTGAAGACGTCTCGCCACAGCATGAACTCGACATCCCGCTGCGGCAGGTTCCACTCGAAATATGCCATCTACCGCACTGGCGAGAAGCAAATCCAGCCCAGGACGATGACCGTTCCCCAGATCGGCGGCCCTAGAACCCAAAAGTCGATGAATGCCACGGGCAAGGTCACCAGCGCTAACCTCAGGTACCACACGGCGAGCCGATAGGGCAGCGTCGTGCGGACATGCTGCACGACCGCGGTGTGATCGTTCGGCTGTGGGTCTGGCACGGCAGCACCCTAGCGCCTGCGTCGATGGACAGCAGCCGCTCGTCGTGACGTGGGACCCCTCGCTTGTAAGTTCTGCGCGCTCTGTCCGTGCGCGTCCGCGCACGTCTCTGACGTCGGGCACTGATCCACCGCTCTCCGTCTCCGGCCCTCCCCGTCCGGCCCTGTTGCTGTCATCGTTGCTGTCGACAGCAGCAGGGCTACCGGCGCTCCTGGAACTGACGCGGAACCGACTACCGTCGACCCGTGCTCGATCCCGCAACTGTCTTCGACGGATCCGGCCCGCTGGAGGACCCGCTCACCGACGAGGTTCTGCGGTCGGTGGAAGCGCAGCTTGGGCACCAGTTGCCCAACGCGTACGTCGACCTGGCCCGTCGACACAACGGCGGCCCGCTCGCCCGTGACGCCCACCCTGCACCCAACCGAACCTCCTGGGCTGCGGACCACGTTGGCGTCTACACGTTGGCGGCGATCGGTCGAACCGCTCGGTTCAGCCTCTGCGGCGAGTTCGGCAGCGCGTTCTGGGTAGCGAAATGGGGCTACCCCGACATCGGCATCTACATCGCCGACTGCCCGTCGGCGGGTCACGACATGGTCGCCCTCGACTACCGCTCGCCCGGTAAGCCGGCCGTCGTACACGTCGACCAGGAGTGGAACTACCAGATCACGGTCCTCATACGCGACCGCGACGCGAAGTTCACTCGACCCTTCGACGAGGTGTTCGCCGGCGAGGGCGTCGACGTGCGCCATGGCCACTACGGGGCAGCTAGGCGTTGCGCCGCAAGCTCAACTACCGTTCCCATCACCTGTCTCGCGCGGGGCTCTGTTTTCGCCTGCACGCTTAATCTTGTCGCGATGTCGTCGCGAGCCAACAACGCAATACACACGTAGTTCACGCGGTTCAGGACTTCGCAGAACATGACACTTTCGTCGATACCTGGAGGCTTCGGAAGATCGACTACTCGCAGCGACTCGTGCTCACCGTCACGGTCGACGTATTCGCCGCAGCCCAAATGGGTTCGACTTTGGGCAACAGCGTCGCGGGCGGTGACGCTCGCGAATGCACCCACGAATTGACGGATCCCTAAGTCCGGTCCTCGCCATTCTCGACGCTGCCCGAATCGACTTTCGTACACGCCTTTTCCCGCTCGGTTACCGCATGCCGACGTCACAATGTCGTCCATGTAGACAACTTCGAGTGGGACTTCGACCGCGGAAGCGATATCTGCCTTGGGGCCAATGAGGACAGCGCCGACTCTGTCTTCCGCGTCCGGTTTAAATGCTTCGTTCGGCTGCAACCCCTGGTCCCAGAACTTCGACGCTTGAGGTGATCGCGAGGGGCCGGCAGTGCCATCCGAAGACGCAGCGCAGCTCGTCGCGAAGAGAGCCGCAGCAGCTACGCATATTGCGAGGCGAGGAGCTCTAGGTCCTCCCATTTTCACCACCGCCGTCGTGTCGGTTGGGTTACAGAAGCGGTCGAAGGAGAACCGACCGTCCATACAACATCTCGAACGAGAGTACCTGACGAGTTGAAGGGTTTGGCCCAGCCCAGTTCAGCGAAACGTCCGTTGACGTTATCAGGTACACCTGTGGCGATATCGCTGGCGCCTCTATTAAAGTTGTAGCGGTCTTCGGCACGGACAGTGATACGCATCGCAATTACATTGCCCGTCACAGTGACGTCCGCGCTGGCCCAAATGTCGTGAGAGCCAATGGCCTTTTGCCACTCTTCCGTATTGGGGTTGCTTAGGTTCCGGGCGCGACCGGTCATCTGGAACGATTTGCCACCTGCAGCGCGTAACAGCTTTTCTGCCGCTCGCTGCGCATCCAGAATCTCCTTGTCCACACTCATCGCGATATATGGATCGTCCAAGTACGCCTGACCGTAGTCAAAACCGTAATCACTGCCATCACCAGTCAGGTAGTGGTTGTACATCTCGCCGGCGTCGCCCCAGCCCGCGCAGGGCCCCGCGTCAAATGTCACACTCCAGAGACATGCGAGGCGCTTCATATCCCACTCTGACTTGCTCCCATGGTCCGCTATGGTCGGAGCCTCGGCAGGGTCATATACGAAGTCGTCTTCCCAAGGTCCATGCGTTACGGGCTTTTTGGGCGCGCCAATACAAAACCGGCCGGAACACATCGTGTTGGCCCATTTCATGCGCTTCGCGGTATCAGCTTCGAAATCTTTTTGATAGTCGGCCCAGCTAACGCCTTCCGGCTTGAGGCCACTTGGATCGCTGAGTGTTGCGGGGGAATTATTGGAATAAGCATAGCCATGCATCTGTTGAGAATCCGAGAGATCCATGATCGGGTCCACGGAGATGAATCGGCCGATCTTTGGATCATATTCACGGGCGCCGAGGTGGGTGAGGCCGTTGTTGTCGCTAGTGCCGCCGACGAAGCCTTTGTCCATGGCGGTAGGCCAGGTGCCGGTGGTGGTGCCGCGTGTGTCGCCGAAGGGCAGGGTGCGGCGCCGACTGAAGGATAGGTCGGTGTTGTTGATGGTGGCTTCGGCGGTGTTGTGGTGGTCGTTTGCCAGCCAGGAGAGGCCGGTGACAGTGCGGGCGGCGATGGGTGTGCCGGCGTGGGTGTAGTACCGGGTGCAGGTTGCGGCGCCGTTGGTGGGTTTACGAATTTCGATGCCGCCCGGGAGGTAGAGCGTGGCACCCGCCGGGTCACGTCGGATGAGTCGGTTGCCGTCGGCGTCGTAGAGGTAGCTGCTGGTACCGGTCGAGTCGACCAACTTGGCGAGATCACCTTCGTTGTCCCACGTCAGCGTTTGCCCGTTGCTGCCGCCTGGTCGAGTAAGGGTGTTTCCCGTGGCGTCGTACGTGTAGTTGTCGGTCTTGCTGGTGGCGCCGCTGCTGACGACCTTCGTGACGGCATGGGGCTTGGATCCGGCCGCTCCGCCCTGCGGTGGATAGGTGTAGTCGCGGGTGGTGTTGGTTACGGCGTGGTGCGTCTCGGTGAGCCGGTTGACGCTGTCGTAGGTGTAGGAGTGCCAGTAGGCGGCGGGGCCACCGAGCCCCGCGACGGTGGGGGTCGGCGTGCAGTCACCTGAGGCCGGGGTCCAGCCGCTGGTCAGCCGGCGTAGGTAGTCGTAGGAGTAGCACTGGGTGTCAGTCGTGCCGTTAGCAGGCTTGTCAGCGATGCTGGTGACGTTTCCGGCCTTGTCATAGCCGTAGGACAGGTTGAAGAGTTCGGGTTTGACTTCCGGGATGACGCTGGCGTTGGTCAA
Source organism: Micromonospora sp. NPDC049679 (assembly GCF_040659735.1). NCBI lineage: Bacteria > Bacillati > Actinomycetota > Actinomycetes > Micromonosporales > Micromonosporaceae > Micromonospora > Micromonospora sp. NPDC049679. The sequence continues at coordinate 77,905 of NZ_JBFANZ010000004.1, forward strand.
TCGTGCAGTGTGTTGGTCGATCGTGTAGGTGTGCAAAGTCCGGTTCCCGGACGCCCCGACCACGCGCTGTGTGAGCTGGCCGAGTTTGTTGTATGTGACGGAGTTGATGTAGAGCTGCATTGGCGAGCTGAGACCGCGCTGGGCACCGACCTCGTTGTACGTCAGCAGCAGCCGTTCGCTGGCAAGACCGGCGGCGGCGGGCAAAGTGATGGTCTGCGGTTGCCCGGACGCGGTGTAGGTGGTGCCGACGGCATAGGTGCAGGGGGTGCCGCCGTCCGCAGCGCATAGGCCGGCGTCAGTAGACGGGATGGTGGTCGCGCTGCCGAGGGGTCGGCCGGCTGCGTCGTAGCTGGTTATCTCGTTGACGTAGGCGTTGGTTGAGCCGGCGGGTTCGTAGCGTATCGATTTGCTTAGCTTGCCGACGCCGTACTGCAGGCTGTCGTACTCCCACTTGGCTCGCAGAGGACCCGTTTCGGACCCCTCACGTACGGTGATTTTGCGGCCGAGGTCGTCGTAGGTGTAGGCGAGGGTGACAAGGCGGGCGTCGGTCGTCTCGGTTATCTGCCCTACCGCATCGTACTTAGAGGTGGTGCGGCCCTTGTCGGGGTCTTCGTCCGTGGTTTTGCGCCCGCGCTGGTCGTAGGTGTAGCGCCAGGTGTTACCGGCGGGGTCTTTGACTGTGGCGAGTTCACCACGGTCGGTGTACGTGTACGAGGTCTGATCGAACTTCGTCGCGTCGTCGCTGCCGACGTCTGCCGGACTCTTGTACTGACGCAAGTACCTCGTCCTGCCACGCGCGTCCGTGATGGTCGTGGTCGCGGTCCCGCCGTCCGGTGGGGTCACATTGGTGCGGTCGCCGCTGTAGGAGGTGACGGTGCGCCACTTCTCGCTCGCGGCACCGTCGGCGCTGATCTTGAGGATCGCGTTGGTGAGGCGCCCGGCTCCGTCGTAAACGTTTTCCGTCCAAGACGGGATGGCCGGTATGCCGGCACCGGTAACGAGCGTCGTGTTCGGCGCCGTGTTGGTGGTGTCGTAGTAGGGGTTGGAGGTCAACTCGACCAGGCCGCGCGAGTCGTGGATGGTGTCGGCGAGTACGCGCCCGCCGCCGGGGGCCTGCGTTTGGGTTTGCCGCTGCCGCATCAGTCCGTCATACAGACTGATGGCAGTCTTGTAGGTGCTGGTGCCGTACGGCATCAGCGTCTTGGTCGTGACGGCGGTAGGCGCGTTGTTCCGTACGAGGTATGTGAACTGCGCGCTGCCGGCGTTGGGGTATGTGGTCTTGGCCCGTCCGGGCAGCCAGACCTGAAGCTGCCGGCCCAGCCCGTCGTAGGTGATTTCCGTGACCGCGTTGTTGGCGCCGACGGTCAGTGTCGGCAGGTTCCACGCCGGCGCCCGGGTTGACGTGACCGTGTGGCCCATCGCATTCGTGACGGTCGTCGACGTGACGGGTCCGGTGAGTTGCGGGGTATATGAGGTCGCCGTTTTGCGGTTGAGCCCGTCGTAGGTGGCGGTGACACGGCCGTTGGGGTCATAAGTCGCCCGCGTCGTCGTGACCCACACAGGCGTGGAGCCGGACCAGGAGTCGAGTTGCTCAACCTTCGCGACGTCACCCGTCAACGGAAGATACGTGTCCCAGTTGTTGTCTTCCTTGTCGTACGTGGTGCGGGTCGATGACAGCATGTCGCCCGGCAGCGAGGGCGTGGTGGCGCAGTTGACGCCGACGGTTTCGATCCGCTTGGCCTTGTCGAGCATCCAGTTCGAGTCGTTACGGGCGTACCAGGTGCGTGTGCAATTGTCGTCTGTGGCGGTGCCTTCGTCGCCCTGGTCGTCGACATGCGTTGGCAGGTTGTCGCTGTTGAAGGTGGTGACGGTTTTGGTCCAGCGCGCGGTGCCGTTGGGCAGCTTCGTGCGGGTCCGCACCGTGCCGGTGTTGGTCATCCACGCCGTCAGCGGGCCGGAGGTGGCCAGCGGGCCCTGCCGGACGGGGGTGTTGATCGTGCCGGACACCCACGCGCCGCCATTTCCGAGCAGCGTGGTTTCCTCGCGCAGCATGCCGGAGTAGGCATCGTGGTCTTCGATGCGGATGCCTTGCGAGTCGGTCACCCACACGTCACGCGTGCCGGACGGCTGCTTGTCCCCGTCCATGCCTCGCAGGTACAGGTATTCGGTGGCGGACTGGACGCCGGATTCGAGGCCCTTGCGGACTCGGACCTTGCCGTAGCCGCGGAACTGCCCCCAGGTGCGCTTTTTCTCCTCGACCAGCTCCGAATCGTCGTAATGCCAGGCTGGGGTGTCGAGGTAGTCGTAGTTGGTCTGCTCGTGCTCGAACCCGCCGGTGTTGTCGTATACATCTACCCGGGCGACGCGGTAGTGGTGGAACCAGTCCAGGGTTGCTTCCACCCCCTTGGGGGCGTAGTACTGCGGGAAGCAGCGCTTGGTGTTGTTGTCCACGGTTGGCAGCGTCGATCGGGTGCACTCGGTTGCCGAGTAAGATACTGAGATTTGCGCGCCGGATTCGGTGGTGATGGTGTTGACTCGGTAGCGGAATAGATTGGATCGGCCGTCGGCGGGCCCGTCGACGCGGTTTGCCAGGGCTTCGGAGCCGGGGTCGAAGACAATCTCCGGGTCCGACACCTCGGTACCGCCGGCGCTGGTGACCTTCCCCGTGTGGGTGATGCCGGCCAGCCACATCGGTTCGCCTTCATTACCACCGGCCTGCAGGTAGGTGTGGCGCAGCGTCCACCACTCGACCTCGTTGTAGGTGGTGCCGGTGCCGGAGTAGACCTGGGCGCGGATGCGTGACAGCCGCTTGGCGGTCCAGAACGTCGGTGACATTTGATCCGTGCATGGTGCGGCTTTGCAGTACTGGTCCCACGGGGTGTCGCGCCACGACTCCTTGACGGGGTCCGTGCCCGACCAGCAGTTGCTGACACACCGGTCGGCGACGTCAAACAAAATTTGGGCAGCGGCCTGTGTGGTGGACGCGGCGTTGTTGCGGTTGCCGTATTCGACGCGGGTCAGGTAGCCGCCGCGGTCGTAGGTGGTGCGCTTGTTGACGTCACCTTCGCGCCCGTACGCGCCAGTCTCCTTGCCGTAGAAGTAGGTCATGGTGTTGCCGTGCGGGTCGAGTACGTAGTCGAGGTTCCACCGCCACCCCTGCGTGGTGCGCGACCCCGCGAAGTCCCCGGCCACGTAACCCAGCTCATCGGGGTGGTTGCCGTATACCGGCATGGTCCACACTGAGTTTGTCTTCGTCGCGGCCGACGCGCCGCCAGGGCCGGAGTTGCGACCGAAGAAGTACTGGGTTCCGTCGACCGTGGTGACCTTCCAGTACTCGCCGTCGGCGTCACCGTTGCCAAACGACGTGTTCTTCCACAGCTCGACTTTCGAACCGTCGTCGGTCACACCCTTCCACGTGTTACCCGACGACTTGACCAGCTCGGTTGCCCGGCCGTTTAGCGAGATGGTGGCATTAGCGTCGCCGTCTGGCTTGAGCCAGCACTGGTCGCCCCCGCCGACGCTCTTGTTGTTCGGGTCACTGCCGCGGATGGCGTCTTTGTCATCGGCGCACGGCTTGTACTTACGTTCGATGTAGCCGGGCCACATGTCCCAGCCGTCACCGATCCACGATCCCTGCGTGTTGGTCCCACCCGTGCGCCCGTCAATGGATGCAGACGAGTACGACAGGCCAAGGTTCGGGGCGGGACCACCAACGGCCGGGACCGCGCGCAGCGGATACGACCAGGAAAACGCGCCGGTCTGCTGCGACACCTGCCACGTGCTGGCCGGGCTCAGGCTCGTCGCGGTGTAGTCGCCGTTGTCGCCGGACGCACCAGCGGTAGCGGCCAACGTGGTCACGGATCCGTCGGCGGCCAACGGAACGGCGGCCGTGAGGGTCTTCGTCGCCGCATTGTTGTCTGTCGGAATCGATTGTCCGTCCAGGGTCACGAGCCGAAGACGCGAGGCCCAGTCGCCGCCGTACGCGCCAGCGAACCCGGAGTAGTCCACCTGCATCGTGACCGTGCCGGCACGCTTAACACCGTCGCCGCGGCTGACCTTGAGCAGCAGACCCGACACGCCTGTCTTCGCGGCGGCGGCGCGGTCGGTAACTTCGACCTTGACCTTGTTCACCAACTCGGCGGGCGCGTTCGCGCTCCGCTCCACGTCCTTACCCGGCTTTGTCGGCGCCGTCGAGAACCAGACGGGCAGCGCACCGGCCTTCACGCGTGGCACGTCCCGGCCATTCGCCATCGCAGCCGGCGCGGCGGTTGCGGCAGCGGCCAGGTCGATGGTCGCCGTCGCGGCGGAAGGCCAGGTAACTGCCGGTGCATGCCGAACCTCACGGCCCGAGGCGGTCCACGCCGGCCGTACCTTGTGCTTCACGGGCGTGACGGCCACACCTGTGACGTCCTTGGGCTTGGGCGGCGTCCAGGGGGAGGCTGATGCCGTCGAGGTGGGCACCTGCGCGCCGAGCGTGACCACCATAACCGCGGCCAGTGCCCCGGCCGTACGGCGAACGGCAGTCGCGGTCGTCGTATTGGTCGGCAGGATTGGGATGCGTACAGCTCTCATGGAGGCGCTTCTCCTTGCCGTTACCGCGATATGCCTGACGGAGTTTTCTGGCGTGATGACGTCACCCGAACGCATACTCGTCGACTTCCTGTTCCGTCCAGACGTACTGAGATGCATACACGTGGTCGAGGTCGCCGATCCAGCGCTCCGCTGGCAACGTGTTGGTGCCGCTTCGGCCGATCGCGAACGCTCCGGTAGCTGACCATCCGCCGGCGGCGGCCTCGCTCGCGTAGACACCGCCAATCGACTCCGTGCCGTTGACGTACAGACCGATCGTGTTCGCGGGTTTGTTGTACACGCCGACCAGACTCACCCAGTCGCCCGTCACCACGTACTCCTTGGTGCATGCCTGAGCCGAACTCGCCGCAGGAGTGTCACTCGCCGCGATCGTGAAGCACCACGCCTTGTCGGCGACGGTGTCACCGTCAACGTCTAAATCGTTCCGGAACCCGAGCCGGAACATCGATGTCCTTGTGCCATCCTGCGACACCGCCGTGCGCGAGGCGGTTGTGTCGGTGAGGCGTACCCATGCCGTGACAGTGAACCCGGCGGAATCTGTCGTGTCCAAGACCGGTAACGGATCACCGCTGCCGGTCAGAGTCTTCAGCTCACCGCTACCGTCCAGGGTGACCGCGCCGGGTCCGACCTTCGGAGCATCAGCCCACGTCACTCCAGTGGCACTGAACTTTGCCGGGCGAGTGTTCGGAACCGAGCCCGCCTGGGTGCCGGTGCCCTCGTCAAGGGTCCAGTTCCACGATCCGGTACTCGGGGTGACGAGGAAGTCATAAATCCTCGGGTCTGAGGTCACGCCGGCGGTGTTGCGCGACTGCACGGCCAGTCGGTTCACACCGTCCTTTGTAGGGGTGATCGACGTTGTGGTTGTCGTGCCGATGACTTCCCGTGCCGACAGGTCATCCCAGTACACGGCCTTACCCGAGCCGGCAGAAAACCCGTTGTAGAGGCGAACGAAAGCATCGGTTGCCGCAGTCGGGATGGTGATGACCACAGACAGCGCCTGCCACTGTCCTACAACTGTCGCCGGTGACGACGACACGTACGTGAAGGCGCCGTTGAGCTTGTAGTAAGCGACGATGCGCAAACCGCGTGCCTCAGCCGGGCTGAGTCCGGTTGAGGCCGGAACGTTGATCCACCCCGTCACGTTGTACCGCTTGCCCGCCTGCATGCCGAGGCGCATGCCGCCGTAGTCGCCGCCGACAGTCGCGTACGTATCCGCTGATGTACCTGACGCCACCGGTGTGAGCTTGAGCGAGTCGGTGGAGTTATGGCCTAGATCCGTTGCGCGGGTCAAGGTCGTGTTACCTGCGGTGAAACCCGACAGATCGGCCACCTGTTGCTGGCTAGAGGTCAGCAGTTGCGCCTGAGGGGTTCCGGCCGCCACAGTGACCGCGCCCCCGTCGTTGACGCTGTAGATGTACTCGTAGACATCTGTGGTGCCGTTGGCGCCGAACGTGAATGAGCCGGGCTGGCCGGGTCCGCCGTTCCACGTGCCGGTTGTTTTTTCCGCATACGGCGTGCCGGACACGGTCGGCAGCCCGACCGGGCTCGTATTGACCGTGAATGTGAACCATGCGAGGTAGCCACCGCAGACGTAGGAGTCACACGCGCGCACAGCCCAGTGGTAGGTGCCGTCAGGCAAGGCTGGTGTGACCCGCCACGGCTTGGCCGTTCCTGAGGCCACGCCGGTGACTGCGGTACCCGACTTGGCCTTGACCGCCGTCTTGGCGTTATCCCACACCTCGTACTCAGCGCGCAGGGTTCCACCGTCAGGGTCCGAGACGGTCGCCTTGAGCGTCGGGGTGGCAGAGCGCACGACGGCCGGCGATGTGCACGCCGAGTAGCACGAGTCGATCGACCAGCCGGTCGGCACGTTCGGCGTGCGATTCCACACGACTTGCACGTACGGCTTGGCTCCGGCTTCCGAGGAACTGAATTTTTTCCAGCCGCCGTTCGACGTCTCGTTTGTGGCCTTCAACCCGACGTTCGCCGTGGAGTCGCCGGCGGAGAAAGCTCCACCGAACGTTTTGGCGACCGAGATCTCCACCCAGTCGGCGGCGCAGGTGTTGCCCTTCGAGACGCTCGACGTTCCGTCTTTCTGCACCCACGTCGGCTGGTTGTTCCACCGCGCGGTGTAGTTGACGTAGCTGGTCTTCCACGCCTCCCACCCTTGCGAGCCGCAGTTGTAGGAGTGCCAGTTGTACAGGTGCAGGCTCGCCGAAACCACCGACGCACCCGCGTAACCGTCCAGGTAGTGGAAGCTCAGAAACGACCGGGCGACACACGGAGAGCCGCACCCCTTGCTGGCATCGTTAGTCCACCCGATCCGCAGCTCCGTCTCCGCGGACTCGTCCGTGGAGTACGTGTTCTGCACGAACGCGTCGTACGCGGGCCGCAAAGTGACTGACGGGTCAATCGTCACCGGATACTGCGTTGCCGGGTCGGCCAGAAACTTCTGATCCGGGGTCAGCACGAGATCAGTAGTGCCGTCGGCGGAGTGAACGGTAGCCATCGGGACAGTCGCACGCGGCGCCCCGTCGCTACCGTGAACGGACGTCCGGGCGTCCCACATCTTCGCCGGCAAAACGTCAACCGTCCCACCCGAAGGCGACTGCAGTTGCATAGCCCCGTTCATCGACGACTGCGTCACCGACGAGCCCTGCCGCCACGGCATCACCACCGACGCGACACTCGCAGCCGCGCCACGGTTCTTGACCACAAGAAAATACTCATAGCCCGTGCTGTGGGCTTCAACGACCAGGTCTACGCCCGGCTTGACCTCCGGGTACGTCGCCTTCGGACCATCGAGAACAGGCTGTGGCAACGCCCCGTCCCAGCCCAAGGACGTGCGCTGTTCCCCCGCACCGACAGACACGAACTCGGTCGATGACGCCGACCGCTGACCGGACAACGTCAGACCATGCGGGTGGGCCTTCGGCCCGACGCTGCCGTCGGGCTTTCGCTCCATCGTCAAGTCGATGGCAATCCACTGACCCGTCCCGGTACGCATCCGGACCGGCGCAGTGTGCATCGTGGTCTTGAACGTGCCGTCCGGGCGAGCCCACGTCAACGCAGTGTCTGAGCGCAGGCTCGCCACGAGTACGTCTTCTCGCATCCGGTACGCCAACGCCATCGCAGATGCCTCGTCAGCGGCCTCAAGTGGCGCGGACGGTACAGGTGTGGCCGGCAGAGTGGCGGTCGGCTGCGCCCCCGCCGGCGCGGCTACCGCCAGGACGGGGATCAGCACTGCAACCGCCACAGCGGCCGTGACTGCCTGCGATCTCCGCCGTGTACGTCCGGTTTTCGGAAGCATCCCCGCCACGAGCAACCCCCCAAGCGTGCACGACGTCGATCGTGATCACGAACGATGATCGTCAAAACTAGAGAGCGCTGAATGCCATGTAAAGAGGGATTACAACTAGCGAGCACGAATCAGACATACGCTGACACATTCCTTGAATCCTTGCCAAGTACATCCAGTTGATCACGAGTCAACCCAGCTCCCGTCCGAAGAAAAATGATCAAAGGGGGTTAAAATTATCCGTTGATGCATATGAGTCAGTGACACGGCGTGACGTATCTGGTCCGGCATCGCCGGGCGGATCGAGAACTGCCGCATGGGCGGGTGCCTTGCAAATGGCTGCATGTCGAAAAAGGTCGATGGACCGGGAGTTGCAGCTGCCACCTCGTAGACCGACGACCGAGCTACTCGTACGCAAGCCCTGACCTGGGAAAACGGTCCACCCTCGTCCATGGATGTGCACGCCGGACGCTGCGGTCGTCACTCAATTCGTCACCCACCACGCCTGGCAACCTCTCGCTTAAGTCCCAGGCGCTTCGTCCGGCGCTGTCCGTCCGCGTTCGCGACCTCGGACCACTGTCCGCCTCAGGCCGCCGTCCGCGTCTACACTGCCGGCCATGATTGCGGCCAACCCGGCGCTTGACCGCCACGTCACCTTGCTGCGCTGGCTGGCGGGCGGGTTTCTGATCGTCTATCTCCTCCTCGGGCTGGTGGTGGTTCTGGCGAAAGGGCCCACGGTGGGGTGGGGCACTGGCGTCCTCGTGTTCTACCTGTGCAGCGCCGTACCGGCCGCATTCGTTTACGCCCAGTCCCGGCCGCTCAGCAGGTACTTGACGCGATCGGACGTGGGACGGTTGTACATCGTGGCCCTGACCCGGCTGGCAGCGGCACTGCTCATCGGACAGTTGGGGATGATGGCCACATTCGCGCTCGATGCCGGCGTTACTCCGTACATACTCGGCGCCGGCACGGCTACAGCACTACTGGCGATCGGGGTATGGCCACGCCGAACCGATCGCTGACCTGTTATTTGCCGCCGGACGCGCTGGAGCGCCTCCCCACAGCGCCGCTGCGCAATCCCGTCTGCCGGGTCCGCGACGGGTCTGCTCCGCCGCTCGTCGATGTCCCGACGCGTGTTCGGCCCCGCGGTCAACGGCAACCAGCGCAACAACCTCCCGCCGATCATCGCCGGGATACACTTCCACGACCTCCGACACACGCACAAGACCTGGCTCATCGAAGACGACATTCCCGAAGTCGCCCAGGCCCAGCGGCTCGGCCACCGGCTGGCCGGGGTGCGCGGCATCTACAGCCACGTCACCCCCGCCATGCGGCAACGCATCGTCGACGCCCTGCAGGCCCGCTGGGAGGCCCACCAACCCGGCCGCAGCGCCGACGCGCCCATCGCGGCCTGACCATCACCAGCCAGGCGGGGCGGCGCGACACGCGCCGCCCCGCCTGCGTCACACGGCCACAGCCGCCGCACGCCCCCACGATCCGCCCCGTGGCCACCCGGCAGATCGACGGCCAGGAATCGCCCTACACGAGACGGCGGAGCAGCAAGACGATCATGTGCTCCACTTGTAATGATCAAAAGCGAAACGGCTCGTTACCTGAATCTCGGTAACGAGCCGTTGACCTGCGGTTTTACTGGTGGGCGATACTGGGTTTGAACCAGTGACCTCTTCCGTGTCAAGGAAGCGCGCTCCCACTGCGCCAATCGCCCTCGTTGTTGCCGAGGTGGAGACGGGATTTGAACCCGTGTACACGGCTTTGCAGGCCGTTGCCTCGCCTCTCGGCCACTCCACCGAGGTAGCCCCCGAACGTGCGTGGCGGCGTATCTCCGAGCGGACGACGGGATTCGAACCCGCGACCCTCACCTTGGCAAGGTGATGCGCTACCAGCTGCGCTACGTCCGCTTGTCCTGCGGGTTTTTGTTTCCCGCTGACGGATCAGAACTTTAGCCGAGCACAGGAGCATGTGCCAAATCGGGGTCCCCCGGCGCGTCGGTCACTCCGCCGAACCCTCCTCCACCTGCGGTTTCTCCATCACCGTCCCCGGAGCAGGGCTGTTTGCGACCGGGAAAGTCCTGACATGTCGGCGCGCAAGATTCTCGCGAACTCGACCCACAGCCGCTGAAGCGTCCTAGGAACCTGCGCTTGAGGCGGGGCGGGCGCAGCCGCGCAGCTTCACGTACGCATGATCCCGGCCTGCGGCCACCTTCGGCTGGCCGGCGCGGCGCGAGATGACGGCCGGCACGAGTTGGGTGCGGGCCACTTTGCGCGGCCGCGGCGTTGGCGCCGGCGCCGCCGCCGACCGTCGGAACACCGCTGTCCCGGGCGGCGGCGAGGGTCGTCACCACGTCCACCCCGGCGGCCCGGACCGCCTCGTACGTGCTGGCCGGCGCGCGGAAGTGGGAGGCCTTCGGCTCCGGCACGCCGCCGGGGTCTCGAGGTTGACCATCGTGACGTCGGCGGCGGAGAGCGTCGAGGCGATCGGGCCGAACGCCGCCGCTGGGTCGTCGAGCAGCTTCAGGGTCCGGTCGACGAAGTGCACGTCGCCGGCGAACGCCAGCGTGATCTCGCCGGGGTCGGGGGCGGCCGCCGGCGCCCAGCGCGGGACGGCGACGTCGACCGGCAGGAGGCAGGAGCGCGGCCGCGCCGGCGAGCGCCACGAGCCGCAGTCGACGCGAGGAGGCAGGGACCCGGCGCGACGATACGACCGATCCGGCGCGACGGACCGCGACGATCTGGCCACGATGCACGCCGATACGTTCGATGCCGGGCCGCCCGGCTCCGTCGGCCGGCCCGCGGAGCACCTACTGCGGCGCCTTCAGTTGGTCGAGCGCCGCCGTCGCGCCCCGGTGCAGCGGCACCGGGTCCGTCTTGCGGGCGGTGTCCAGGCTGATCTCCTTGGCCGCCTTGTTGGCCTGTTCCAACTGCGGCTTGCGCTCGAAGAGCGCCTTGGTGAGCACGCAGACCACGTTGGGGTCGAGATCGTTCTTCACCAGGAGCAGATTGGGCACCACGATCGTCTTGACCTCTGTGGGCGTGCCGTAGGTGGCGGCGGGGACGCTGCCCTCCTCGTACACCGGGTTGATCTTCTGCATCTCGGCGAGCAGCGGGGTGATGTCGATGAAGGTGACCTGGTCGCGGGCGGTGGTGAAGAGATCCGTGATGCCCGGGGTGGGCAGCCCGCCGGACCAGACGAGCGCGTCGATGGAGCCGTCCTTCATCCCGTCGACCGTCTTGTTCAGGTCGAGCCGCTGGGCCTGGACGTCCTTGGCCGGGTCGAGGCCGGCGGCCTGCAGCAGGCGGTTGGCGATGACCTCGGTGCCGGAGCGCGGCGAACCGGTGGAGATGCGCTTGCCCTTCATGTCGGCGACCGTGGTGATGCCGGCGCCCTTGCGGGCGATCACCTGGGTGTAGTTGGTGTGGATACGGGACAGCGCCTGCACCGGCTGCGGCTTGCCTTCGAAGGCCGCCTTGCCCTGCACCGCGTCGGCGGCCGTATCGGCGATCGAGAACGCCACCTGGTAGGTGCCGGCGACCAGTTGCTGGACGTTCTGTACCGAAGCGCCCGTCTCCGACGCCGTGGCCTTGACCTTGCCGCCGCCGGTCGTGGAGATCTGCTCCGCGTAGGCGTTGCCGATCGCGAAGTAGACCCCGGTGTTGTTGCCGGTGGCGATGCTGATCCGGGTCTCGGCGGCCAGCTCGCAGGTGACCTGTCCGCCGGCGTCGGTGCCGGCGGCGTCCTGGCGGCCGCCGCAGCCGACCAGCCCGGTCAGCCCGACCCCGCACGCGGTCAGCGCCGCGGCGATGCGTGTCGCACGGTTCATGTCTGTTCCCTCCCGATGGATGCCTCGACGTCCTTGCCCGTGGCGCGGCGGAGCAGTGCCAGCACGACCACGACGACCAGCACGGTGGTCCCGGCGGCGATGGTGACCGGGTGCAGGTAGAGCAGGAGCAGGCCGGCGATGGCGGCGAGGGCGCGTTGGGTCGGACCGACCGGCCCGACCCCGAGCACCCAGCCGCCGGTGGCCACGGCGAGAGCGGCGACCCCGAGGCAGGCGACGGCGCCCGCCCAGAGCACGCCGAGCGCGGGACCCCGGCCGAGCAGGTATTCGCCGGGGCCGGTCAGCACGAAGGCGAGCGGCGCGAGGAACGCCGGCAACGCGTACTTCAGCGCCTGCCACATCGTCGGAACGGCCCGCCCGCCGGTGACCGCGGCGGCGCCGACGGCGGCCAACGCCGTCGGCGGGGTGACCTCGGACAGGACCGAGTAGTAGAAGACGAACATCGCGGCCGCCGGGGCGGGCACGTCGAGCGCGATCAGCGCCGGGCCGATGATGACCCAACCGATGATGAACGAGGCGGTCACCGGCACCGCCAGGCCGAGCAGGGACAGCGCGACCGCGGCGAAGATGACGGTCAGCGCGAGCACGGCGGTCGGCTCGTCGGTCAGCGCCCGTGCGGCCCGTACCAGTAGCGAGGCGACCTGGGAGCCGAGCCCGGTCTTGGTGGTGACCGCGGTGATGATGCCGGCGGCGGCGCAGACGGCGGCGACCGGCAGCACGCCGCGCACCCCGGCGGAGAGCGCCTCGAAGAGCCGCCGCGGGGTGAGCCAGCCACGCCGGTCGAGGAAGGAGAGGACGAACACCAGGGCGGTCGCCAGGACGACCGCCCTGGTGGCGGTGACCCCGAGCGCGAGCAGCACGACGATCACCACGAGCGACGAGAAGTGGTAGCCGAAGCGGGCCAGCAGCCGCCATGCCGAGCCGGCCGTGACCTCGACCGCGCGTACCCGGAACCGGCGGGCGTCGATCTCGACCGCGAGCAGGATCCCCAGGTAGTAGAGGATCGTCGGGATCATCGCCCAGCCGAGCACGGTCAGGTAGGAGACCTCGAGGTATTCGGCGACGATGAACGCCGCCGCGCCGAGGGTGGGGGGCGAGAGGATCGCGCCGACGCCGGCGGCGGCCAGCATCCCGCCGGCCTGCTCGGCCGGGTAGCCGGCCCGGCGCAGGATCGGCCAGGTGACGGCGCCGACGCTCACCGCGGTGGCCGTCCCGGAGCCGGAGACCGTGCCGAGCAGGAAGCCGGAGGCGACCGCGGTGCGCCCGGCGGCGCTGCGCGAACGCCGGAACGTGGCGACGGACAGGTCCACGAAGAACCGTCCCGCGCCGGAGAGTTCGAGCACCGCGCCGTAGATGGTGAACAGCACGATGTAGCTGGCCGCGACGTCGAGCGGGGTGCCGTAGAAGCCGCTGCCCGAGTTGTAGAACGCGTCGACGAGCTGGTTGAAGTCGAATCCGGCATGGGCGATCGCCCAGCTCTGCGGCAGCAGGCCGCCGTAGTAGCCGTAACCGAGGAAGACCAGGCAGACCAGCGGCAGCACCCAGCCGGTGGTGCGCCGGCATGCCTCGACCACCAGCACCAGCAGGAGGGTCCCCATCGCGATGTCGGCCGGCGCGAGCAGCGCCTGCCGGTTCAGGAACGCGTCGTAGCCGCCCCCGGCCCCGGCCCCGCCGAGCGTGACCGGCAGCACCGGGTAGAGGCAGACGATCAGGGCGAGCAGCGCCAGCACCCAGTCGACGACCGTCGGCCGGTCGGCGCGCGCGCCCGGCTCCTCCGGGACCGACGGCGCCGGCGGTGCGGCGGGCGCGCGGCGGGTCAGCGTCGCGGGCAGCCGCAGGCCGGAGCGGTAGGCGAGGAAAACCAGCGGGAGTACGCCGGCCAGGAAGATGATCAGATAGAACTGGCTGCCCTGCGGCAGTGGCCGGAACACCTGCCAGAGCGTGAGCAGCGCGACGGCGAACGCGACGACAGCGACGAGCGTCCCGGCCGCACCGGTCAGCTGCCGGGCTGGGCGTTCCTCGTCGTCGACCGTCACGGCGGCGGGCGGCTCGGCCGGCGGCGGGGCGGTCGACGGTACGCGGTCGACGGAATCATCCACAGTGGAGGTCGTGGTGACGGCCGGCGTGCTGTCAGCCGTTCGTTCGAGCGGGGCCTGACCGTCGGACATGTGCGGACCCTACGTCCCGGTAGATCCCGCGGCCGACCGTCCACCCCGCCATTGTGGCTGAATCGTGACATGTCGATCCCGCAGGTCAGCCGGGCGACTGACTGTCGCGCCAATCAAGGAAATCCGAAGTAACGCACCGTGCCCGGATAGATGCGTTACCGTGTGCCCCGTGACGCGACGTTCCGCCGAGGTGCGCCTGGACTCACTGCTGCGCACCGCGTGCGACGTGATCGTGGAACGGGGCCTCGCGAACACCCGCACCGCCGACGTCGCCCGCGCCGCCGGAGTCAGCCAGGCGCTCGTCTTCTACCACTTCTCCACCAAGGAAAGACTCCTCGCGCAGGCCTTCTCCTACGCCGCCGAGCAGGACCTCAGCCGGCTCGACGCGGTGGTGCACTCGACCGCGGCGCCGCTGGAGAAACTGAGGAAGATTCTCCGTCTCTACGCCCCGACCGGCCGCTCCCAGTCCTGGTCGATGTGGATCGACGGCTGGTCGGAGTCGCTGCGCGCGCCCGAGCTGGAGAAGGTCTGCCGCCGCCTCGACCTGCGGTGGAAGGAAGCGCTCACCGAGGTGATCAGCGCGGGCTGTCACGACGGCACCTTCACCTGCGACGACGCGCCCGGCGCGGCCTGGCGGATCAACGCCCTGATCGACGGGCTCGCCGTGCAGGTGGCCGTGCATGAGCGCGTCATCTCCCGGCGGTTGGCCGCCGAGTGGGTCCGGCTCACCACCGCCCGCGAGCTGAGCCTCACGCCGGAGCAGCTGATCTGACCCGGCGCGACCCCGCCCACGATTCGCCGGGTGAAGATCGGCCCGGCGGAGCAGAATCGGCGCGTGGACCTGCTGGAGCTCTACCGCCGCGCCCAGCCCGAGTTCATCGACCGGGTCGGCCAGATTGGGCCGGAAGACTGGTCGGCGCCGACGCCATGCGCGGACTGGGACGTGCGCACCCTGGTCAACCACGTGGTCGGCGAGGATCGTTGGACCGTGCCGCTCCTCGCCGGCGCGACGATCGACGAGGTCGGCGACCGCTTCGCCGGCGATCTACTCGGCGCCGACCCGGTGGAGCGCGCGCGGGACTCGGCCGCCCAGGCCGAAGTGGCGGTCAGCCGGCCGGGCGCGCTGGAGCACACCGTTCACCTCTCCGTCGGCGACACCCCCGCCCGCGAATACCTCCGCCAACTGATCTCCGAACATCTGGTCCACGGGTGGGATCTCGCCGTATCCATCGGCGCACCGCCGCGGCTGGACGTCGAGGCCGTACGCGAGACCGTCCGGTGGTTCGCCGAGCGGGAGCAGAGCTACCGCGACTCCGGGATCATCCACGGCCGGGTGGAGGTGCCGCCGGACGCGAGCGAGCAGGACCAGCTGCTCGGCGCCTTCGGGCGCGACCCGACCTGGCACCCGCCCCGGTGAAGAACCGTCAGTCCGAATCGGCGAGGAGCCCCTCGACCCGGGCGCGGCCGAGCGCGCCATCGGCGACGAGCACGGTGTGCCGCCGCCGCACCGCGGCCCCCGCCGCGATCACGAGCGGCTGGTCGTAGGCGAGCGCCACGCAGACGCCCGGATAGATCCCGGTCCGCACGAACCAGTGGTCGCCGTCGCCCAGGCCGGAGAAGACCAGGGTGTACGGGGAACCGCCCACTCCCCGTCCGACCAGCGCCACCCACGGCTCCGTGCTGCCGTTGACCCGCTCCTCGCCGTCGGCGCTCGCCGTGAAGGTCTCCGACGTTCCCGGCGCGACGCGCCAGAAGAAGCCGCCGTAGCCCGCTCCACCCGGCCGACCGTTGGTGGCCGGGCTGCCCAGCGCGACGTCGCGCCCGGTCGGGGCGGTCAGCGTGTACGCCACGTCGAGCAGCCACGCGTCGCCCGTCGCGGTATGGTCGCGGCCGACGATCGCGCGGGCGGCGATCCGGCGTTCCTCGGTCAGCAGCGTCGCACCCGTCGGGTCGCACCAGCGCAACCGCTCCGCGAAGTGGTCGTCGGTGTGGCTCAGCCAGGCATCGTGCTCGATGCGGCCATGGTCGTCGCGCCACGTGTAGCCGGCGTCGCGCACGTAGGTGCGCCCGCCCCACAGGTTGGTGCCGGAAACGTCCTGCATGGTGACGGAGACGCCGAGGTGCCAGCGGTGGTCCTCGGGGAGCGCGTCGGTCACCGGCACGCCGCCGAGCGTCCGCACGGGGTGCAGGTAGGGACGGGGCGAGTAGCGGGGATCGATCTGCGGCGCGACCACGTACTCGGCGACCGTCTCACTGCCGACCCACAGCCGGACCTCCGTGTCGTCCGCGCCCATCTCCGCCCCGCCTCTCTCGACCGTCCGGAAGCGCTTGCCGAGGAGGGTAGCCGAGAACGGCGCACGGCGGTGATCGCCGAGTTCTGAGCACTGTGGAGTGCTTTGCGGCGACATCGCGGAATACGCGTCTGGGCCGCTCCCCTTCCGCGACCGCGATGCGCGGGTCACGATGGCGTCACCGACACGAACGGAGACCTGACGATGAGCGATGAGATCTCTCCCCGTCGAACGGCGATGGACACGATTCGTGACGCGGTCCAGGGCGCGACCGCACGGACCGTCTTCGGCGAACCGGTCACCCAGGGCGAGACCACGGTCATCCCGGTGGCCCGGGTCACCGCCCGTGGCGGCGCGGGCGGCGGCGCGGGCGGCACGGCGGCGACCGCCGCCGGGACCGGCACCGGATCGGGTGCCGGGTTCTCGCTCTCCGCCGAGCCGGCGGGGGTGTTCGTCGTGACCGGCGACAAGGTCGACTGGCGCCCTGCGCTGGATCTCAACAAGGTCATCCTCGGTGGTCAACTGATCGGCATCGCCGCGCTGCTCACCGTCCGCGCCATGATCAAGGCCCGACGGTCGTAGGCCCTTTTGCGCGGAAACGCGCCGCCTCGGTCCGGTCGACCGCGCGCCTGAGCAACCGGCGCGCGGCCCGATCCCACCTGACCGCTTCGGTCATGCCCATGGCGACGACCACCAACCCGGCCAGGATCGGCGAGACGGGCCACCCGATCAACTGACTGCCGGCGGTCCACAGCAGCACGAAGAGGAAGCGCGATGGGGGGCTGACCGGGCTTCGTGCGGAACCGTCAGAAGCGGAGGGTGCGGCGACGGCGGGCAGTGGACCCGGACCAGACGGCGCCGGCGAGATCGGGCGCGGTGGCGCGGGAACGGCGCAGCCGCCACCCGGCCCGGACCAACAGGCCGGCGCCGAAGAAGACCAGCACGGCGCCGATCAGGAAACCGATCAGCGGCAGTCCGGTATCCCGGTTGTCGGCGGCGGGGTCGAGCGCCTGACCCGTGCCCGCGCCGCCGCCGGGGTTTCCGCCATCACCGCCCGCGGCTCCCGCCGACGGATCGGCCCCTGCGGGGCCTGACGGGCCGGGATCGGACGGGGCGTCGGTCGGCTGGGGTTCTGTCGGAGCGGGCGACGACGGGACCGGATCCCCGATGACCTGGCGGGTGGCGGTCTCGCGCGCCAGCAGTCGCAGGTTCGCGTCGTACGCCTCAGCGGCGAGACTCACCTGGCCCTTCGTCACCGCCTCGGCGAAGGAGATCGCGTAGCGCGCGGTGACCGTCCGGTCCCGGCAGAGGGTGCCGGGGTCGAGTTGCACGTCGGTGACGCGGGCGGTTGCGCCGTCGGCCCGGATGTCGACGGGGAACGACCCGTTCTCCTCGATCCGCTCCACCCGTACCTGATCGATACGGAGCTCCTGCACCTGCAACACCATCGACCAGCGCACCTTGAGGCAGTCCCGGCCGGCGCTCCGGGCGACCACCACGCTAACCGTCGCGGGGCTCGCTCCCGAGGCGAACGCGTCCGGCAACTCGGCGAAGCGCGCGGTGAAACCGGGCGCGGCCGCCGCGGGCGCCGCGGCCGTCAGGGCCAGCACGTTCACGCAGGTCAGGAACGCGCCCAGCCGGGCCGGGAACCGCCACACCGTCAACCACCGCCTCGTCAACCCGCCGATTACCTCCGCACCAACGCTATGGGCGGGCGGGCCGGTTCGTAAGGGTGGCGTCTTATCGCCCACCGACAATGAAAGACTCCATTTTCACCGCGAGTGGTGAACCGTTTACGCCTCCCGCGCGTCGCCTCGGGAGGCGCGGCGGGCACAATCCGGTCGTGCCCGACACCTCGACCGCGTTCGTCCGCGCCTACGCCAGACTCGCTCCCGCCGCCCACGTACCGGAGATCCAGCTTCATCAGGCCGACGAGCCGATCGGGCTATGGGAGTTGACCGAAGGCGAGTTCCGCAGCGAGCAGCCACCCCCCTTCTGGGCGTTCGCGTGGGCCGGCGGGCAGGCGCTGGCGCGCTACGTGCTGGACCATCCCGAGTTCGTCGCCGGGCGGCGGGTGCTCGACCTCGCCGCGGGCTCGGGCCTGGTCGCCATCGCGGCCGCGAAGGCGGGGGCCGCGCAGGTGCGGGCGGTGGACGTGGACCCGATCGCCCTCGCCGCCGTGGCGCTGAACGCCGACGCCAACGGGGTGACGGTCACCGGCAGCGTCGGCGACATTCTCGACGGTGACGCCGACGGCGCGGAGGTGGTGCTCGCCGGCGACGTCTTCTACAGCCAGGCCATGGCCAACCGGGTGCTCCGCTTTCTGCTGCGCGCGGCGAAGAGCGGCGCCCGCGTGATCGTCGGCGATCCCGATCGCGCGTTCCTGCCCCGCGAACGTTTCCGGATGCTCACCGCGTACGACGTGCCGGTCCCGTTCGCGTTGGAGAGCGTCGAGGTGAAGCACACGACGGTGTGGGAGTTGGCGTCGCGCCCCGGCGCCGCCACAAACGGTGATCAAGCCGCCGGCTAGGGCGGGCTTCATTCACGCCACAATCCATCATTTCTCTCTATTCGGACATAATTCAGTTTTCCCTTGTTAAGGTTGTTAGCCCGCTGAAGTTGGCGGCGGCAGACCCATACGGGGGAAAAGTGCGACAATCCATATCACGGCCCGGCCGCGCGGGCCGCAGACGCCGATCGCTCACCGTAGCGGTCGGCGTCCTTGCAATGGTGACGGTGCTCGGCGCGCAGGCGGCACCCGCCTACGCCCTGGAGCGCGCTACCGGGGGCGCCACCGCCCAGGCCGCGACCACTCCGGCCCGCGAGGCCACGAACCCGACCGGTCAGGACAGCACCGGCGAGGACCCGACGGACCAGAGCTCGGCCGAGCCGAAGCCGGCCGAGCCGAAGCCGGCTGACCCGGGCGCTGCCGAGCCGGAGGCCGCCGAGCCGGAGGCGACCGGCCCCGAGCCGGCCGAGGCCACGACGGCCGACCCGGACCCCAAGAACACGGCCGACCAGAAGGGGACCGCCGGGACGACGACCAAGCCGTCGCGCACCGGGCCACGCGCCGCGGCCACGACCTCGCAGCAGGGCGGCGTCACGGCCCAGGCGACCGCGCCGGCACCGACCGGCGTCCAGGCGTCGGTCGACTCGGGAAACGTCACCATCACCTGGGACCCGCAGCCCGGCGTCGGGTACGCCTTCTTCCTCGGCGGTTGGGACACCTACGATGAGGCGGGTTGTTCCCCGATGGAGAACGGGCCGTGCTCCCTGCCGATCTCCGCCGGCGACTATTACGTGTGGTGGCTGGGCACGCTGGGCGAGGGTGACCTCACGCCGGTGACCAGGACCGACGTGCAGGTGACGTGCTGCCTGGTGCAGATGCCGCAGAACGTGGTCGCAGAGTCCACGGTGCACGGCGTCGCCATCAGCTGGGAGCCGTCCTCGGCTGTCGACACCTACACGGTGACCGCCGGACCCGCCGACGGCACTGGAGCTACGGGGAGCTGCGAGCCCATGGTCGCGGAGAGTGCCAGCTCGCTCATCGGCTGCACTATCGACGGTCTGAGCTACGAGCTGTACAACATCAGCGTGGTCGCGATCGCCGGGGAGAGCCGGTCCGACCCCGCCACGACCACGGCGACGCCGCTGTCGGAAAAGCCCGGCACGCCGATCCTCACCGGGGCGAACGCCGTTTCGAACAGCATCAACGTCAGCTGGACGCCGGTGACCAGCGCGTACGGCGTGCCCATCACCTACACCGCCACCGCGAAGGCCAGTGCAGTACCAGACCAGAGTTGCACGGGCGTGACAGGAACCTCCTGCGTCATCTCCAATCTCTCGTACGGCAGTGCGTACACGATCTCCGTCGTGGCCCACGGCGACGTGGACTCCGACGCCGGCACGTACCCCGGCTCGGTGGTCGTCGGGTTCCCGTTCCCGACGCCGCCGATCCCGTTCCCGACGCCGCCGATCCCGTTCCCGACGCCGCCGATCCCGTTCCCGACGCCGCCGATCCCGACCCCGACCCCGACCCCGACGCCGCCTACCCCGACCCCGACGCCGCCGATCCCGACCCCGACCCCGACCCCGACGCCGCCTACCCCGACCCCGACCCCGACGCCGCCGACGCCACCGCAGAACGTGGCCGCCACGCCGCGCCTGCACGGCCTGGACGTGAGCTGGGGTCTCTCTCCGTCCGGGGCCAGCCGGTACAGGGCGACGGCCGAGCCGGCCGTCGCGGGCACCGGACCGACCCGCAGCTGCGAGCCGATCCTGGTGAACGGATTCGGGGCCGCGACGACCGATCTCGGCTGTCGCATCGACAACCTTCCGGCGGTGCTGTACCGGGTCACCGTCGTCGCCAGCCTGAACGGCCTGTCCTCGACTCCGGCCACCGTCACCGCGACACCGCTGTCCGGTACGCCGGTCGCGCCGGCGGTGACCCGGGTGACCCCGGGCGCGGACAGCCTGGCGGTGGCGTGGGAAACCGTCTCCGGGGCCAGCTCCTACACCGTGACGGCTCGGGGCACCGACGGGTCCAGCGGCACCTGCACCGCCGCGGTCTCGCCCTGCACCATCAGCGACCTCGCCGCCGGCGTGGAGTACGAGGTCGCGGTGAAGGCGACCGGTCCCGGTGGGACCTCCCCGGCGGGCGTCGCGGGCCGGGGAATCCCGACGGGCGTGCCCGTGCTGCCGCCCGCCGTGCCGGTGGGTGCGACGAAGCTGCACGCCAACGTGGAGGGCGGTGGCAACCCGACCGCCGGCGGCACGATCACGGTCTCCGGCGAGGGCTTCCGGCCGGGCAGCATCGTGGTGATCGCGATCTACTCCCAGCCACGGGTGCTCGCCCGGGTCACCGTACGCGCCGACGGCACCTTCTCCGTACCCGTGGTCGTGCCGGAGGATCTTCTCGGCGAGCACACCTTCGTCGCCACCGGCCTCGGCCGAGACGGCAAGGTCCGCTACCTGACCCTGCCCGTCTCCGTCTCGACGAGCAGCGGGTCCGGCGGCGGTGCCGACCTGCCGCGGACCGGTACTCCGTTGGCCCTGTTCGTGCTCCTCGGGGCCGCCATGGTCACCGCGGGCGCCGGATCCCTCTACATCGGTCGCCGACCGGTCGCGTGACAGCCACGTGAACGACGGCGCGAAAACGGCCGGGACCCTCTGGGTCCCGGCCGTTTCCGTGATGGACCGTCCGGGCCTTTCAGCTCACTTCGTCGGCCCAGGCCCGCCAGTCGTCCAGCACGCCGTACAACGCGGGGGTCAGCCAGCCGGGGGCGGAGCGTTGGAACACTCCCGGCTCCATCGCCCCGGCACCGTCGGGCAGCGCGCCGACCATGGTGGGGACCAGCTCCGAGAGGTTGGCCCAGTGCACCAGCTCCGGCTCGGCCGGCCAGGCGCCGAGCACCACCCCGGCCGGCACCGCGCGGCGCTCGAGCGCCTCCAGGGTCAGCGCGGTGTGGTTGAGGGTGCCGAGCCCGGCGCGGGTCACCACGACCGCGGGCGCGCCGAGGGAGACCGCGAGGTCCGCGAGCGTCCACGGCTCGCCGGAGGGGCGCAGCCCCATCGGGACCAGCAGCCCACCGGCCCCCTCGACGAGCACCAGGTCATGCTTTCCCGCCTCTTCGCGGACCGCGTCGACGACCGCGTAGAGCTCCAGCGGTTCGAGTGACGCCACCCGGGCGGCGGCCAGCGGCGCGAGTGGTTCCGGGAAACTCGCCAACGTGCGCGCCGTGGTCGGGGTGGCCAGCCGGCGGACGGTGTCCACATCGGAGGGCTCGCCGGTCACCGTACCCGTCTGACCCGGCTTGACCACGGCGACCCGCAGCCCGGCGGCCTGCGCCGCAGCCGCGATCGCCGCGGTGACGACGGTCTTGCCGACCCCGGTGTCGGTGCCGGTGACCAGGACCGGTCCGCGCCACGCCTGGTCCGTCACGGCGCACACTCCACGATCACGTCCAGCGCCCGGTCGAACTCGACGCGCGGCACCCCCACGTTGACGGTCAACCGCAGCCGCGACCGACCGTCCGGAGTCGACGGCGGGCGGAAGCAGCCGACCGCCACTCCGCGGTCGAGGCAGTCGGCCGCCCAACTCACCGCCGACTCCGGGCCGGGGGCCTCCACCGACACCACTCCCCCGGCCGGGGCCGAGACGGTGAGTCCGGCCGCGGTGAACCGGCGGACGGCGCTCGCCGCCCGGTCGGCCAACTCGGCGCGCAGCCCGTCGCCGTCGCGCGCCAACCCCGTGGCGGCCAGCACTCCGGCGGCGACCGCGGGCGGCAGCGCGGTGTCGAAAATGAACGTCCGACCGGTGTCGATGAGGTCCCGGACCAGCGGCGCGGGCCCGGCCAGCAGGCCGCCCGCGCCACCGAGGGACTTCGAGAGCGTCGCGGTGACCACCACGTCCGGCTCGCCCGCCAGCCCCGCCGCCGCGACCCCACCCGCGCCGGCCGGCCCGATCAGACCGAGCGCGTGCGCGTCGTCGACCAACAGCAGCGCGTTGTGCCGCCGGACCGTCTCGTGCAGCTCAGGCAGCGGGGCGAGGTCGCCGTCGACCGAGAAGATCGACTCGGTGATCACCACCGCGGGGCGCCCGTCCGCCGCGTCGAGCGCGGCGTCGACCGCGGCGACGTCGGCATGCGGCGTCACCTGTGTCTGCGCGCCGGAGATCCGGCAGCCGTCGATGAGCGAGGCGTGGTTGTGGGCGTCCGAGATCAGCAGCGTCCCGGGCTGCGCCAGGGCGCGTACCGCACCGAGGTTGGCAAGGTAACCGGAGGAGAAGACGAGCGCCCGTTCCGCTCCGAGCCACGCCGCGAGCAACCCCTCCAACTCGGTGTGCAGGTCGGTCGAGCCGCGCACCAGACGTGAACCGGTCGCTCCCAGGCCGTACCCGGTCAGCGCCCGCGCCGCCGCGTCGACGACGGCCGGGTGGCGGGAGAGACCGAGGTAGTCGTTGCCGGCGAGGTCCACGACCGGGTCGGTCGCCGCGCGCGGCCGCAGCCGTCGGGTCAGGCCGGCCTTGGCCCGCAGCGCCGCCCGACGGTCGAGCTCTTCCAGCCAACCCGACACCGCGCCCACCCCGTCCACGTTGTTCGCGCTGCACAGCGCCCCGCGCCCTGTGCCGACCACGCCCCGATCGGGGAAGTTACCACCCGTCCGATCCGTACGGTCGTCGTCACGTCGCGGTTGCCAGCTTCGACCCGGGAACGCTCGTCAATGGCCGTACGGTCGACGGTGAGCCACGGACCGGGATGGTCGGGGTGGCGCGATCGGCGATGTTGATCACCGAGACGGTGTTGGCCGTGGCGTTGGTCACGTACGGTATCCCTTGTAGGGTACGACCATGCCAGAGATCCTCGATCACGCCCGCACGCAGGTGCTCGATGGCGGAATCGGCCTCGACGAGGCCGGCGTACTCGCGGTGCTGCGCCTCCCCGACGAGGACGTGCCGGCGGCGCTGCAGCTCGCGCACGAGGTGCGGATGCGCTGGTGCGGTCCCGAGGTCGAGGTCGAGGGGATCGTGTCGCTGAAGACCGGCGGCTGCCCCGAGGACTGCCACTTCTGCTCCCAATCGGGGCTCTTCGCCTCGCCGGTGCGCTCGGTCTGGCTCGACATCCCGTCCCTGGTCGAGGCGGCCAAGCAGACGGCGGCCAGCGGGGCGACCGAGTTCTGCATCGTGGCCGCGGTCCGTGGCCCCGACGAGCGGCTGATGAAGCAGATGCGCGACGGCGTCGCCGCCATCAAGGCCGAGGTCGACATCCAGGTGGCAGCCTCGCTCGGCATGCTCAGCCAGGCCCAGGTCGACGACCTCGTCGAGATGGGCGTGCACCGCTACAACCACAACCTCGAGACCTGCCGCTCCCACTTCCCCAACGTGGTCACCACCCACTCCTGGGAGGAGCGCTGGGAGACGCTGAGCATGGTGCGCGCCTCCGGCATGGAGGTCTGCTGCGGCGGCATCCTCGGCCTCGGCGAGACGATCGAGCAGCGGGCCGAGTTCGCCGCCCAGCTCGCTGAGCTGGACCCGCACGAGGTCCCGCTCAACTTCCTCAACCCCCGCCCGGGCACCCCGCTGGGTGACCAGCCGGTGGTCGAGGCCCGCGACGCGCTGCGCGCGATCGCCGCGTTCCGGCTGGCGATGCCGCGCACCATCCTGCGGTACGCCGGCGGCCGGGAGATCACCCTCGGCGACCTCGGCACCCGGGATGGCCTGCTCGGCGGCATCAACGCGGTGATCGTCGGCAACTACCTGACGACCCTGGGGCGTCCGGCGACCGACGACCTCGCCCTGCTCGACGACCTGAAGATGCCGGTCAAGGCACTCTCCGCCACGTTGTAGATGAGGTGGGGGCGTGACCATCTGGTGTGACCGCTGCGGCGGCGACGCGAGCGCCGGCGCGCACGCGGCGTGCGAGGCCGCACGGGCGCTCGAACCACCCCGGTTCTGTCCGGCGTGCCGCCGCCGGATGAAGGTGCAGGTGCTGCCGGCCGGCTGGTCGGCGACCTGTGTCGAGCACGGCGTCACCCGCAGCCGCTGAGGACGGGGCGGCGGGCTAGCGGATGTTGCCGGTGTGGCCGAGGGAGTAGCGGCCGGGCTGGGGCCAGATGACGAGGCCGTGCGCGCCGTTCCCCACCGGGATACGTTTGATCAGCTTGCCGTCGTTGGTGTCGATCACATAGACCTCGCCGTGATAGCGGCCGGCGAGCCAGAGCTCGTTGCCGTCGGCCGAGAGGCCGCCCATGTCGGGGCTCCCGCCGCCCGGGATCTGCCACTTCGCCACGGGCTTGAGCGTCGCGGTGTCCAGCACGCTGACGCTCCCCTCGTCGCGGTTGGTGACGAAGGCACGGCGGCCGTCCCGGCTGAAGTAGACGCCGTGGGCGCCGCGACCGGTCGGGATGAAGCCGGTCTTCTTCGTGGCGGCGCCGTCGAAGACGTAGACCCCGTGCGCGTGCATGTCCGCGACCAGGAAGTGTTTGCCGTCCGGGGTCAGCCGGGTGTCCTGCGGCATGCCGTCCTGCGACTTGTCGAGATCGAAGTGCCGCAGCTTGCGGCGGCTCGCCGTGTCGATCGCCACCACCCGGTTGGCGAACTCGCAACTGGCGAGGATCGTCTTGCCGTCGGCCGTGTAGTCCAGGTGGTTGATGCCGGCACAGTCCGGGTACTCGGCCGACGACTGCTTCTTCCACGTCTTCGGATCGTAGAAGTCGAGTCGCTTGAAGTACTCGGCCACGACGATGCCCTGCTTGCCGTCCGGGGTGAAGTAGAGGTTGTAGACGTCCTCGACCTTGATCTCCTTGCCCGGCTTGCCGGTCTTCGGGTCGATCGGCACGAGGCCACCGCCCGGCACCTTGCTGGACGCGACGTAGAGCGTGGACAGGTCGTAGGAGGGGACGACGTGCTGGGCCTCGGAGCCGCCGGGGTACTTGTCGATGACCTTGTAGGTTTCGGGATCGATGACGTGGACGTCGTTGCTGATCGTGTGCGGCACATAGACGAGACTGCGGTGGCCGCGGACCTGGTCGCTGAGCATGTTGGGACCGGCCGCCGCGTAGATGTTGCGGGGGTCGGGGTAGTCGGGCATGCCGGGCAACCGATCGGTCAAGCCGTCGGGCGCCAGGGCCGTGGAGGCCGCCGGTTTCGTCGCGGGCGCGCGGGTCGGCGCCGGGCCGGTGCGTTCCGTGACGCATCCGAGCAGCGGCAGTGCGACGGTGACGGCGAGCAGCGCCCGGCAGGACCTGGACATAGCCCGGAAGCGTAGCCACGGCCCGGACGCCTCGGATTATTTCGCTGCACATCCCGCCAACGCGGAGACGATGCGCTATGCCGGTGGTTCGCCACCGGCGAGTCGTCATGTCGGCCGTCCGAACCGGTTACTGACAAGCCGCGCGGCCGTCCATGTGAGAACCGGACGGTACGGGTACGCGAGGAAACCGTTTTCCGTTCAATAGACACGGGTCACATTATCGACTTCCATCTATTTTATATCGACATAATACCTGGTCCTCGGCTTACCGCCCGCCGCCAATGGACCTGAATGAGCGTTTAGCCGGACGCGCGTCATCCTGGCATACGAGCGTACTGTTGCCCGCCCGTTACCGGAGCCTGCACAGTCGCCCTAGATCAGCGGTGCCATCGATGCCGCCGCCCGACTGGTCAGACCCGAGGGAGACACGATGGCTCTACGCCTTGCCCCCGGCACCGCATGGGACGACACCCTCGCCCGCGCCGTCGCCGCGACCCCCGAAGCCTTCGACACCGCACCGCACACCACCACCCTGCGCAACCTGGTGGAAGGCGGGTGGAAGTCGGTCGGCACGCCGACCCCGGTCCGCACCCCGCTCGACAACACCGACCTGGTCAACCTGCCCCGGCTGGACGCCGAGTCGGCCCGTGCCGCCGTACGCTTCGCCGCCGCCGAACACCGCGACTGGGCCGCCACTCCCCTCGCCGAGCGCAAGGCCCGGGTCACCGACGCCCTCGACGAGCTGACCCTCCACCGTGACCTGCTCGCCATGCTGCTGGTCTGGGAGATCGGCAAGCCGTGGCGGCTCGCCTGCGCCGACGTCGACCGGGCGCTCGACGGCGTGCGCTGGTACGTCGAGGAGATCGACCGGATGCTCGCCGACGGCCGCGAGCCGCTCGACGGCCCGGTCAGCAACATCGCCAGCTGGAACTACCCGATGAGCGTCCTGGTCCACGCCGAGCTGGTCCAGCTCCTCGCCGGCAACGCGGTGATCGCCAAGACCCCGTCCCAGGGCGGCGCGGTCTGCCTCACCGTCGCCCACGCGCTGATGCGCCGCGCCGGACTGCCGGCCACCCTGCTCTCCGGCGGCGGCGAGGAGCTCTCCGAGGTGCTCGTCCGCGCGCCGGAGATCGGCGCCGTCGCGTTCGTCGGCGGCCGCTCCAACGGCGGCAAGGTCGCCGCGGCGCTGCTCGACTCCGACAAGCGCCACTTCATCGAGCAGGAGGGCCTCAACGCCTGGGGCATCTGGAACTTCTCCCAGTGGGACCTGCTCGCCAAGCACCTCAAGAAGGGCTTCGAGTACGGCAAGCAGCGCTGCACCGCGTACCCCCGGTTCGTGGTCCAGCGCGAGCTGGTCGACCAGTTCCTCGACATGTACCTGCCGGTGGTCCGCTCGGTCCGCTTCGGCCACCCGCTCGCGGTCGGCGACGACTGGACCGAGGGCGACGCGCTCCCCGAGCTCGACTTCGGACCGCTGATCAGCGCCGCGAAGGCCGAGGAGCTGCGCCGCAAGGTCGACGAGGCGGTACGCGGCGGCGCCGTCCCGATCTACCGGGGCAAGCTCGACGGGGCGCCGTTCCTCGACGGTCAGGACACCTCGGCGTACGTCGCGCCGTCGGTGCTGCTCGCCCCGCCCGGCCGCTCCCGGCTGATGCACGCCGAACCGTTCGGACCGGTCGACACGATCGTCGTCGTCGACACCGAAGACGAGCTGCTCGCCGCGATGAACGCCTCCAACGGCGCCCTGGTCGCGAGCCTCGCCTGCGACGACGAGGACGAGGCGGCGAAGCTCGCCGTCGACCTGCAGGCGTTCAAGGTCGGCATCAACAAGCCGCGCTCGCGCGGCGACCGCGACGAGCCGTTCGGCGGACGGGGCGCCTCGTGGAAGGGCGCGTTCGTCGGCGGCGACCTGCTCGTGCACGCGGTCACGACGGGCGGCGACGGTCAGCGCCTCTATGGCAACTTCCCCGACTACAACAGCTACCCCGCCACCTGATTCTTCATGATCGCGAAGAGTTCGGCTCGCCATAGCCGGCCGAACTCTTCGCGATCACGGGTGGCTTCAGGCCTGAGGGCGCATCGGGCGGTCGGGGATGGCCGGGGCGGGGCGCTCCTTCGACGGCTTCCCCTCGAACGTGGTGCGCCCCTCGCTCTGGTCGGCGTGGGGGATCACCGTCGGCTCGTCCTCCGCGCGCGCCGGGTAGACGCCGCCGCGCGGATTGGTGCCCCGCTGCGGGGGTTCTTCACGGTCGCGCTCACTCACGCCGGCCTCCCTGTGGAGTAACTGGGTCCGGCTCTAAGTCTTCCCGGGATGCAGGCGGACTAACGTCCCGCGCTGCTGAACAGCAGTTTCCACGGCACGAGCGCGGACTCCATCTGCACGCCCAGGCTCATCTTCGACACGCCGTCGCTGCGTTCCTCGAACCGGATGGGGACC
Source organism: Micromonospora sp. NPDC049679 (assembly GCF_040659735.1). NCBI lineage: Bacteria > Bacillati > Actinomycetota > Actinomycetes > Micromonosporales > Micromonosporaceae > Micromonospora > Micromonospora sp. NPDC049679. Next base: position 106,294 of record NZ_JBFANZ010000004.1, read on the forward strand.
TCGGCGATCGTCATCCCTCGCTGGACGGTCCGGTAGTTCATCTCCACCTGGAAGGCGTAGCCGTTGCTCTGCACCGACTCGACGTCGATCGCCCGGAGGGTGGCGGCGTGCCAGGCCTTGAAGCCGGCGGTCGCGTCCTTGACCCGCAGCCGCAGGATCGTGTTGACGTAGAAGTTCGCCCAGGCTGACAGCGCCTTGCGGTGCCACGGCCATTCGCTGGCCACCGCGCCGCCGGCCACGTAGCGCGAGCCGAGCACGACGGCCGCGTCCGTGGTCGTCAGCATCTCGACCATGCCGGGGATGGCCTCACACGGGTGGGAGAGGTCGGCGTCCATCTGGATCACGATGTCCGCGCCTTCGGCCAGCGCCCGGGTCATCCCCTCGACGTAGGCGCGCCCCAGCCCGTCCTTGACGGTCCGGTGGAGCACCCCGACGGGAATCGGCGCCTCGATCGCGAGCTTGTCGGCGACCTCACCCGTGCCGTCCGGGGAGCTGTCGTCGACGACCAGGATGTGCATGTTGGGGATCTTCAACGCCGCGAGAAGCTCGACGATCTTGGGCAGGTTGTCGCGTTCGTTGTACGTCGGTACAACAACGGTTAACTTCGGCGCGCCGCTTTCCATGATCACCTTCGTATGATCTGTGATCCCGACTCGCCGTACCAAGCGCGGAGAGTGCGATCGCGAACAGTGGGAGATCCTACTACCTGAGCGGCGCCGGCCAGCGAGCCGCTGACGTGGCCATAGCTATTCCACAATATTGATGCCGAACGGTGTCGACCGCCCCGCAGGGCCCTCAGAAGTCTGCCCGATCCGGTCGGGCGAGTCGCTTGGCGCGTCGCGGGATCTGCTCAGGCTTGACCGTTCATGGCCGGTCGGGGTCTCGCGGCGCGTCATTGGCGCCGCCGGGGAACCTGCCGTTACGCGCTCAGCGGCTCTCGGTACGACGACTGCGACGGCCTCCGTGACCCGGCCGTTTGGCTGGCGATGCCCGCACCGTTGCCTGACCCCATCGTTCCCCTGTGGCGGACGACGTGACGCGACGGGGACCGGAAACCGCGACGCTGCGGCTGAACAACCGCTGGCCAGCCCACTTACGGCGCCTACCGATAGCCATTCGTCCGACTGGTGCGAGGCTCGCCGCGTCCGTAGCGTCCGGCCGATGGTGGATCTTGATCGGCGACGACGGTCGGTAGTGGCGGCGGAGTAACGCCCCGCGTAGGCGGAACCGCGACGGGGCGACGCGCAACCCTCTCCCCCACCGCGGTCCGCGCAGCCGACAGCCCGGCACCGTTGCGGGTGAGTTCAGGGAAGCCTCGGCGTGGGTGCCCAGGCCAGGAAGCGCTGGAACAGCAAGATTGGCGTGAGCGCCGACGGCAGATCCCCGATCGCCTCATGCATGAGCGAACACAGGAAGACACTCAAGCCGACCCGATCGGATTGGAAGTCGACAAGGAGCGCGATGCGTGCCCGCTCACACGGCCACTCGTCGGCGCACTCTCGACACGTCCACGCGGGCCGCAGTGGTGTGTGCGGGGGCAGAGGTGTCGGCCTCACCAGTGCCGCCCGCCATTCGCCCGATACTCCTGGCCCCGTGTCAACCAGCCGGGGCTGCCGACGCGCGGCGTCGCGATGGTCGGCCCGTTCCAGCGGTCATTCCGGTATCGCATGGGGTAAGGCGGGACAGCGGGGCCGGCGTAGTGCCGGTCAGGACAGGGCCAGGGGTATCCGCACGTGCAGCGGCGCCACCACCGGCGCCAGTCGCGACGATGCGTCGGACTCATCGGCACCGACGCAGGGGGTCTAGGCATGTGCCTAGGCTGACCGTTCCGCCTCGCCCTTGTCAAGTGCCTACTAGGCTCCTGTACAGATGGCTTGTGACTAGCAGGCACCTACCTAGGGTGCGTCGACATGAAGTTGATGGGCGCCCAGGAGATTCGCGTGCGGCTAGGGATCAGTCGCCAGCGAACGGATCAGATCGTGGCGCGGCCCGACTTTCCGGCACCGATCGAGACCCTGGCCATGGGCCGGGCCTGGCGGGCACAGGACGTCGAGAAGTGGATCGCCGAGCACCGGCCGTACCTTGACGAGGATGACGTTTAGGGCGGGGCCCACTCTCCACACCGACCC
>NZ_JBFANZ010000004.1:108518-190064 GCF_040659735.1 Micromonospora sp. NPDC049679
GTCTGGCGGGCACAGGACGTCGAGAAGTGGATCGCCGAGCACCGGCCGTACCTTGACGAGGATGACGTTTAGGGCGGGGCCCACTCTCCACACCGACCCAGTCCCCAAGATCAGGTTGAGACGGGGGCGCTGCCCGATCCCGCCTCCGCACCCTGTGAGCGGGCGGAGTAACTCGGGGCAGACGGAAGCCGTGTCGCGCCGGCACGCCGAGGCAATGGCGTGGCAACTCGCAGGCCCAGACGCAACAACGCCCCCGGCGTGCTGTTGGGGGCCTCGTACGTGGCGGCGCGTCAGAGCGTCTTGACCAGTAGGACGAAGGACTGCCACGCCTGCGGCTCGAACCTCAACGCGAGCCCGTCCGGGTCTTTGCTGTCCCGGACACCGACCACGTCGGCCAGGTTGTCGGCCACCTCGACGCAGTTGCCCTGGTTGCTGCTACGGGTGCTCTTGCGCCACTGGGCGCCGGTCAGGTCACGCATCGCTACGCCTCGGTCGCTGGTGCACGTGCGGACGGCAATGGAAGCCATGCCTCGCCAGCCGCCGATTACGCCCCCTTCCGACGCACTCGCCGGCACGTCCGACGATCATCGGACGCAGGCCGACGTGGGACGGACCGACCGCCATCAACTGGAATCAGGCAGGGGTGCTGACGACCCCTGCGCAGGAGTGGCGGGCCAACGGGGGCCGCTGGTGATTACGCGTGCCGCGCCTCGTCCCCATGTCCCTCAGCGTCCACTGCGGCTGTGCCGTGCCTGCGCCCACCCGTGGCCATGCGGACCCGCCCGGCTCACTCTCACTGCGGAGTACGCCGAGGACCCGGTCGCGCTGTGCGTCTACCTGTGTGCGCAGCTCCACGAGGCCGTGTCAGACCTGCACAAGCTGAACCCGTACTCCGGGAAGAGGCTCGGGCGCTAGCACTCCCGCCCGACCGTGTCGACTCACCGTTGGCGGGCCGCCCATATGACCTGCGCGATGCCGGTGTCTCGCTTTGGCTCCAATGCGGGCTGCAGGCATCCGCTAAACCGTGTGTGAGGCCGCCTTGGTGGCGAAAGGCGGGCTGGGATCAGGGAGGAAACTGGGCCATACTGGCACCCATGAATATCACAGGTCGTGTCCGAACACACTTCGAGCGTGGCCAGGTATCAATAGCCGAGGTTCGTGCCGGTTTGTGGACCGCCATCGATGACGGAAGTTACACGGGATCTGGAGAAAAGTATCAGGCGGCGATCTTGGAGCAATACAAGATCTACGTCGAGATGACGGATCGAATCACTGCACGTCGCGGCCTTACCAACACGTTCTTCCTCACGGTGAACACCGCCATCGTCGCCGGTGCCGGTGCGTTTACGCAGACCCTAGCTCGAGGTCCCAGATTCTTCCTCATTGTTCCGCTGATAATGCTGCTTGTGCAGTGTGGCGCGTGGTTCTGGATACTAAGGTCCTATCGGCAGCTAAGCTCGGCAAAATACCGAGTGATCGGCGCCCTAGAAGAAAGGCTGCCCGCCTCGCCGTACTGGCTGGCCGAGTGGAAGGCGGTCGGCTCCGGCAAAGATAAAGCGCTGTATTGGCCGGTCACGCATCTGGAGCAATGGGTTCCACTCGCGTTCGTTTTTGCTTATTTGATCGTGTTTTGTGTCGCGCTGGCGACATAGCGACTGAAGCCGGATCAATATGCGGTTCGAGCGTCTGGCTTGCAGGCGGAGTTGATGTGCTGATACGAGGCTAATCTCGCGGCGCTGCGGTCAGGGAAATAGACCAGAATCTGGTAGGAGATCTTTCGATGGTGTCCCCAAAATGACAATGCCAACTCTCTGTTTGGTGTAACGTCGCTGAACCTGTCTAAGTCCGCCCACCATTGAAACCACCAACAACCATCCTCAACAGGGCCAAATCGGCAAGTTAGGAAGGACCAGCGTGGAACATCTCTTCTTCGGGTACAGCGCTAAGCCCAGCATCTTGAGAGAAACGATGCATAGCGTTGCGTCCGGTTTGACCGATGGCGCACATATAGCGCATTCAGTCTCCTGGGAAGATCTACTTGTCGACGGCCGGCTGATCGTAAACGAGGTCGAAAAGGCCATTGATCGTTGCACTGTTGGCCTATTTGAGTTGTCCACGCTTAGCCACAACGTGCTGTTCGAGTTGGGCCTGGCAATTGGCAAACGGAAACGGGTAGCGATTCTGATTGATTCCCAAGATGCCGGCGCCATCAAGGCTCTTCGGGATTTTGCACTACTTGTTACAACAGGAACCACTTCCTATCGCAACGCAGAAGACCTAAGTAAGGAAATTCAGAGAATATTGGATGCGCCGCCATTGTCCCTTTGGGACGATCTGACGGATGGTGCCGAACTTCCGCCACCCGATGAGTCAAAGTTGTTTTACATGCCCAGTTTCAAAGAAGACGAGGCGAGCCGAAGGCTTTCCCGCACCCTTGATTCCTACGAAAAGTTCGCCGTCACCAACGTGGATCTCGACGAATACGGCGGGACGCCATTGGCATGGTTTGCCGAGGAGCTATTCATGTCCAGGGTAGCGGTTTTCCACATGACCCCGGAACGGGCGTTCCTTTCCGATACGGCCAATGCCCGTGCGTCGCTGTTAGCGGGAATCGCTCGTGGACTTGGACGAGAGGTGCTTATAGTCATCGAAGACACCGCCAAGACAGCGATTGACTATCGAGACCTAGCACTTCGCTACAGGAACGCCGCAGACCTAGAAAAGCGAGCGGTGGGTTGGATGGAGAATCTTCGCCCACCAACCCAAAGGGCTGCCACGCGAGTTCGGAAGCATCTGAGTGTTGAGCTCGCCGCTCTCCGTTTCGGTAATCATGTCGCGGAGAGTGATCAGGAAGGTCTTGATCACTATTTCGTGGAGACGCGCGACTTTCGCGACGTTGTAGATGCGGCAGCCACGATTTTTACTGGGAAGAAGGGCACGGGAAAGACCGCCAACATGCTTCAGGCAGCCGAAGCACTGCGGTCCGACGCGAGAAACCTCGTTTGTGTCGTTAAACCGGCGAGCTATGAGCTTGAGGGTCTCCTGGAAGTACTGAAGAAAATCGAATCTAGACACTTGGGGGATTACCTGATCGAAGGGCTTTGGAAGTATCTCCTGTATACCGAAGTAGCCGCGCGGGCGGTAGAAGAGGCCGAAAGCCGTCCTGCCGGTGTACCAAGCGGTTCGCCCCTCGACCAACTTCGGCAATGTCTCGAAGACCAACACCGGGGTTCTGAAGCGAGCTTCTCGATACGTCTTGAACGCCTCGTCAAGTCGTTGGATGGCGCCTTGTCCAAAGGAGTCGACGAACACGACATAGAATCATCGCGGCAAAGCGTGAATGCTGCTCTTTACGGAGACACCCTGAAGACGCTTCGCAACTTGATCGGCAGTGCGCTATTCGAGCGAAACCGGATCGCAATTCTTGTCGACAATTTGGATAAGGCGTGGCATAGAGGCGCGGACCTAGAGCTACTCTCACGGCTCCTACTTGGACTACTAACGGTGGTTGGGAGAATTGTCGACGAGTTTAAGAAAGAAAGCTCTCGCAAGACTAGCGTGAACGTGACGCTCACAGTTTTTTTGCGCAGCGACATATACGCGTTCGTACGTGACCATGCACGTGAACCTGACAAGATTGCTACCACCGAGATCGAATGGAGGGATACTGAGCTACTCGCGCGGGTGTTAGAAGACCGGTTTCTGGCTTCGAGGACGAAAAGCCAGAATGCCAGCGATCTTTGGGATAATGCATTCGTTCGCACAGTTAGAGGCATTCCAACGCGGGACTATATGCTGTCACGCGTTCAGCCCCGACCGCGAGACCTGGTGTTTTTTGCGAACGCGGCGGTTTTGAGAGCAAGTAACGCGAAACATGAACGAGTGCAGGAGAACGACATTCTTGAGGCCGAAAACGCCTACAGCACTTTCGCGTTTGAGGCATTACTGGTGGAGGGTGTTGCGACACAGATCGATTTGGAGCCCGTACTAATAGAGTTCGCTGGGGAAAACTCGATAATTAATGAGCCTCGCTTAACCCGAATTCTCAAGGCTTCGTCGTCTATTAGCAGCAAGGACAACCTCGTGGTGATCCTCCGTCGCCTGGGCTTCCTCGGCATAGAGACGAGCGAGTCAGCTTTCGACTATGGAGGAACAGAGGGAGAAATGAGAAGGGCAAACGTGCTAGCGCGTAAACTGACTAAAGCGTTTCGTAAGCCACAGAGATACCAGATCCATCCAGCATACCGACCCTATCTTGAGATAGGTGAGATTTGATCGAGTTCATCTCTTTGTGGCTCAGAAACTTACCTACGTTGTTCGTACGCACCGATTGAGATAAGCATTCACTGCATGGCGAGTCGTTGTTGCCGTTTTGTGGACGCCGTCGTGCGCCGGCCGCTGGTCGGCGAATGCAGCGCGTGGCCCCCTCCCTCATCCTTACTGTCTGCCGTCGACAACCTCCCCCGGGGAGTGAGCCGCCGCTCGGCGCCGCCCACGTCAAGCAGGCCTTGACGGACATACGGACACTCGTGCGCCGGGCGATAAGCTGCTCGGCTTGCCCGCGCCGATGGCGGGTACCCGGCTGATCTTGAACTGCCGAGCACACGGACCGCCGTTTGCGACCCAGGAATGGAGCATTCGAAACAAGAAGCGGCAGGTCACCCGCATACGATCATGATTGCATCAGCTCATTGGGAAGCCGATAGTCGTGCCCGCTCCGGTGGCCCGGTCCTGAACCAGGGCCGGGCCACCGAACGGGCTCCTGCCTACGCCGACGAGGCAGGAGTTTGTGCCGGCACGGAGGCCGGTCCCGGCGCCGGCGTCCCGGCCAACGGCACGGTGACGCTGACGAAATTGCCGTCCCGCTCCATCGGCCCCGGCCGGCCCAGGCGTTGCAGCGTACGCAGCATGCCGACGTTGTCGGCCTGGGTGTGCGCGACCAGCGCGGCATGCTGGGACCAGCCGGCGTGCGCGGCCAGCCGGCGCAGCAGCGAGGTGCCGAGCCCCCGGCGCTGCCAACCGTCTTCCAGCAGCAGCGCCACCTCGCCGAGTTGCCCTTCGGCGATCAGGTTGGCCATCGCGACAACCCGCTCGGGATCAGCGGCCACGGCCAGCAGCGTCACCCCGTGTGCCGGCTCGAGCAGCCGGTTGAGCAGCGCCCGCGAGGGTGCGGAGGAGCCGCTCAGGTAGCGACGGTGCAGGGTGCCGGCCGAGCAGCGGTCGTGCATCGCCAGCACCGCGGGCAGGTCGTCGCTGGTCGCCGGTCGCAGGGTCAGCTCCGACCCGTCGGCGAGCATCACGGCGATCTGGTCGGTGCTGCGGCGCCCGATCGTCGCGGCCAACTCGACCAGGGCCTGGGCCCGGGCGTACTCGGCCGGGGTGAAACCGGGTGCGGCCCGGACGATCTCGAAGGAGCCGCCGGCGGGGTCCGGCAGCTTCATCGCGTCGTCGTGGAAGCCCTGCGACGGCGAGCCGGAGGTCGGTCGCCAGGTGACCGCGGTGGCGCCGAGGAGCACGCCGAGCACGTCACCGAGTGACTCGGGGTCGCGGACGAGTCGGTTCGCCAGCCCCAGCGTGCGGGTCGGCTGGTCCGCCAGCCCACGCGCCTCGGCCCGGGTCACCCACGGGTCACGCCCGCGTCCCCGCTCGACCGCCGCGACCAGTTCCGTCTCGGTCATCGCGTCGGGCGCGTCGACGAGGAAGTCGTCGACGGCGCCCACCTCCGTCGTGTGCACCTGCACCGCCAGGATGTTGACCGATTTCAGGGCCAGGCTCGCGGCGAGCACGGCCAGAAAGCCCGGCCGGTCGTCGACGGTCGCCCTGATCCGCCAGAGTGCCATGGGGTGTCCCCCTTCCACGCGTACCGCCTCGGGCCGCCCGCCGCCGGGCCCAACAAACCCGGTTCTGCGGCCCTACCTCTCAGGAGACCACCTTGTCCCAGCTCTAGCCTGGCTCTTTCCTGTTTCTCCCAGATTGCTCAGCCGTGACTTTTCATGATCGAAAAGTCGGGCGGCGCCGCGCTGACCAGGTCGAGCCGGTCGCCGAGGACGGTCGCGGCGGCCCGGACGAGCTGGGCGATCCGGTCGACCTCGCTGATGTGGAAGGCCGCCGCGGGCAGCCCGTCGCCGTCGTTGCGGACCACCATGAGCACCAGCCCCGCCCGACCGAAGGGGGCGACCGCGTAGCGCTCCCCGTCCGGTCCGTCCATGGCCCGGGCCCGCAGCGGGGTCACCTCGGGCAGCCGCAACGGCTGCGGCGTGCGCCAGCTCGCGTAGGTCACGGCCGGCTCGCACTCCGCCGGGTCGAGCTGCGCCCCGAAGGGGTCGGGCGGCCCGGCGACCGCGGGGTCGAACCGCGCCGCCCGGGGGGCGGCGCCGTTGCGCAGCGCCCAGTCCGCCGGCACGACCGCGGCCACCGCCCAGTCCGCGGCCAGCAGTCCGGGTACGGCGTCGACGAGCGTGGCCAGACCGTCCGTGGGATTGGCGGCGACCTGGCCGAGCAGTTCCGCGTCCTGCCCGCCGTTGCCGGGCGCGCCGATCGCCCGCCAGACGCCGTCCACCTGCACTCCGGGGATCGCGCCGAGGCCGCTGAGGAGCCGCTCCATGCGTGCCACACCCGGCCACACCACCGTGAAGTCGTCGATGGCCCGCCCTCCCAGCCGCTCAAGGACCACGACCTGGACGATGTCGGCGCCGGCGACACCGAGCGTGCGGGCGACCTGCCCGAGCGCTCCCGGCCGGTCCGGCAGCGTCACGCGAACCCTCAACAACATGTCAGCCCCTTCCTGTCGACAGGTCGACGCGCCCCCGCCGACCGACACCCAGCCTGGCCGTTGACCATTTCGCCCCTGTTGCGGCGGCATGTCCCGGCCGCAAAAAAACCGCACGCCACGCAGGTCATGCCCCCCATGGCAGTGCCCACTCACCGCGGTGCCGCACCTTGCCGTGGCCGGCTCTCGTCCGACGTCGCACCCGGGGCGAGGGCGGCAACGACCGGCACTCCGGACGGGGCGGCAACGACCGCACTTGACACTGCGACCTCGGTCCCATCAACTGTTCGGATGACCTACCGCCCGGTAACGGATCCCGTGCCAGCGGCGCCCGGACCGCCGCGCCGTCGTGTGCCGACGCGCGCGCCGGTCGGCGTCCCGACTCACGGATCGGGCCGCTGATGCCGGAGTCCGCGCAGCCCCCGGCGGGACTCGATCTCGACCGGCTCGCCGGCCACCTGGCCCGGCACCGCCCCGATCTGGTCGACGGCGCGCTGACCGCCCGGCTGATCGCCGGCGGCAAGTCCAACCTGACGTACGTCGTGCGCGGCGGCGCCCGCGAGTTCGTGCTGCGCCGCCCGCCGCTCGGTCACGTGCTCGCCACCGCCCACGACATGGGGCGCGAATACCGCGTCATCTCGGCGCTGGCCCCGACCGCCGTGCCGGTGCCGCAGACCCTGCTGCTCTGCGACGACGACTCCGTGCTCGGCGCGCCGTTCTACCTGATGGAGCGGGTCAGCGGCGTGGTCTACCGCACCCGGACGCAGACCGATGAGCTGAGCGCGGAGCAGCGCCGGGCACTCGCCTTCGCGATGATGGACACCCTGGCCGCGCTGCACACCGTCGCCCCGGACTCCGTCGGCCTGGCCGACTTCGGCCGCCCGGAGGGCTATCTCGCCCGGCAGGTCCGCCGCTGGGGCGGCCAACTCGACCGCTCGCGCAGCCGCCCCCTGCCCGGCATCGACGAGTTGCGCGAAGGGCTCGGCGCGACCGTGCCGGAAAGCTCGTCGACGGCGCGGCTGGTGCACGGCGACTACCGGCTCGACAACCTGATGGCCGACCCCGCGACGATGACCGTCCGGGCGGTGCTCGACTGGGAGATGGCCACGCTCGGCGACCCGCTCGCCGACCTCGGGCTGCTGCTGACGTACTGGGATGTGCTCGGCGGCGGCGACGCGGCGACGAACAACCCGGTCGCCGACGGGCTCGGCCCGCGCGCCGGCTTCCCTGCCGGGTCCGAGCTGATCGACCGGTACGCGGCCGGCAGCGGCATCGACATCGGCCCGCTGCACTGGCATATCGCGCTCGGCTGCTTCAAGCTCGCGGTGATCTGCGAGGGCATCCATTACCGCTACACGTTGGGCCAGACGCTCGGTGAGGGCTTCGACCGGATCGGCGACATGGTGGAGCCCCTCGTCGCGCACGGGCTGACCGCCCTCAAGGAGGACTAGATGGACTTCAGCTTCGACGCCCGCACCTCGGAGCTCTACGACGAGCTGCACGAGTTCCTCGTCGACCGGGTCTACCCGGCGGAGTCGGTGCACGCCGAGCAGGTGGCGGCGGCGGGCGACCCGTGGGCGCGCCCGCCGGTGATGGACGAGCTCAAGGCCGAGGCGCGCAACCGCGGCCTGTGGAATCTGTTCCTGCCCGACGCCCGCCACGGCGCCGGCCTGACCAACCTGCAGTACGCGCCGCTCGCCGAGCTGACCGGCCGCAGCCCGCACCTCGCGCCCGAGGCGCTCAACTGCGCGGCGCCGGACACCGGCAACATGGAGCTGCTCTCGGAGTTCGGCTCGCCGGCCCAGCAGGAGCGCTGGCTGCGTCCGCTGCTCGAAGGCGAGATCCGCTCGGCGTTCTGCATGACCGAGCCCGAGGTCGCCTCCTCCGACGCCACCAACATCGCCACCCGGATCCGCCGCGACGGCGACGAATACGTGATCAGCGGCCGCAAGTGGTGGTCGTCGGGGGCGATGGACCCGCGCTGCGAGATCTTCATCGTGATGGGGAAGACCGACCCCGACGCCGACCGGCACCGCCAGCAGAGCATGGTGCTGGTGCCGCGGGACGCCCCCGGCGTGACGGTGCACCGCGGCATGACGGTCTTCGGCTTCAGCGACGGCGCGCACGGCGGCCACGCGGAGATCAGCTTCGACGAGGTACGGGTCCCCGCCGGCCACCTGGTGGCCGGCGAGGGGGACGGGTTCGCGATCGCCCAGGCACGCCTCGGTCCGGGGCGCATCCACCACTGCATGCGGTTGATCGGCATGGCCGAGCGGGCGTTGGAGCTGCTCTGCCAGCGCACCTCCGACCGGATCGCGTTCGGGCGGGCCCTCGCCGAGCAGGGCGTGATCCGCGACTGGATCGCCGAGTCGCGCGTCCGGATCGAGCAGGCCCGGCTGCTGGTGCTCAAGACCGCCTGGCTGATGGACACGGTCGGCAACAAGGGCGCGCACACCGAGATCCAGGCCATCAAGATCGCCACTCCGGCAATGGCCGAGTGGGTGATCGACAAGGCAATCCAGGGCTACGGCGCGGCCGGGGTCAGCCAGGACACCCCGCTCGCCGCTCTCTGGGCGCAGGCCCGCACGCTGCGCCTGGCCGACGGCCCCGACGAGGTGCACCGGGCGTCGCTGGCCCGCCGCGAGCTGCGCCGCTGGGCCAGCTGACCCCCATGATCCCGACGATCTTGGAGTTATGGCTCGTTTCTGTCTGATTTGTGGAGCCATAACTCCAAGATCGTCAAGGATGCGGTTCAGTACGTGAAGCGCCCGACGAGCTGTTGGAGATCGCCGCTCATCCGCGCCAGGTCCTGGGCCGCGCGGCGTGACTCGATGACGCCGGCGCTCGTGCTCTGGGCCGCTGTGGCCACGCCGGTGATGTTCGACGCGATCTCGGACACGCCGGTGGCGGCCTCGGCCACGTTGCGGCTCATCTCGTTGGTGGTGACGCTCTGCTCCTCGACCGCGGCGGTCGAGTCACTCTGGATGGCCTGGAGGGGGGCGGGCGCGGCGGGCCTACCAGCCGCGGCGTCTTCCCCGGACACGATCCCCGGCAAATCTTGCATTTACCGTGGCGGACAAAAGGGATTACCCGCAGCATAAACGCGCCCGAAATTACGAGATCGGCGAGCCGGGGCCGGCCTGGTCAGGCGGATGCGCGGGGCACCATGTGGGTGTCGAGCAGCACGTACGGCGCGGCGAGCTCCTCGCGCCGGATCCGCGACACGAGCAGGCGCGCCATCTGCCGCCCCATCTCCTCCACCGGCTGATGCACCGTGGTCAACGGCGGGTCGGCCTGCTTGGCGATCGCCGCGTCCTCGAAGCCCACCACGGCCACGTCCTCCGGCACCCGCCGGCCGGCCTCGCGCAGCGCCCGCAGCGCACCGCACGCCATCAGGTCGGAGGCGACGAAGACCGCGTCGAGCTCCGGGCAGACCTCCAGGAGCCGGCGCATCCCGGCCGCGCCGCTCCCCTCGCTGAAGTCCCCGTAGGCGATGAGCTCCTCGCTCACCACGCCCCCGCGCTGCCGCAGCGCCTCGCGGTAACCGGTCAACCGCGCCAGGCCCGCGCCCATGTCCTGCGGTCCGGCGATGGTCGCGATCCGGCGGCGACCGCGCGCGAAGAGGTATTCGACCGCCTCGCGTGCGCCGCCGGCGTTGTCCACGTCAACGAAGTACGCCGGCTGCGCGCCGGGCTCCAACATCCGCGCGGGGCGCCCGCCCAGCACGGTCGGCAGCCCCCGCTCCTCCAGCAGGGTGGGGAGCGGATCGGCGTCGTGCAGGGAGAGCAGCAGCACGCCGTCGACGTGCTGGTTGGTGAGGTGATGCTCGACCCGCTCCCGCTCGGCCGGGGACTGGGCCATCGCGAGCCAGAGCTGCATCGGGGTGTCGAGCAGCCCCGAACTGATGCCGCGGACGATGCCGGCGAAGAACGGCTCCCCGAAGACCCGCTCCTCGGACTCGGAGACGACCAGCGCCACCGAGTCGGTCCGCTGGGTGACCAGCGCCCGCGCCGCCCGGTTGGGCACGTAGCCCAGCTCGGCGATCGCCGCTTGCACCGCCGCGCGCGCCTCCGGGCTGACCTGGGGCGAGCCGTTGACGACGCGGGAGACGGTGCCCCGCCCGACGCCGGCGCGGGCGGCGACCGCGTCGAGCGTGGGGCGCCCGAGCGAGCGGGTGCGCTGGGTTGTCATCGTCTGCTCCTCCGACGCTGTGCGGGCCGGCGCCAGCCCCGCGCGGGAGCTGGCGCCGTAAGCCCCATCAAAAACGGTGACCACGCCTATTGTGCGGCCAGACCGTTACGTCGGATCACCTCGGCGTACCACCTGGCACTGGACTTGGGGATGCGGAGCTGGCTGTCGTAGTCGACGTAGACCATGCCGAACCGCTTCGTGTACCCCCACGACCATTCGAAATTATCCATCAGCGACCACGCGAAGTAGCCGCGTAGCGGTATCCCGGCGGCGATCGCCTCGTGGCAGGCGCGCAGGTGGGAGTCGAAGTACGCGAGCCGGTCCGGGTCGTCGACCTCGCCGTCGACGACCTCGTCGACGAAGGCCGAGCCGTTCTCCGTGATGTAGAGCGGTAGCTCCGGGTATTCGCGGTTGACCCGCTGCAGGACCTCCACCAGCCCCGGCGCGTCGATCTCCCAGTCCATGTCGGTGACGGGGACGCCCCGGGTGACGAACCGGACGTGCTCGCTGCCGGGCCAGTTGGAGGGGGCCCGCCAGTACGGCTCCGGCTGCGCGCCCTCGACGGGCGCGGCGACCACGTGCCGACTGTAGTAGTTGACGCCGAGCACCGACAGCGGCGTCGAGATGGTCGTGAGGTCACCGTCGCGGACGTGCGAGAAGTCGGTCACCTCGCGCAGGTCCTCGATCACGTCGGCCGGGTAGGCGCCGTGCAGGATCGGGTCGAGGAAGACCCGGTTCGCCAGCCCGTCGATCCGACGCGCGGCGTCGGCGTCCGCCGGGGTGTCGGTCTGCGGCGACACCGCGTACAGGTTGAGGGTGATCCCCAGGTCGTGCTCGGGCCGCGCCGCGCGGAGCGCCTGCACGGCGAGGCCGTGCCCGAGCATCAGGTGGTGCGCGGCCCGCACCGAAGCCGCGGCGTCACTGCGGCCCGGGGCGTGCGCACCGGAGCCGTACCCGAGGAAGGCCGAGCACCACGGCTCGTTGAACGTCGTCCAGTAGCGCACCCGGTCGCCGAGGGCCGCGTGGGTGAGCTCGGCGTAGTCGGCGAAGCGGGCCGCGGTGTCCCGCAGCGGCCAGCCGCCCGCGTCCTCCAGAGGCTGCGGCAGGTCCCAGTGGTAGAGGGTCAACCACGGCTCGATGCCGTGGTCGAGCAGGTCGTCGACGAGGCGGCGGTAGAAGTCCAGGCCGGCCTGGTTGGCCGGGCCGGAGCCGCCGGGCTGCACCCGGGGCCAGGAGACGGAGAAGCGGTACGACTTCAGGCCCAGCTCGGCCATGAGCTTCACGTCGTCGCGGAACCGGTGGTAGTGGTCGCAGGCGACGTCGCCGGTGTGCCCTTGCACGACGCGGCCGGGCGTGTGGCTGAAGGTGTCCCAGATCGACGGCGTCCGGCCGTCCTCGGTCGCCGCACCCTCGATCTGGTAGGCCGCCGTGGCCGCGCCCCACAGGAAGCCGGTCGGGAAGGTGACCTGCCCACCCTTGTCGAGGAGTTGCGCGGTCTGCGAGCTGGCTGGGTTGGTCACGACTTGACGGCGCCTTCCATGATGCCGCCGATGATCTGGCGGCCGAAGAGGATGAACACGATGAACAGCGGCAGCGTGGCGATCAATGTCCCGGCGAAGATCTGCGAGGTGTCGGCGAAGTATGCCGAGTTGAGCGTACGCAGCGAGATCTGGACGGTCGGGTTGGCCGGGTCGGCCAGCACGACGAAGGGCCAGAAGAACTGGTTCCACTGCTCCATGAAGGTGAGTAGACCGAGCACGGCGGCCGCCGGGCGCAGCGCCGGCACGACCACGTGCCAGTAGATGCGCCAGGTGGAACAACCGTCGACCCGGGCCGCCTCGATCAGCTCGTTCGGGACGGCCTGCTCGGCGTACTGGCGCATCATGAAGATCCCGAAGCCGCTGATCAGAAACGGCACCGTCACCGCCGGCATGGTGTTGAGCCACTCCAGCTTCGCCATCAGCAGGTAGAGCGGCAGGACCCCGAGCTGGATCGGCACCATCATCGAGGCAAGGATGATCAATAAGAGCGCGTTCTTGCCGCGGAACCGGAGCTTGGCGAAGGCGAAGCCGGCGAGCGAGCCGAAGAAGACGGTCGCGGCGGTGATCGTGCCGGCGACCAGGACCGAGTTGAGCAGGCCCTGGACGATGTTGGCATCGGTATTGCCGAGCACCCGCCGGACGTTCTCGCCGAGGTTGCCGCCCGGCAGGAACGGCGGCGGCCAGGAATTGGCCGCGTCGTTGGAACGCGACGCGATCACGATCATCCAGTAGAACGGGAAGAGCGACAGGATCACGCCGAGGACGAGCCCGATCCAGGTCAGCGGGCTCGCCTTCCAGAGCCGCTCCGCGCCGTGCGCCGCGCGCCGCGACGCCGCGCCCGGGTTGACCGGCACCGGGGCGAAGGTGGTGGTGGTCATCGCGCCTCCCTCACGTGTCCGAGCTGATCCGACGGGCCAGCAGGTAGTTGACGATCGAGACCACCGCGATCAGCAGGAACAGCACGAGCGCGACGGCCCCCGCGTAGCCCCAGCGGAACCGGTTGTTCATCACGTCGAGCAGGTACATCGTGATCGTCTGGAACTGGCCCTCGGAGCCACCGGAGAGTCCGCCCGACCCACTCGTGAACAGCAGCGGCTCGGTGAAGAGCTGGAGCCCGCCGATGGTCGAGATGATGACCGTGAAGATGATCGTCGGGCGCAACTGCGGAATGGTGATGGTCCAGAACTGCCGGGTCCGGGAGGCCCCGTCGAGCGAGGCGGCCTCGTACATGTCCTTGCTGATCGACTGCATGGCGGCGAGGTAGATCAGGGCGTTGTAGCCGACCCACCGCCAGTCGACCATTGTGGAGATGGCGAACCAGGAGGCGTACCGGTTGGCCCGCCAGTCGAGCGGGGCGATGCCGACGAGGTCGAGCCCCCAGTTGACCAGGCCGAAGTCGCGCCCGTAGATGATGCTGAAGATCAATGCGACCACCGCGGTGGAGGTGATGATCGGCATCGCGATCGCCATCCGGAAGAAGGTCTGCCCCCGGATCCGCCGGTTGAGCGCGTTGGCCAGCATCAGCGCCAGCATCAGCTGCGGCACCGTGGCGAGGACGAACATGCCGAACGTGTTGACGACGGCGTTCCAGAACTGCGGATCCTCGGTGATCAGCTCAATGAAGTTGTCCAGCCCGACGAAGCTGATCGTCGCGTTCATCGGCGACCGGTCGGTGAGCGCGATCCACGCGGTGTAGACGATCGGGTAGGCGCCGAAGATCGCGAAGAGGACGAAGAACGGCAGGACGTAGAGGTAGGGCGAGAATCTGAGGTCAAGCCGGGTCAGCGAGCGGCGTGGGGCGCGCTGACGCCCGGGCTGCCGCCCCGCGCGGCGGCCGTGCCGACCGGCCGGCACGGCCGTGTCGAGGTCCAGGCTCATCAGGGGTCCTTCAGCTAGATGGCGGCGGTCCACCGGGTCCGGGGTCGCGGGTGGCGCCGGCAATGGGTCTGCCGGCGCCACCGCTCACCCCCCGTGACGGGTTACTTGCCGGCGGCCGCACCCTTGCTGAGCGCGTCCTGCCACGCCGCGTTCGCGGCCTTGCCCTGCTCTACCGAGCGCAGCGCGTTCTCCACGGCGTCCCGTACGGCCTGGTTCTTCGGCCCGAGGTAGACCGGCTTCAGGCTGCTCGCGCCCTCGCCGAAGATCCTGCCGGTCGGCGCGTCACTGAAGTACGGGTTCGTGGTGGCCAGCACCGCGGGGTCCTGGAGCGCCTGCGGCGAGGAGGGCAGGTTGCCGAGCTTCTTGAACACCTCGGTCTGGCTCTGCGTCGTGGTCAGGAACTTGGCCAGCTCCGCCGCTTCCTTCTGGTGCTTGCTCGACTTCGGCACCGCCAGGAACGACCCGCCCCAGTTGCCGCCGTTGCCCGGCGCCCTGGCGATGTCCCACTTGCCGGCCGCGCCGTCGCCGGCCTGCCCCTTGATGACACCGGTCATCCAGGCCGGGCAGCCGATGGTGGCGAAGGTGGCGTTCTTGAACCCGGCGTTCCATTCGTCGGAGAAGGAGCGCAGGTTGTTGGAGAGCTTCGCGTCGACCATCTTGGTGGTCAGGTCGAACGCCGTTTTGATGTCCGGGTTGCTCGCCAGGACCAGCTTGTTGCTCTTGTCGTAGTAGGTGTGGCCGCTGCCCGCGCCGGCGATCTGGCTGAGCATGGTGTTGTAGACGTTGGTCGCCGAGTCGAGGAACTTGTGCTTGCTGTCGGCGGCGGCGAACCGCCGGCCGGTGTCGATGAAGGCGTCCCAGGTCTGCCAGAGCTTGGCGACCTCCTCGCGGTCGGTCGGCAGGCCGGCGGCCTTGAACAGGTCGCTGCGGTAGCAGATCGCCATCGAGCCGACGTCGGTGCCGAGGCCCAGGACGGCGCCGTCGGGCGTGGTCCCCTGCTCCCACTTCCAGGGCAGGTAGTTGCCCTTCAGCTCGTTCGCGCCGTGGTCGGCGAGGTTCACGAACTTCGCCGCCTGCGCGTAGAACTGGACGATCGTGCCCTCCTCGAGCGCGACGATGTCGCCGGCCCCCGCGCCGGCCGTGATCTGCTGGGTCAACCGGGTGTTGTAGTCACCCAACCCCAGGCCCTTGCCCCGCTCCTGGATGGTGATGTTGGGGTGGGCCTTCTTGTACTCCTCGTAGAGCGTCTCGTACCCGAAGCCCTGGTCACCGAAGACGTCCACGGTGAGGGTGATCTTCTCGTTCGGGTCGGCGGACGACGGGTCGTCGCCGCAGGCCGCGGTCGCGCCGAGGACGGCGAGGGCGGCGGCTGCGAGCGCGGCGACGCGCCGGCGGCGGGGGATGACACTCATCGTGACCCCTCTCAGGTCTGTGCGTATGCGTGGTGGGGGTGGTCCGGTGCGGGAGGTCGCGCCCAGTAGGCGGATCGCCACACGATGCGGGAGCGCTCCCATGAGATTGCCGGCGCGTTTCCGGGGAGTCAAGGGTGACGTGGGAGCGTTCCCATTTCGTTACCGCGACCACGTCCACATCAACACGTGTCTCTTCACGGGTTGATCAAAGGATGCGCCGCAGGGCGGGCCGACGCCCGACTGTCAGCAGAAGCGACGCAGGAGGGTGGTGACGCGGTCGGGCTCGAACGCCCCCACCTGGAACGGCCGTCCGATCCAGCCGCGCATCGGCTCGTGCTCCGGGTGCCCGGGGTCGGCCAACGCCGCCAGGAACTCCCCGTAGCCGAACGCCCCGCCGACATCCTCCGGCGGGCAGGCCCACTCCCCGTCCACGCAGATCGGGTAGCGCTCGTCCGGCTCCGCGCCGAACACGTCCTCCACCACGACCTCGTGCTCCCACCAGTCGCCGAAGTCGTACGTGTAGAGGAACCGGCTCCCCTTCGCGGCCACCGCGTCCAGCCGGACGTCGAGCTCATCACGGAGCGCGAGCTCGCCATCGGCGTCCGGCTCCCCGAACTGCAGGCCGTCGATGTCGAACGAGTGCAGGTGGTAGTCCTGCCAACCCATCGACTGCTGGATGACCCGGTGCAGCCGGTCCAGCGTGTACCCGCCCGGCACGAGAACCCGCCGCCACACCCGCGGCGTGGCATCCGGCAACGACACCTGCAGCTGGAAGATCTGACGAGGCATCTCACCCATCCTCTGGCATAAGGTCAGTACATGATCTGCCGTGCGTGCCGCGAGAGACGACACGACGAATGTCCGGGCCGGAAATGGTGCGACTGCCAGCACCGTACCCCCGCACCGACGCCTCCCGTCACAGGTCCGGCGGGCGAATGACCGACTCCCCGATCCGGCAGGTCTGGCCGGGTCGCACGAGCGGCCCGCTCGACGACGAGGCGATCGCCGAGCTGTACGGGAGAGCCGCCCACCTCCGGGTCAACTTCGTCACCAGCCTCGACGGCGCGGCCCACCTGGACGGCTACTCCGCCGGCCTCTCCGGCGGACCCGACAAACGCGTCTTCGCCGTACTGCGGATGCTCTGCGACGCGCTCGTCGTCGGGGCCGGCACGCTGCGTCACGAGGGCTACCGGGCGCTGCGGCTCGACGACCGGCGCCGCGGCTGGCGGCGCGAGCGCGGGCTCACCGAGTTTCCGACCCTGGTGGTCGTCTCCGGGACGCTGGACCTCGATCCGGCGCAGGCGGCGTTCGCCGAGGCGCCGGTCCGCCCGCTCGTGCTCACCCACGCCGGGGCGCCGGCGCACCGACGGGCCGCCCTGGCGCCGGTCGCCGACGTACTCACCCTCGGCGAGGACGCCCTCGACCTGCCCGCCGCGCTGCGCGCGCTGCACGAGCGGGGACACCGGCAGCTGCTCTGCGAGGGCGGACCGGCGCTGCTCGGCGCGCTCACCGCCGCCGACCTGGTCGACGAGCTCTGCCTGACGGTCTCCCCGCTGCTGGCCGGCCCCGGCGCCAGCCGGATCACCACCGGCCCGCCGGGCCCACCACGGGCGATGACCCTGCGGCACGTGCTCACCGCCGACGACGTCCTGCTGCTCCGGCACAGCCGCTGAACCGACCACGTGTAGTGGACAGGACCGCCAATGACCACAAGAAGTGGTGGAAACATGTGCGCTGCG
Source organism: Micromonospora sp. NPDC049679 (assembly GCF_040659735.1). NCBI lineage: Bacteria > Bacillati > Actinomycetota > Actinomycetes > Micromonosporales > Micromonosporaceae > Micromonospora > Micromonospora sp. NPDC049679. The sequence goes on from NZ_JBFANZ010000004.1 coordinate 126,049, forward strand.
TCGCGTCGGATTGCGTCGCTGTCGTACTTGTCAGGCAGGATGCTCAGCGTGCGCCCTGACCAGAGCCTTCCCCTGACCGGATCCCGGCGATGAGCGAAGCCGTCCTGCCCGCGCCACCGACCGAGCCGACCGGCGACGCGTCGCCCGGCCAGCCCGTCGGTCGCGTGCTGGGCACCGCCGACGCCACCCCCCTGCAGTTCTGGACCGCGGTCGCGCCCGGCAGCTTCCTGCAGCTCGACGACGTGGTGGTCACCCGCCGCGAGATCCCCGGTCGCGGGACCGTGACCATCGCGGGCGTGGTGACCCAGGTGCGGGCCCGGCACGAGGGGGCGCAGTTCGACTCCGACGTCTTCGCCATCGCCGACGGCACGCTCCCCGCGCAGGTGCAGGAGGCCGCCGAGATCACCGCCACCCGGGTCGACCCCGAGATCTACGTGCCCCCGGCGCCCGGCGCGCTGGTGCACCGCGCCGAAGGGGACGCGCGGGCCCGGGCGCTGCACTTCGACCGGATGGAACGGCGCATCCCGATGGGCACCGGTCGCGACGGCGTCCCGGTCTACCTCAACGCGGACTTCCTCGACGGCCAGCGCGGCGCGCACGTCTCCATCTCCGGCATCTCCGGCGTGGCCACCAAGACCAGCTTCGCCACCTTCCTGCTCTACTCGGTCTTCCGTTCCGGGGTGCTCGGCGGCGACGCGGTCAACGCCAAAGCGTTGATCTTCAATGTCAAGGGCGAGGACCTGCTCTTCCTCGACCACCCCAACACCCGCCTCGACGCGGCCACCACCGCCGCCTACGCCAAGCTGGGGCTCCCCGCGGGCCCCTTCCCGGACGTCCGCGTCTACGCACCGCCGCGCGCCGGCGACTCCTCCGGCACCCCCGACGTGAGCAGCCGCCTGGCCGGCGTGGACAGCTTCTACTGGACCCTCACCGAGTTCTGCGCGGACCGCCTGCTCCCCTACGTCTTCGCCGACGCCGACGACGAACGCCAGCAGTACACGATGGTCGTGCACTCGGTCGCCGCCCACCTGGCCCGCGTCGCGCAGCCCGCCGACGGCGGGGTCAGCATCGACGGCACCCGCCTCGGCTCCTACCCCGACCTGGTCGACTACGTCGTCGAGCAGCTCAACGACGAGGAGTCGCGCTTCGAGTGGGCCGGTTCGGCGGTCGGGCTCGGCACCATCAACGCCTTCGCCCGCCGGCTCATCGGCAGCAAGAAGGACCTCGCCCGGCTGATCCGCGGCGACCTCGCCACCCGCCGCCCGCACGCGATCAACACCGCCGAGAGCGCCCAGGTCACCGTCGTCGACCTGCACAACCTGCCCGACCGGGCGCAGCGCTTCGTGGTCGGGGTGACCCTCAAGAGCGAGTTCGAGCGCAAGGAGAAGGCCGGCACCGCGAAACCGTTGCTCTTCGTCGTGCTCGACGAGCTCAACAAGTACGCCCCCCGGGAAGGCTCCTCGCCGATCAAGGAGGTGCTGCTCGATATCGCCGAGCGGGGCCGCTCGCTCGGCGTGATCCTGATCGGCGCACAGCAGACCGCGAGCGAGGTCGAACGCCGGATCGTCACCAACTCGGCGATCCGCGTCGTCGGCCGCCTCGACCCGGCCGAGGCGACCCGCCCCGAATACGGCTTCCTCCCCGCCGTGCAGCGGCAGCGCGCGCTCCTCGCCAAGCCCGGCACGATGTTCGTCAACCAACCCGACATCCCGGTCCCGCTCTGCCTGGAGTTCCCCTTCCCCGCCTGGGCGACCCGGGTCTCCGAGGCCGGGGCGGCCCCGTCCGAGACGCTCCGCTCCATCGTCCAGGCGGCCGACCCGTTCGCCGTCGTCGGCAGCGGTCCCGGCCTCTCCGACGACGACATCCCGTTCTGAGGCTGATCGTGAAGATTCTGCACACCTCCGACTGGCACGTCGGAAAGGTGCTCAAAGGACACTCCCGGGTGGAGGAGCACGTCGCGGTCCTCGCCCAGGTGGTCGAGATCGCCCGCGCCGAGCGTCCCGACCTCGTCATCGTCGCCGGCGACCTCTACGACACCGGAACCCCCACCTCCGACGCCACGAAACTGGTCACCCGCGCGCTCTCCGCGCTGCGCGGCACCGGCGCCCAGGTCGTCGCGATCGGCGGCAACCACGACAACGGGCCGGCGATGGACGCGCTGCGCCCGTGGGCGGAGGCCGCCGGCATCGTGCTGCGCGGCACCGTCCGCGACAACGCCGACGACCACGTCATCGAGGGGGTGACCGCCGGCGGCGAACGGTGGCGGGTCGTCGCGCTACCGTTCCTGTCGCAGCGCTACGCCGTACGGGCCACCGAGATGTACGACCTGACCGCGGCCGAGGCGACCCAGACCTACGCCGACCACGTCTCGCGGCTCGTCAGGCGGCTGACCGAGCGGTTCGGCGAGCCCGACGTGGTCAACCTGATCACCGCCCACCTGACCGTGGTCGGGGGTCTGATGGGCGGTGGCGAACGCGAGGCGCACAGCGTGCTCGGCTACGCCGTGCCATCCACGGTCTTCCCCACCAACGCCCACTACGTGGCGCTCGGCCACCTGCACCGCGCGCAGCAGGTGCTCGGCCCCTGTCCGATCCGCTACAGCGGCAGCCCCCTCGCCGTCGACTTCGGCGAGGAGGAGAACACCCCGTCGGTCGCCATCGTCGAGGTCACCGCCACGACCGCGGCCCGGATGCGCGACGTGCCGGTCACCGCCGCCACGCCGCTGCGCACCGTACGCGGCACGCTCGATGAGCTGGCCGCCAACGCGCACCCGGAGGCGTGGCTGCGCGTCTTCGTACGCGAGGCGCCCCGCGCGGGGCTGCGCGAGGAGGTCCAGGCGCTGCTGCCCCGGGCGTTGGAGGTGCGCATCGACCCGGAGATGGTGCCCTCCACCAACGCCGGAAGCCGTTCCGCGCAGCGCGCCGGCCGCTCTCCCCGCGAGCTGTTCGCCGACTACCTCGAGCAGCGCGGGCACGCCGACGACGGCGTACGCGGGCTGTTCGACACGCTCTACGAGGAGGTGAGCTCGTCGTGAGACCGCTGCGACTGGATCTCGCCGGGTTCACCGTCTTCCGCGACGAGACCACCATCGACTTCACCGACGCCGACTTCTTCGCCCTGGTCGGGCCGACCGGATCGGGCAAGTCGACCGTCCTCGACGCGATCTGCTTCGCCCTCTACGGCCAGGTGCCGCGCTGGGGCAGCAGCCGGGGCATCGCCAACGCGCTCGCGCCCTCGGCCACCGAGGCACGCGTACGGCTGGTCTTCGAGTGCGCCGGCGCCCGCTACGTCGCCACCCGTGTCGTGCGCCGCGACGGGCGGGGCAACGTCAAGACCGGCAACGCCGGGCTGCAGCTGATGCCCGCCGGCTTCGACGTCACCAAGCTCGACACCGGGATGAGCCCCGACGACCTCGGCGAGGTGCTCGCCGGCACCCCCGCCGAGATGGAGCAGGCAGTCCTCGACGCGGTCGGGTTGCCGTACGAGCAGTTCACCAGTTGTGTGCTGCTGCCGCAGGGGCAGTTCGCCGACTTTCTGCACGCGAAGCCGGCCACCCGCCAGCAGATCCTGATCAACCTGCTCGGTCTCGAGGTCTACGAGGAGATCCAGAAGCGGGCGGCGACCCGGGCGATGCACGCCGACGCGCAGCTCACCGCCGTCGACCAGGTGCTCGACGGGCTCACCGGGGCCGGCGACGAACACGTGGCGGCGGCCGACGCGCGGGCCGATGCGATGCGCGCCCTCGCCGACGCCGTCGAGTCCGCCGTACCCGCGCTACGGGAAGCCCAGCAGAACGCCGCCGACGCCGCCGCCGCGCTGACCGCGCTCGACGCGGAGATCGCGCAGCTGAGCGCCGTCCGACCCCCCGCCGACGTGGCCGCCGTCGCCCGCACGGTCACCGAGGCGCGGGCGATGGCCGCCGACGCGGGCACCGCGGTGGCCGCCGCCGAGGACGGCGAGGAGAAGCTGCGCGCCGCGCTGACCGGCGCGGGCGACGCCGCCGCCCTGCGGCTGCGGCTGCAGGCGCACGCCGACCGTGAGCGGCTGGCCACCGAGGCCGCGGCGCTCACCAAGGGCGTGGCCGGGGCCGGGTCCGAGCACGCCGACGCGGTGGCGGCGCTCGACCGGGCGCGCGCCGACGCGGCGCGGACGGTGGAGCAGCTCGAGGCGGCCCGCCGCGCGTACCAGGAGGCCCAGAGCGCCGACCGGGCCGCGGCGCTGCGGGCGCAGCTCGTCGCGGGCGCCGCCTGCCCGGTCTGCACCCAGCCGGTGCACACCGTGCCGCCGACCCCGGCCGGCTCCGCGGTCGCCGCCGCCGAGGCGGCGGGGCATGCCGCCCGCGCCGACAACGACGCGGCGCAGAAGGTGATGGCCGAGCGGGAACGGGCGGCACGCGACCTCGAACGCGTACTCGACCGGGCGCGCGCCCAGCACGAGCAGTTGGCGGCCCGCAGCGCGGAACTCGACCGGCAGCTCGCCGATTCCCCCGGCCCGGCGGTGCTGCGCCGTGAGCTGGATGCGATCGCGGCGCTGCAACGCGAACTCGACGACGCGGGCAGCGCGGTCCGGGCGGCGCGCGAGGCGCAACGGCGCGCGCAGGCCGGGGTCGAGATGGCCGAGGACCGGATGCGGACCGCGTGGCGGGAGTTCGACACGGCCCGCGACCGGATGGCCCGGCTCGGACCGCCGAGCGCCGACCGCGATGACGTCGCGGCGGCCTGGGCGGCGCTGCGCGATTGGACGGACGCCGAGGTGGCGCGCCGCCGTGCCGACCGTGTCGACGCGGCCGGCGGCGTCGACACGGCACAGGCGGCCGCGGGCGCGGCCGGTGAGCGGATCGCGACGCTGTTCACCGCGGCCGGACTCACCACGCCGGCCGGCGGCGCCGACGGCGCGGGCTACTCGCGTGCCGCCGCGGTCGCCGTCGAACGGGCCGAGGCCGAGCAGCGGCGCCTCACCGAGCGGCGCGAGCAGGCCCGGCGCCTCGCCGATCAGCGGGCCGTTCACGAGCGGGACAGCCAGGTCGCCAAGGCGCTGGCCGGGCACCTGCGGGCCAACAACTTCGAACGCTGGCTGCTGGAAGAGGCGCTCGACCTGCTCGTCGACGGCGCGTCGCGGATCCTGCGCGACCTGTCGTCCGGGCAGTACGACCTCGTCCACGACAAGGGCGAGTTCTATGTCGTGGACCATCACGACGCCGGCCTGCGCCGGGCGGTGCGCACGCTCTCCGGCGGCGAGACGTTCCAGGCCTCGCTCGCCCTGGCGCTGGCCCTCTCCGAGCAGCTCGCCGGCATGTCCACCACCGCCGCCAGCCTGGAGTCGATCGTGCTCGACGAGGGATTCGGCACGCTCGACTCCGCCACCCTCGACACGGTCGCGACGACGCTGGAGAGCCTCGCCGCCCGCGGCGACCGGATGGTCGGCGTGGTGACCCACGTGGCGGCGCTCGCCGAACGGGTCCCGGTCCGGTTCGAGGTACGCAAGGACGCGCGGACCGCCCACGTCGAACGGACCGGCCTGTGAGCGGCCGGCTCTTCGTCGACGCCTGGGACCCGGCGTACGGGGCATCGTTCGAGGCGACACCGGGTGGCCCGGCGGCACCGAGCAGCGCGCAGGTCGACGCCGGCGTCGAGCTACCGACCAACGCCTGGCGGCCGCTCACCGCGCCTCCCGACGTGCGGGCGCCGGACGTGGTACTCCTGGTCGACGGCGTCCGCCGCATCGACGCCGGGTTGTGGACGCAGGAGGACGACGGCGTCTCCTATCCGGGCCTCGCCGCCTCCTACGCGGCGGGCGTGGTCCGGTGCGACCTGCGGCGAGGGGCGGCGGAGCTGGCCGGGACGCGGGTCGCGCGCGGTCTCTTCACCGCCAGCCCGTCGGCCACCGACGTGGTCGCCGGGCAGATCCGCTACGCGGTGCAGCGCGTCTCGGGCACCGGCGAGCTGAGCAAGCTGCCGGCGGCGGTGCAGGGGCCGCTCACCGCGCTGGAGGTGGAGGTCTCCCACGCGGCGCGGGTGGACGGCGACCTGCTGGTGGTCGATGGCCCGCTGCGTAACCGACGGCAGCTGCCCCGTGCCATCGGCTACATCAAGACCCAGCACAGCCAGTACCTCCCCGCGGAACTCTCCACTGTGGTCACGTCGCTGCGAGCGGGCCAGCGCTCCCCCGTCTTCGCGCTCGGCACGGCGTGGGGTGGCTGGTCGTGGTACCTGCGGCTGCCCGGATCCGCGGGGGCGCCCTGGGCGGGCATCGTCCGGGTCGAGTGCTCCGCCGAGCTGACCCCGCAGGCGGCGATCGGGCTGGCCGACCTGTCGCTGGTGACGCTTCCCCGGTTCGCCTCGACGCCGTACAAGGACCCGAGGGCGCCGCAGAACCTGATCCCTATCGCCGGGCTGGAGCGCCGACTGCGGGGGCTGCTGGGGGACGCGCGGCTGCTGCACCGCGCGCTGAGCGTGGCGGCCGCCCGGAGCGCCCCGACGGCCGCTGACCGCTGACCGCTGCCGGACGTCGCGACCCGGACCATCGCGCACCACAATTCCCTAGTCGATCAAGGGCTTTCGCGTCGATCAAGGACGTATTCACACGATCCGAGATCAACTCGTGAGAATACGTCCTTGATCGACGGGGAGGCGGCGCGGGCGAGGCGGTGGCGGGTCGGTCCGTGACGCGCGCCGGCATACTGCTGGAATGGCACGCAAACGCGGGACGGAACGCGAGCTCATCCCCGTGGAGTCGGGCCTGGCCGAGCTGCGCCCCGACCCCGATCGGCCGCGCTCGTTCACCCTGCTGCTCGACGGCGCCCCGCAGTCCCACGTCGACCTCGACGACCCCACGCATCTGGAGTTCGAGTACATCCGGCGGATGGCCGCCGCCATCGATCTCGTCGCGCCGCCACGCCAGCCGCTGCGGGTGCTGCACCTCGGCGGCGGCGCGCTGACCCTGCCGCGCTACATCGCGACGACGCGTCCCGGCTCCACCCAGCGGGTCGTCGAGATCGACGGGGCGCTGGTCGAGCTGGTTCGGCGGGCACTGCCCTGGCCGGCCGACCCCCGGCTGCGGGTACGCATCGGGGACGCGCGCGCGGCCGTCGCGTCGGCCCGCGACGGCAGCTACGACCTGATCGTGTCCGACGTCTTCGCCGGCGCCCGTACGCCGGCGGCGTTGACGTCCGTGGAGTTCGTGCGCGAGGCGGCCCGGGCGCTCACCCCCGACGGCTTCCTGCTCGTCAATCTCGCCGACGGACCGCCGCTGCGGCACGCCCGCGCGCAGGTCGCCACGGTCCGCGCCGCGCTGCCGCGGATCTGCCTCGTCACCGACGCGGCCGTGCTGCGCAACCGGCGGTTCGGCAATCTCGTGCTGGTCGCCGGCCGAGTCGAACCACCCGTCGCCGCGCTGACCCGGCGGGCCGCCGGCGACTGGTTTCCGGGCCGTGTGCTGTACGACACGGAGTTGGAGCGGTTCATCGGCGGTGCGCGGATCACCACCGATGCGAGCGCGCAGCCATCACTGCCACCACCTCAGGGAACATTCGGCATCGCGCTTTGATCCGATCGCGGCTGCGCGCCGTACCCCTCGGTGGCCCCGGCCGCGGGCCGGCTCACTCACGTCGACGGAGGTCTACCATGCAGGCGGTAGCCAGCGGCTGGCACGGTGACCGACTCAGGTCGGCCCCGGTCTGGAGCACTCCGCAGCAGCGCGCCGCAGAGCGCTGGCAGACTCTCGACGGAAGGCGGGACGACCGCGATGATGTCCCGGTGACGTCCGGAACGGCTCGCCGCCGCCATCAAGCCGCGCCCCCCGAAACGAGCCATGAGGACAACCTGGTCCGGATGCTCTACGAGGAGCACGCGCGACCGCTGCTGATGTTCGTGCTCCGGCTCACCGGGGGCGACCGGCAACGGGCCGAGGACATCGTGCAGGAGACGCTGCTGCGCGCCTGGCGCAACGCGCATCGGCTCGGCGCCCAGGGCCAGCAGTCGCTCCGCCCCTGGCTGGTCACCGTGGCCCGGCGGATCGCCATCGACGACCACCGCAGCGAGCGGGCCCGGCCGGCCGAGGAATACGACCGTGACCTGGAGAGCTTCGCGGAGAGCGACAGCACCGATCGGGTGCTGCGGACGATGACGGTCACCGACGCGATGCGCACGCTGAGCCAGCCGCATCGCGAGATTCTCGTCCAGACGTACTTCCGGGGTCGGACCGTTCCAGAGGCCGCCGAGGAGCTCGGATTGCCGCTGGGCACCGCGAAATCGCGGGTCTACTACGCCTTGCGTTCGCTGCGGTCCGCCCTGCAGAAGCAGGGGGTGACGGAATGAGCCGCGCGGAGCACTGGGATGTCGGCGCGTACGCGTTGGGCGTGCTCGACGAGGCCGACGTGGAGCGCTTCGAGGGACACCTCGCGGGGTGCTGGGCCTGCGCCGCGGAGCTGGAGTCCATGCTCCCCGTCGTGGACCTGCTCTCCGACGTGGAGCTCACGGAGCTGGAGGAGTCGGAGCCACCGGGCCCGGACAGCGCGATGCTGAACCGGATGATCACGGTGGTCGCCGAGGATCGGCGTCGGCTGCGCAGCCGACGGCTGCTCGCCGCGGCGGCCGGCGTGGTGGCGATGGCCAGCCTCACCGGAGCGTCCCTCTTCGCCGGCGGGCAGTGGTTCGGCGAGTCGCCCGGCGGCGTCGTGGCCCAACCGCAGCCCACCGTGACCTCCGCGATCCCCCCGGAGTGGCGTAACGGTAAGCCCGGTCCCGGCATCGGCGGCCCGGAGGTGCCGGACGGGGCCGAGCGGTTCAGCGGCATCGACAACAGCAGCGGCGTCCGCGCCGACCTGGTGCTGGAGGCGGCGGCGTGGGGCACCCAGGTGTCGTTCGCGCTCAGCAAGCTGCCCGGGCCGATGCAGTGTCGACTCGTGGTGATGCGGGCCAGCGGCATCGCCGAGGTCCTGTCGACCTGGTCGGTGCCGGCGGCCGGCTACGGCACCGACGGTCAACCGATGCCGCTGCTGCTGCAGGCCGCGACGGCCGCGCCACGCGACGACATCGATCGGGTGCAGGTGCAGTCGGTGGATGCGAACGGCGTGGCGAAGGCACTGGTGACGGTGCCCGTCTGACGCGTTTTCCCTTCTCAGACGCTCGACCGAATTCGGGGCGCGTGGGCGGTCGCCCGCGCGCCCCGGAATCGTAGCCACCAGCATTGGGCGGCATTCGCGGCGACCACCGCGCAGACCCCCGCGATCTGCCACACGCAGCGGGCATCCGATCGGTTCAACGACCGGGTGTGAAATTGTCCACTGTCTATCAGGTAATCCGCCGGCAGGTGAGCTGCGTATTTCCCGTTGAGACCGAACGTGGACGATTGAGGGAGCGCACGTGGCACTGGTAAAGCGAACCGTCATCCTCGCCGGCACGCTGGCGGCCATGACTCTGGCGGGCTGCGCGCCGGCAGGTTACAACGCGGACGACGCCAGCGGCGCCGAGGCCCAGCCCGTGGCGAACGCGGCCGCGGAGGCGAGCGCGTCACCCGAGGCGGCCGCGGAGGCCCCGTCGGACGTCAAGCTCACCGACCAACTCGTGAACAAGTCCGTCGCCCGGATGGGCAAGGTGGTCACCGACGGGGAGGGGTGGACCCTCTACCGCTTCGACAAGGACACCAACAAGCCGCCCGCCACGAACTGCGCCGGCGAATGCGCCAAGATCTGGCCGCCGGCACTGACCGACGGCAACCCGGCTCTCTCCGGCATCGCCTCCGACAAGGTCGGCACGGTGAACCGGCAGGACGGTACGAAGCAGCTCACCCTCGACGGCTGGCCCGTCTACCGCTACGCGGGCGACGAGAAGCCGGGGCAGTGGAAGGGCCAGGGCGTCGGCGGCACGTGGTTCGTGGTGGCGCCGGACGGCAAGAAGAACCTCTCCTGCCTGCCGACCGGCACGCCGAAGGCGGTCGCCCCGCCGGCGGAGAGCGGCACCGGTGGCGACAGCGGTGCGAGCTCGGGCGGGTACACGTACTGACAGCACATCCCGTCCGCCACGACGCGGCGGCCGGCCGTTGCCAGGGAGGGCGCGGCCGGTCGTCGCCGCGTCATGGGTGGACGCCGATTACGCAGAAACAATCGCCGGACCACGGCGAGCGACATCAGGAAGAATGACACCCGGCCGGCCCGGCGATGACGGTTTTCGGCGGGGATCTGAACTCGGAACATCATCCGAACGGCTGATGCCGCGAGGTCGTCCACCTCGACATAAGTTTCTGTTAAGTGACACCTAAGACTTGCCTATTTTATTTGTAGCGAGTTGACGATTGTCCCGTCGCCTCAATACGGTTTTCTCCAGCAATCGTCAACCCATTGCCTGGGAGGTGGGAACATGGTGCCGGCATCACGGCTGCCGCGCGGGATGCGCTGGACCGCGACCGTCCTCGCCGGAATCGCCGGCGGGCTTCTCGGCGTCGTCCTCGTGGCTCCCGCGACGGCCGGGGCCGCACCCGTCGCAGCGGCGCGGGCGGCCGCCGAACCGATCAGCTCGGCGGACCAGGACCTGCTGGTCAAGGTCAAGCTCGCGGGCTTGTGGGAGCAGCCGGCCGGCCAGATGGCCGCGGAGAAGGGCGCCAACAAGCGGGTCCGCGAGATCGGCGCCGAGATCGCGAAGCAGCACGCCGAACTGGACAGGCTCACGGAGGTCGCCGCCGCGAAGGTGGGTGTGCCGCTGCCGGACGAGCCCAACGTCGATCAGCGGTTCTGGCTGCGGGAGATGACGGAGGCGTCCGGGGCACAGTTCGACACGATCTTCGTCGACCGGCTCCGCGCCGCGCACGGCAAGGTCTTCCCGGCGATCGCCACGGTCCGCTCCGGCACCCGCAACGACGTCGTCCGTGGGCTGGCGCAGGCCGCCAACGGCTTCGTGCTCAACCACCTGACCCTGCTGGAGAGCACCGGGCTGGTCGACTACCAGGGCCTGCCCCGGCCGGCCGGGCCGGCCGGGGCGCAGTACGGCACCGACGGGACCCTGCTGGAAGGGGCCGTCGCGCGGGCCAACTCCGACGGCATCAACGGCTCCATCATGACGGTCGTGCTGATCGCCGCGCTCGTCGCGGGCGCGGCCACCACGTTCCGCCTGATCCGCTCCCGCTGAACAGTTCCTGATTCTGCATCTGGTTCGGACGGCCGCATCCCTCGCCGTCCGGGAAGAAAGAGGTGGCACCACGTGAACAGATCACGACGGCAGGACATGTCGTACAGCGGCGAGAGTCGGTCGGCCCGCGGACGCATCGCGGCCGCCAAGCCGCGTACCCGCATCATCGCGGTCGCCGCCACACTGGCCGTCTTCGGTGGCATCGTCGCCGTGACGCAGGTGTCCAACGCCGGCACCCGGGGGCAACGCCCCCGGGGCGCGGTGTGCGCGACCCCCGGCGCGCCCGGCGCGACGGAGAGCCCGGCGCCGACCGTCGCGCCCGGCACCCCGCGCCCCGGCGCGAGCGCGGGAACGTACGCCGGCGAACGAGCGGGCGTGCGCCACCACATCGGTGACGGGCAGGAGCCGGCCAACGCGGAGACGCTGGCGCGGCGTGGCCGCGGGCAGGGCAACTGCACCCCGGCTCCGGGCAGCGGAAACCCCGGCTCGACCACCAGCCCCGGCACGGGCAGCGGCAACCCGGGCACCGGCAATCCGGGCGGCGGGCTGGAGATCCTCGGCAACAACTGCGAGGGCAGCCAGCGCCAGGCGCACGACGGCTTCCAGAACGGCGACCGCTGCGTGAGCACCCAGTTCGGTGAGGTCGGCAACGCCGACAAGAACCCGACGCTGCTGATCTCCTCCGCCCCGCAGCGGGTCCGGGTCAACCAGGCGTTCACGATCCGGGTCAGCACCCGCAACCTGGTCCGCGACCGGTTCCTGGCGGCCGGGCAGGGCGGCTACTACAAGGAGAGCTCGTTCCTCGACGCGAACGGCCTGGTGCGCGGGCACTTCCACAGCGCCTGCCGGATGCTGGACAGCACCCGCACCGCGCCCGACCCGGCCCCGGTGCCGGCGTTCTTCGTCGCGACCGAGGACGGTCGCGGCAGCGCCCAGCCGGACGAGGTCGCGGTGCAGATCGCGGGCCTGCCGGCCACCGGCCAGGCGCAGTGCGCGGTCTGGGCCGGCGACGGTTCGCATCGTGTGCCGATGATGCAGCGGGCCAACCAGATCCCCGCCTTCGACGTGGTACGGGTCACCGTGACCCGCTGACCCCGTCGCACCAGGAACCTTCCCGGAGCCGGAACGGAACCGCCCGCCCACCGCGCCGACGCCGCCACCCGTGAAGTGGAGAGCCGGATGACGACCGACGCGTAACCCATCCCCGGTGGACGGCTCCGTTTCACCGTTCCCCACGGTGCGGCCCGGCCGCGCCCCCGACGGCAGGAGGGAGGTGCCCGCGCAACAAGCGCGCCGGGTCGACAGACACGCAGATGGCTCCGGAAGGCGGCGCCGGGACGGGCGGGTGCTGCGCGACAACGACGTCGACGCGGTGTTCCTCGACATCCGCATGCCGGGGTGCAACCGACGGACGTCTGGCTGGAGATCACCGAGCACAGTTCGATCCGGACGGACGTGACCGTGGTTGGATCTTCAACCGTGTGAACACGTCCTTGATCGACGCGAAAGTCCTTGATCGACGGGGAGCGCAGCGAGCGCGCCCTGCGGCATGTGCGCGTGTGCGGTCAGCCTTCGACGCCGAGGCGGGCCAGGATCAGGTCCCGTACCGTCTTGGCGTCCGCCTGCCCGCGCGTGGTCTTCATGACCGCACCGACCAGGGCGCCGGCCGCCGCCACCTTGCCGTCCCGGATCTTGTCGGCGATGGCGGGGTTGGCCGCGATCGCCTCGTCCACGGCCGCGGTGAGCGCGCCGGTGTCGGAGACAACGCCCAGGCCGCGCGCCGACATGATCTCGGTCGGCGTGCCCTCCCCGGCGACGACCCCCTCCAGCACGGCGCGGGCCAGCTTGTCGTTGAGCTTGCCCTCGTCGACCAGGCGCTGCAGCTCGGCCACGTGCGCCGGGGTCGCTCCGACGGCGGCGAGCTCGACGCCGGACTCGTTGGCCCGACGGGCGAGCTCACCCAGCCACCACTTGCGCGCGCCGGCCGGCGTGGCGCCCGCGGCCACGGTCTCCTCGATCAGCTCGACCGCACCGGCGTTGAGCACCGACTGCATGTCGAGGTCGCTCAGGCCCCACTGCTCCTGCAGCCGCCGGCGGTGCAGCCGCGGCAGCTCCGGCAGGGCGCTCTTCAGCTCCGCGACCCATGCCGGGTCCGGGGCGATCGGCACCAGGTCGGGCTCGGGGAAGTAGCGGTAGTCCGTGGCGGTCTCCTTGGACCGACCCGGGGTGGTGTCGCCGGTGTCCTCGTGGAAGTGCCGCGTCTCCTGGACGATCCGGCCACCGGCGTCGAGGACGGCCGCCTGCCGCAGGATCTCCGACCGCACCGCCCGCTCGACGCTGCGCAGGGAGTTGACGTTCTTGGTCTCGGTGCGGGTGCCCCACTCGGCGCCCGGGAGGTTGAGCGAGGTGTTCACGTCGCAGCGGAGCGAGCCCTGCTCCATCCGCACATCGGAGACGTGGAGCGTGCGGATCACGTCGCGCAACTCGGTGACGTAGGCGCGCGCCACGGCCGGGGCGTTCGCACCCGTGCCCGGGATCGGCTTGGTGACGATCTCGACGAGCGGGATGCCGGCCCGGTTGTAGTCGACCAGCGACTCGGTGGCGCCGTGGATGCGCCCGGTCGCGCCGCCGACGTGCAGCGTCTTGCCGGTGTCCTCTTCCATGTGCACGCGCTCGATCTCGATGCGCACGAGCTCGCCGTCGACCTCCACGTCGAGCCAGCCGTCGACGCAGATCGGCTCGTCGTACTGGCTGGTCTGGAAGTTCTTCGGCATGTCCGGGTAGAAGTAGTTCTTGCGCGCGAAGCGGCACCAGTCGGCGATCGAGCAGTTGAGCGCGAGACCGATCCGGATCGTCGCCTCGATCGCCGCCTTGTTGGCGACCGGCAGGGCGCCGGGCAGGCCGAGGCAGACGGGGCAGACCTGGGTGTTGGGCTCGGCGCCGAACTCGGTCGGACAGCCGCAGAACATCTTGGTGTTCGTGCCCAGCTCGACGTGGGTCTCCAGGCCGATCACCGGCTCGTAGCGCTCGACGACATCGTCGTACGTGGGCAGCGCGGTCGTGCTCATCAACGCTCCTGCTCGCAGCGGCATCCGGACAGAACGTGCTCAAGCCTATCGGCTCGCCCGCGCCAGCCTGCGCGGGGTTTCGCGCGGAGGCCGTCGCGTCGGTCACGACGCGTCAAGCCACCGACCCGCCATGATCCCGACGATCTTGGAGTTGTGGCGCGACCCGCGTCTGCCACGCGGCCAAGATCGTCGGGATGGGACGGCTACAGGGCCGGCGGCGTGAGCGTGCCGATCGCCGACTCCAGCGCGGCGGCGACCCGGTACATCCGGTCGTCGGCCATCGTCGGCGCCATCACCTGCAGACCCACCGGCAGCCCCTCCGACAGCCCGCACGGCACCGAGATGGCCGGACCGCCGTAGAGGTTGGTCGGGATCGTGTAGAGGTCGGCCAGGTACATCTGGTACGGATCCGAGGTGCGCGCGCCCAGCGGGAACGCCACGAACGGCGTGGTCGGCGAAATCAGCGCGTCGACCTGCTCGAACGCCGCGGTGAAGTCGCGGGTGATGAGCGTGCGCACCTTCTGCGCCTGCCCGTAGTAGGCGTCGTAGTAGCCGCTCGACAGCGCGTAGGTGCCGAGCATGATCCGCCGCTTGACCTCCGGACCGAAGCCCGCGTCGCGGGTCAGCGACATAACCTCCTCCAGCGACTTCACCCCGTCGTCGCCGACACGCAGCCCGAACCGGACCCCGTCGAAGCGGGCCAGGTTGGACGAGCACTCGCTCGGCGCGATCAGGTAGTACGCCGGCAGGGCGTACTCGAAGTGCGGGCAGGAGACCTCGACCACCTCGGCGCCGAGCTTGGTCAGCGCGTCGACCGCATCGCGGAACGCGGCCATCACGCCGGGCTCCGCCCCCTCGCCGGCGAACTGGGTGACCAGGCCGAGCTTCATCCCGGTGAGGTCGCCGGTCGCGCCGCGCCGGGCGGCCTCCACGACCGCCGGCACCGGGGCGGGGATCGACGTCGAGTCGCGCGGGTCATGCCCCGCGATCACGGCGTGCAGCAGCGCGGCGTCCTCGACCGTCCGGGCACACGGCCCCGGGGTGTCGAGCGACGACGAGAAGGCGATGAGGCCGTAGCGGGAGGTGCCGCCGTACGTCGGCTTCGCCCCGACCGTTCCGGTCACGGCGCCGGGCTGGCGGATCGACCCGCCGGTGTCGGTGCCGATCGCGAGCGGCGCCTCGTAGGCGGAGATCGCCGCGGAGCTGCCGCCACCGGAGCCGCCCGGGATCCGGGTCAGGTCCCACGGGTTGTAGGACGGCCCGTAGGCGGAGTATTCGGTCGACGAGCCCATCGCGAACTCGTCCATGTTGGTCTTGCCGAGCATCGGCATGCCGGCCGCACGCAGCCGCTCGACGATCGTCGCATCGTACGGCGGGCGCCAGCCCTCAAGGATCTTCGAGCCGGCGGTGGTCGGCACACCGCGCGTGGTGACCACGTCCTTCACCGCGATCGGCACGCCGGCGAGCGGCCCGAGGGCCTCGCCGGCGGCGCGACGGGCGTCGACCGCCCGGGCGGCGTCGAGCGCGCCCTCGCTGTCGACGTGCAGGAAGGCGTGCACCCGGTCGTCGACGGCCGCGATGCGGTCGAGGTGCGCCCGGGTCACCTCAACCGCCGAGGCGTCGCCGCCGGCGATGAGGGCCGCGATCTGCGTCGCGGTCATCCTGGTCAGCTCGCTCACGCTCAGACCTCCTCGTCCAGGATGCGCGGTACGCGGAACCGCTCGTCCGCCACGTCCGGCGCGCCCGCGAGCGCGTCCTCGCGACTCAACCCCGGCACCACCACGTCCTCGCGGAGCACGTTGGTCAACGGCACCGAATGCGAGGTGGGCGGGATGTCCCCGGCGGTCACCTCGCCGACCCGGGCGACCGCCTGGAGGATCACATCGAGCTGGCCGGCGAAGGTCTCCAGCTCTTCCTCGGTCACGGCGAGCCGCGACAGGCGCGCCAGGTGCGCGACCTCCTCGCGGGAGATGGCAGCCATCCTGCCCCCTTGTGCGCTGGTGATGAGTGTGTCGGGTCCGGGTCAGGCGCAGCGTGGATCCGCGCCGTGACCCGAGCGAGTCTATTTGTCCCGCTCCGGGGAGCGTGCTCCGACTCCCCCGGATCAGTTCAACGGGGGCGGGCCGGGGTTGAGGGGACGGTACCGGGCGAGCCAGGTCACCAACTCGTCGGCGGGCATCGGCCGGGCGTAGAACCAGCCCTGCGCGACGTGGCAGCCGGCGTTGTGCAGCAGCCGCCACGTCCGCTCGTCCTCGACCCCCTCCGCGACCACCCGCAGCCCCAGCGCGCGGGCCAGGTCGATGATCGACCGCACGATCGCCGCGTCCTCCGCGTCGAGCGCCATGCCGAGGACGAACGACCGGTCGACCTTCACCTCCGCGAGCGGCAACCGGCGCAGATGCTGCATCGAGGAGTAGCCGGTGCCGAAGTCGTCCAATGCGATCTTCACGCCGATCTTGTCGAGCTGGGAGATGGTCGCGAGGACCCGCCGCGGGTCAGCCATCAACGCGCCCTCGGTGATCTCCAGTTGCAGCTGCCCGGCCGGTACGCCGTACCGCGACAGCCGCTCGGCGATCTGCTCGGCGATCTCGCCGGTGTGCAGGTCGCGCACGCTGACGTTGAGCGCGGCCCGCAGGTGCACCCCGGCGGCGGCCCACTTGGCGAGCTGCTCCACCACGTCATCGACCACCCGGCGGGTCAGCAGGCGCATCACCGCGCTCTGCTCCGCGACCTTGATCAGCTCCTCGGGATCGACCATGCCGCGCTGCGGGTGCCGCCAGCGCAGCAGCGCCTCGACCCCGACCACCTCGCCGGTGTCGATCTGGACCTGCGGTTGGTAGTACATGGTGATCTCACCGCCCCGACCGCTCGCCTCCGCGCTGTGCGCCCCGCCCGGGTCCAGCACGCGGCGCAGGTCGGCGAGGAGGCTCAGCCGCTCCGGCGAATTGTGGTCGGACTCCGGGGAGTAGACGGCCGAGGCGTCACCGCGGTGCTTCGCGTCGTACATCGCCACGTCGGCGTGGCGCATCAGCGTGGCGAAATCCTCGCCGTGCTGGGGGTAGAGCGCGATGCCGATCGACCCCCCGACGTCGAGTGGCAGCCCGTCGATCGCCACCGGCTCGGAGAGCGCGGCGATCACCTCGTCGGCGAGGTGCCGCGCGTCGTCGGTGCCGGCCAGGCGGGTAGCGAGGATCGCGAACTCGTCGCCGCCCAGGCGCGCCACGACATCCTGCCGGCGTACGGTCGCCGAGATCCGGTTGCCGACCTCGACCAGCAGCCGGTCGCCGACCGTGTGCCCCAGCGCGTCGTTGACGTGCTTGAACCGGTCGAGGTCGAGCAGGAGCAACGCGAGGTGCCGGTCGTGCGCCCCCTTCGTCGCCTGCTCCGCGTGGATCGGCACCTGCTCGGCCACCTCGCCGAGCAGCGCCTTGCGGTTGGCCAGGCCGGTGAGCGGATCGAGTCGGGCCAACTGCTCCTGCTCGGCGGAGAGCCGGGCCATCCGGTAGACCGCGTAGAGCGGCACCAGGACCAGCGGCACGAGCGCGGCGCTGGCGTGGGCCGCGGCCATGAGCACGGGGGCGAGCAGCAGCAGTGCCCCGGTCGAGAGCAGCTCGAACGCGAGCCCGTGCTGGAAGGTCGGCCACCACTGGCCGCCGAAGCGCAGCCGCACGGCGATGGTCACGGTGCCGTACTTGACGGCGAACCACGCCGCGGCCGCCGCGGCGACCACCGTCACGTCCGTCCACTTCGGTGGCCCGTCCGTGACGAAGGCGCGGTCGCCGGCGAGGCGGATCACCGCGTCGGCGGCCGAGAGCGCGAGCGCGTACTGGGCGATGTTGAAGACCGCGCGCCACAGCGTGTGCCGCAGCCGCCAGGCGGAGACGGCGACCGCCGCGGCCTGCACCGCGATCGCGGGCGCGGTCCCCCAGGCCAGCAGAATCGCGAAGGTGAAGCATATGGAGGGGAATACCGCCGAACTCTGCCGACGACCCGGCGGGGTGAATGGCCGCGCGTCGCAGACCACCGCCAACGCGCCCATTACCCAGAAGGCCGGCGGCAGCGCGGCGAGTTGATTCGGCAGGTCCAGCAACGGTACGGCGGAGACGACGGCGGCCGCCGCAATGACCGGCCAGACAAAGCTGAAGAACGTCACCGCCCGCTCGGAGGGAACGGAGTTCCGCAGCACGGCGGCCTCCATGCGACCTCCCGACATCTATCGGCCGACGCAGCCCACCGCCACGTCCCTGAACCGCTCCACCAAACGCTCCCACCATAGGAGTGCGAGGGTCTAGAGGCACGAATGGGACGTTGTCGTGACTAACTTGAGATACGTGGCAAGTTGCCGCCAAAATTCATGTTCACGTTGCATTAACTGAGCGATTACTCCTCGCTACTTTGTGCAACTTTACGTGCCGCTTCCGCGCCCTGGGACAGCAATGTCGCAAAGCCCGCCTCGTCGAGGACGGGGATTTTCAACGAGACCGCCTTATCGTATTTCGACCCCGGGTTCTCGCCGACCACCACGAAACTCGTCTTCTTCGATACCGAGCCGCTCACCTTGCCGCCGCGCGACTGCAGCGCCTCGGCCGCCTCGTCCCGCGAATAGCCGGCCAGCGAGCCGGTCACCACGACCGTGACGCCCTCCAGCGGGCGCGGACCCTCGTCGCCTCCCTCCTCGACCAGCCGCACCCCGGCCGCCCGCCACCGCTCCACGATCTCCCGCGCGCGCGGCATCGCGAACCAGTCCGCCGCCGCGGCCGCGATCGCCGGACCGACACCCTCGACCGCCACCAGTTCATCGAGCGGCGCGGCGGCGATCGCGTCGACCGACCGGAAGTGCCGGGCCAGCGCCTGCGCGGCGACCGGACCGACGTGCCGGATCGAGAAGGCGACGATGATCCGCCACAACGGGCGCTGCTTGACCGTTTCCAGGTTGAGCAGCAGGGTGTGCGCGTTGGCGCTCAGGGTGCCGTCCTGGTTGCGGAAGAACTCCACCCGGGCGAGCGCCTCGGCGTCCAGATCGAACAGATCACCGATGCTCGTCACCGCGCCGGAGTCGACCAGCGCGATCGCCGCCCGTTCACCGAGCGCCTCGATGTCCAGGACCCCGCGCCCGGCGATGTACTCGAGCTTGCGGGTCAGCTGCGCCGGGCAGTCAAGGTTGGGGCAGCGGATGTCCGCGTCGCCCTCCTTCTCGTAGCGCAGCTCCGTGCCGCACTCCGGGCAGTGGGTCGGCATCTCGAAAGCCCGCTCGGAACCGTCACGCAGATCGACGACCGGACTGACCACCTCGGGGATCACGTCGCCGGCCTTGCGGATCACCACCGTGTCGCCGATCAGCACGCCCTTGCGCGCCACCTCACCCGCGTTGTGGAGGGTGGCGAAGCCGACCGTCGAGCCGGCGACCTTGACCGGCTCCAACACCGCGTACGGAGTGACCCGTCCGGTGCGCCCGACGTTGACCTTGACGTCGAGGAGCTTCGTGTTGACCTCCTCCGGCGGGTACTTGAACGCGATCGCCCAACGCGGCGCCCGGCTGGTCGAGCCCAACCGGCGCTGGATCGACACCTCGTCGACCTTCACCACCACACCGTCGATCTCGTGCTCGACCGCGTGCCGGTGCTCCGCGAAGTAGGCGATGAACCCGCGCACCCCGTCGAGGTCCGGAACCACCTTCCAGCGCCTGCTGGTCGGCAGGCCCCAACTCGCCAGCGTCTCGTACGCCGCGGACTGCCGGGCCGGCTCGAAGCCGCGCCGGGCGCCGAGGCCGTGCACCACCATGCGCAGCGGACGCGAGGCGGTGATCCGCGGGTCCTTCTGCCGCAGCGAACCCGCCGCCGCGTTGCGCGGATTGGCGAAGGGGGCCTTGCCCTGCTCCACGAGGGTGGCGTTGAGCCCACCGAACGCCTCGACCGGGAAGTAGATCTCGCCGCGGACCTCCACCAGCTCCGGCACCTCGCCGGACAGCTGCTCGGGGATCTCCCGGATCGTCCGTACGTTGGGCGTGATGTCCTCACCGGTCCGACCGTCACCGCGGGTCGCGGCGCGGACCAGCCGACCCCGCTCATAGGTGAGGTTGATGGCGAGCCCGTCGACCTTCAGCTCGCACAGGTAGGAGACCGGACCGCCGGCGTCCCGCTCGACCCGCTCCGCCCAGCCGGCGAGCTCCTCGTCGTCGAACGCGTTGTCGAGGCTCATCATCCGTTCGGCGTGGGTCACCGGCGCGAACTGCGTCGCGTACGCGTAGCCGACCCGCTGGGTGGGCGAGTCCGGCGTGCGCAGCGCGGGGAACCGCTCCTCCAGCGTCGTCAGCTCACGGATGAGCCCGTCGTACTGGGCGTCGGAGACCTCCGGCGCGTCGAGCACGTGGTAGCGGAACTGGTGACGGTCGATCTCCTCGGCCAGCGCGGCGTGCCGCTCCCGCGCCTCCGGGGTGGGCTCCACCCCGGCCAACGCCTCTTGCGCGGCTGTGACCTGCTGCGGGACGGCTTCCTCAGACACCAATGACCTCCGTGCTCGCGGTTCTCCCGGCACCGTATCCGCCCCGGCCGACATCCTGCCCATGTGCCGTCCCGCCCCGGCGCGTCGCGCCCCCGCACCGCGATCTCCGCCCGCCCGGTCGCCCCGCCCGCGGCCGTCCCGACCCCGTTGACGTCGATCAAGGGCGCGTTCGCATGCGTTGATCTCCGATCGTGTGCATATGTCCTTGATCGACGGGGCATCCCTCGCGCCCCGCACGGCCCAGCCGAGCGTGCGAGGATCGCGGTTCGAACCGACGATGTGCGACGCGGCGTCACGCCGGAACGGACATCCGCGACTGGGGAGGCGCAATGTCGCAATGGCTGCCATGGCTGGTCGGCGTCGCCGCCGTGCTGCTGACACTGGCCGGGGGCGTGACGGCGCGGAACCGTCGCGGTCGCGGGACCCCTCCGACCAAAGGGCCCCGCCCGGGACCACCGCCCCGCCCGCGCGGCACCCGCCCACCGCGGGGCACGACCTCGCCGCGGGGCACCACACGGCAGCGCGGCGCCACGCCGGCGACCGCCCCGACGCGACAACGCGGCGGATCGCGTACGGCCACCGTCCAACCGCGTCCCGGCGAGATCTGGTGGGCCGACGTCCCCTACGAGGACGGCAGCGGATCGAAGGTGCGCCCCTGCCTGGTGCTGCGCAGCGGGAACGGTGGCGTCGAGGTGCTGAAGATCACCAGCCAGGACAAGAGCGACCGCACGGACCACGTGCGGATTCCCACCAGGGAGTGGGACCCCAGCGCGGACCACGACAGCTTCCTGGACCTGACCGATCCGATCCGGGTCGCCCCGGCGGCCTTCGAGGACCGGGCCGGGACCTGCGACGGACCCCTCTGGGCGCAGGTGCGCAAGCTGCACGGCGTGACGCGCTGACGGACCGGCCCCCCCTTACGGTGAGGGTGTGATGGCGCTGCCATCTGCCCTGTGCCGTAAGCGCCCCTGTCCGGGGCGTCCAGTGCTTACGCCCCGCAGTTGCGGGGCCGGCTGGTTCCTGCTTCGCCGGGCGGCACCACCGTGACCTGACTGGTCGCGACTGACACCCGCCCTCCACAGGCATGAGACCTTGCGATCCCTGACGGGCCGCCCGGGTGGCGGTCCCCGACCTGGGCATCCAAGCAGGGACACAGGCCCAACTCGTGCTCGCCCCAGGCGGCGAGGTTCGCGGCGGCGTTGACGTCCCGGTCACAGACCAGGCCGCACGCGCCGCAGCGGTAGGTGCGTTCGGCGAGGGTGAGCTTGGATTTCGCTACACCGCACGCAGAGCACGTCTTCGACGAGGCGAACCACCGGTCCGCCGGCAGGCTCCGCCCGCCGTGGCGGACGGTCTTGTACTTGAGCTGCCGGGCCAGCTCGGCCCAGCCCTGATCGCCGATCGCCTGTGCCAGGGCACGGTTGCGCATCAGGTTCGCCGTCTTCAGTCCCTCCACGACAACCACGGCGTGGTCGCGGGCGACCCGGGCGGTGAACGTGTGCAGCGCGTTCGCGCGTACGGCCGCGACCCGGGCAGACACTGGCCGAGCCGGGTGACGGCCTTGTGCCGGTTCGCCGAGCCCTTCTCCGCGCGGGACACCGCGCGTTGTAGGTGTTTGACGTGGCGCAGCGCGTCGCGCAGCGCCCGCACCGCGGGCAGCTCGTTGACGAGCTGCCGACCGCTGGTGGCCACCACAGCGGCGGTCTTCACCCCACGGTCGACGCCTACCACCGGCCCGGCCGGCGTGCTGTGCTGGTCGGCCGGCACCCTGAGTTCACCGCCGTAGCAGATGGTGGCGTACCAGCGCCCGTCGGAGTGACGGGCCACGTTGATGTTGACCAGCCGGGCGTGGCCGCGGCGCCACACGACGGTGATGATGACGCATGGGTACGACAGTGCATCACACCCTCACCGTAAGGGGGGCGGACCGGTCAGCGAAGGTCGACGAGCCGGAACGCCGCGACGCCGGCACACCACAGAAACACGATCGCCGCCAGCGCGAGCACGATCACCAACGCGAACATCCGGTATCGCCGCAGCGTCGCCCAGAGCCGGGCCAGCCGGCGACGCCGGGGCCGCACCGCCCGGCCCCGGCGATACAGGCCGGCCGGCGGGGCGTCACGTCGCTCACTCATCACCGGCAGGCTATCCAGCCCGCCGCGACGACCCGCCGGGATTACCGGTAGACCATCGGATCGGTCAGGCCTCCCAGACCAGACAGAACGGGTGGTTCGCCGGGTCCGCGTAGACCCGGAAGTCGTCGCCCTCCCCCGGCAGCCGCTTGGCGCCCAAGGCCAGCACCTTGGCCTCCGCCGCGTCGACGTCGTCGACCATCACGTCGAAGTGGAACTGCTGCGGCCGCTCCGGGTCGGGCCAGCGCGGCTCGCGCAGGTCGGGCGCCTGCTGGAACGCGACCCGGCTGGAACCGCCCTCGATCACCACCCAGTCGCCGCTGTCGCTGACGACCGGCAGGCCGAGCAGCTCGCTGTAGAACCCGGCGAGGGCCCGGGGGTCCGGGCAGTCGATCACCACGTTGTAGAGACGTCCAATCATGCCCGTCATCATGACTGCCGGGTCCGACGGTTGCCGGACGGTCAATCCGCCTCGTAGAGCCGGCGGCCGGCGTCCCGGCACGCGGCGAGCACCGCGCGGGCGTACTCGACGGGGGCCCCGGCCAGCCCGCAGGCCGGCGTGACGACGACCTGCCGGGCCAACTGGGTGGCGGGGAAGCTGAGGCGGTCCCAGACCTGCCGTACGCGCTGGGCGACCTGCGCCGACGACGGCGCGCGACCGCCCGGCGGCGGCAGCGCCGGCGCGGCCCCGGCGAGCAGGCCGAGCCCGGCGTCGAGCGCCTCACCGAGCGGGTCGAGGCGCTCGATCAGATCCAGGTCGAGCGCGACGGCGACGGCCCCGGACGCCTGGATGAGATCCAGCGGTACGTCGGGGGCGCAGCAGTGCACGATCAGCGGTACGCCGATGGCGTCCACGATTCGGCGCAGCGCGTCGGCGGCGGTGCTCCCCTCGACCGAACGGTAGCTGTGCAGCCCGCTCTCCGTCGGTACCCGGCCGAGGAGCACCGTGGGCAGCGACGGCTCGTCGAGTTGCAGCACGACGGTGGCGCCGGGAACGCGGCGGGCGACGTCGGCGACGTGGCCGCGCAGCCCCTCGGCGAGGGACTCGGTGAGATCGCGCACCGCGCCCGGGTCCCGCAGCACCCGGCCACCGAGCCCGAGGTCGAGGCCGGCCGCGAGCGTCCACGGCCCGGCGGCCTGGAGCTTGAGCGGCCCGGTGAACCCCTCGGCCTGTTCGGTGAGCTCGTCCAGATCGCGCTCGCGCAGATCGAGCGCGCGCCGCAGGTCCCGACCGGGGCGCGAGGCGACGCGCCAGGCGCCCGCGTAGAGCTCGACCGGAAGGTCGACGAGGAACGTGGCGGAACGGCCGATGAGGTCGGCGCCGGCACCGCGATCGGGCAGCTCGGGAAGATGGGGAAAATCGGGCAGCTCACCCAGCACGATTCGCTGTGCCTCGGCGGTGTCGGTGCCGGGCAGCGAGCCGATCCCGGTCGCCGATCCGGCGGGCCACGGCCATGTTTGCTCGGTCACGACCGCTGACTCTACCGACCTCGCGGCTCGCCGACCTTGGCGTGCCCTCAGTTGATGGTGGCGGAGCCGAGGACGATGTCGCCGGCCGGGTCGGGACGGTAGGCGACGACCGCCTGGCCGGCGGCGACGCCGCGCGCGGGGCGGCGCAGCTCGGCACGGAGGGAGCCGCCGTCGACGACGACCGTCGCCGGTACGGGGTCGCCGTGCGCCCGCAGCTGGACCTCGCACTCGATGGGCGCTTCCGGCAGCTCGCCGCCGGTCCACACCGGACGGATCCCGCTCACGACGGACACGTCGAGCGCCTCGGCGGGCCCGACCGTCACGGTGTTGGTCTTCGGCGTGATGGAGAGCACGTAGCGGGGACGACCGTCCGGCGCCGGCGTCTCCAGCCGCAGGCCCCGGCGCTGACCGACCGTGTACGCGTACGCACCCCGGTGTGCGCCGAGGACCGCGCCGGTCTCGGCGTCGACCACGTCGCCCGGCGCGTCGCCGAGGCGGCCGGCGAGGAAGCCCCGGGTGTCGCCGTCGGCGATGAAGCAGATGTCGTGGGAGTCGGGCTTGTCGGCCACGCCGAGGCCCCGCCGGTCGGCCTCGGCGCGCACCTCCGTCTTGGTGGAGTCGCCGAGCGGGAAGATCGACCGGTCGAGCTGGGCCCGGGTCAGCACGGCCAGCACGTACGACTGGTCCTTCGCGATGTCGACGCTGCGCCGCAGCAGCCCGTCCGGCCCGAGTCGGGCGTGATGACCGGTCACCACCGCGTCGAAGCCCAGGGCGACCGCCCGGTCCAGCACCGCGGCAAACTTGATCTTCTCGTTGCAGCGCAGGCAGGGATTCGGGGTACGTCCCGCCGCGTACTCGGCCACGAAGTCGTCGACGACGTCCTCATGGAACCGGTCGGCCATGTCCCACACGTAGAAGGGGATGCCGATCACGTCGGCGGCCCGGCGAGCGTCGCGGGAGTCCTCCAGCGTGCAGCAGCCGCGCGCGCCCGTGCGGTAGGTCTGCGGGTTGCGGGCGAGCGCGAGGTGCACCCCGGTCACGTCGTGTCCGGCCTCGACCGCCCGGGCAGCCGCCACCGCCGAGTCGACGCCGCCGGACATCGCAGCCAACACCCTCACCGCAGTACCTCCTTCACCCCTCGAGGTTAGCCCCCCGCCACGCCGATCTTGCAGTCGTGGTGGTGCGCGGAACGGGCCGGCCATCTCACACCGCGCAGACATCTGCAGGATCGCGCGGCAGGAGCGGCGCGTCAGGCGCGGGCGGAGCGGATGGCGCCGGCGCGACGCGCCCGCTCCACGGCCCCGGGGAGCGCCGCGACCAGGGCGTCCACGTCCTGCGCTGTCGAGGTGTGGCCGAGGGTGAAACGCAGCGACGAGCGGGCCCGGTCGTTGTCCGCCCCCATGGCGAGCAGCACGTGCGACGGCTGCGCCACCCCTGCCGAGCAGGCCGACCCGGTGGAACAGGCGATGCCCTGCGCGTCGAGCAGGAGCAGCAGCGCGTCCCCCTCGCAACCGGGGAAGGAGAAGTGGGCGTTGCCGGGCAGCCGGTCGACCGGATCACCGTTGTAGACCGCGTCCGGCACCGCCTGCCGGACCCGCCGCACCAGCTCGTCACGGAGCGCGCCGACTCGGGCGGCGTACTGCTCCTGGTTCTTGACCGCGCTCTCGACCGCGACGGCGAAGGCCACGATGCCCGCGGTGTCGAGCGTGCCGGAGCGTACGTCGCGCTCCTGGCCGCCGCCGTGCAGCAGCGGCGTGCAGGGCACCTCCCGGCCGAGCAGCAGCGCCCCCACCCCGGCCGGGCCGCCGAGCTTGTGCCCGGTGATGGTCAGCGCCGCCGCGCCGCTGGCCGCGAAGTCGACCGGCACCTGGCCGACCGCCTGGATCGCGTCGGTGTGGAACGGGACCCCGTGCCGGGCGGCCAGCGCGGCGAGGTCGGTCACGGGCTGCACGGTGCCGACCTCGTTGTTGGCCCACATCGCGGTGATCAGGGTGATCTGGTCGGCGTGCCGGTCCAGCGTGTCGGCGAGGGCGTCGAGGTCGATCCGACCGGCGCCGTCGACCGGGAGCCAGATCGCGGTCGCCCCCTCATGCCGGGCGAGCCACTCCACCGAGTCCAGCACGGCGTGGTGTTCCATCGCGCTGGCCAGCACGCGGTCGCGCGTCGGATCCGCGCCCCGTCGGGCCCAGAAGATGCCCTTGACGGCGAGGTTGTCGCTCTCCGTGCCGCCAGCGGTGAAGATCACCTCTGAGGGGCGCGCGCCGAGAGCGGCCGCCACCCGCTCGCGCGACTCTTCCGCCCTGCGCCGCGCGTGCCGGCCGGAGGCGTGCAGCGACGACGCATTACCCACCTCACGGGCGGTGGCGACGTATGCCTCCAACGCCTCGTCGAGCATCGGCGTGGTCGCGGCGTGATCCAGATAGGCCATCACCCTGCAGCCTATCGGCCGCTGCCGGAGGGCTCGGCGGCCATGGCCGACCGCGTGTCGTGATCGACAGCACGGCGCGGTCGTCGCGGCCCGGCCACCGATACGGCGAGGGCCGGCGACCGCCTCGCGGTCACCGGCCCTCGCCTCCCCAGGTCCCGCTACTTGCGCTTGCGGATCTCCTCGGCGGCCTGCGGTACGACCTTGAACAGGTCACCCACCACGCCGAAGTCGGCCAGTTCGAAGATCGGCGCCTCGGTGTCCTTGTTGACCGCGACGATCGTCTTCGAGGTCTGCATGCCGGCCCGGTGCTGGATCGCACCGGAGATGCCGAGCGCCACGTAGAGCTGCGGCGACACCGTCTTGCCGGTCTGCCCCACCTGGAACTGGTGCGGGTAGAAGCCGGAGTCGACCGCGGCGCGGGACGCGCCGACCGCGCCACCGAGCAGGTCGGCGAGCTCCTCGACGACCTTGAAGTTGTCGGCGTTGCCCACACCGCGACCGCCGGAGACGACCACGGACGCCTCGGTGAGCTCCGGGCGCGAGCCCTTCTGCTCGGCGACCCGCTCGACCACCCGGGCCAGCTTGTCGTTTTCGGTCACCTGGACCTCGACCTGCTCAACCGCGGGGGTGGCCGGCGCCGGGCTCGGGGTGACCGAGTTGGGGCGCAGGGTCACCAGCGGCAGGCCGCGGGTCACCTTGGACTTGACGATGGTCGACCCGGCGAACGCCACCTGGGTGGCGGTGCCGTCGGCGTCGAGCCCCACCACGTCGGTGAGGATGCCGTTGTCCAGCTTGACCGCCAGTCGCGCGGCGATCTCCTTGCCCTCCTGCGAGGAGGCGAGCAGCACCGCGGCGGGCTGCACCCGCTTGACCAGCTCGGCCACGACGGTCGCCTTCGGCGCGACCAGGTAGCCGTCGATCTCTTCGCCCTCCGCGGCGTAGATCTTCTCCGCGCCGTACTCACCCAGTTTTTCGCTCAGCTGCGCGGCGGCGCCGGAGCCACCGAGCACGACGGCGGCCGGCGTGCCCAGCTCGCGGGCCAGCGTGAGCAGCTCGAGCGTGACCTTCTTGACGCCGAAAGCCTGCGTGGCCTCGACGACGACGAGAACCTCAGCCATGACTCAGACCCCTCACACGAACTTTTCGGTGGCGAGGAACTCGACCAGCTTCACGCCGCCCTCGCCCTCGTCGGTGATCTTGGCGCCGCCGGAACGCGACGGGCGCTTGGTGTGCTCGACGACGGCGCTGGTCGCACCCTCGAACCCGACCTCCGACGCGGCCACGCCGAGATCGGCCAGGGAGAGCGTCTGCAGCGGCTTCTTCTTGGCGGCCATGATGCCCTTGAACGACGGGTACCGCGGCTCGTTGATCGTGTCCCAGACGGAGACGACAGCGGGGGTCGTGGCGGTGACCACCTCGTACCCCTCTTCCGTCTGCCGCTCAGCGGTGAGCGTCGAGCCCTCCACGGTGAGCTTGCGCGCACCGGTCAGGGCGGCGACACCGAGCCGCTCGGCCAGCATGTGCGGCATGACCTGCACCCGGCCGTCGGTGGACTCCGCGCCGCAGATGACGAGGTCGGCGTTGAGCGTGCCCAGCGCGGCGGCGAGCACCTTCGAGGTGGCCACCGCGCAGGAGCCGTGCAGCGCGTCATCGAGCACGTGTACGGCCTTGTCCGGCCCCATCGACAACGCCTTGCGGATCGACTCGGTGGCCCGGTCGGGACCCATCGTCAAGATGGTGACCTCGCCGCCGTTGGCCGCCTGGATCTTCAACGCCTCTTCGATGGCGTACTCGTCCATCTCGTTGATGACGTTGTTTGCCGACCCCCGGTCGACGGTGTTGTCGTCACTGCGCAGGTTGCGCTCCGCGCCGGAGTCGGGCACCTGCTTGACGAGTACGACGATGTTCATCGCGCTTCGACGACCCTCCTGTAGGTGTTGCGACGCTCGCCCGATATCGGGTTCTCGGGCGCAGCCTCCCGCTTTCCTGATTGCTCGGTCAAATGCGAGCGCCGCGGGATTGCCCACCAGCCACGTTACTCGCTAGTAGCATCCCGCCAACGGGCACCTAGCGTGACACAGCGCACCGCCGGGAAGATCAGTGGGGTCTGAGTGGATTTGACGGGAGCTAGCGCGAAACGTCCCTAAAGTCCGCACCGGGTACGCGCGTCCGACCACCCCCGCGGTCCGGTCAGTCGCCCCGGCCGAGGGCGCTCCTGACCTTGCTCAGCGCTGCCGCCTCGGGCGCGTCGACGCCCTCGGCCGCGCCGGCCGTACGCAGCGCCGCGGTGACGACGGTGTCCCGGTAGTTGTCGAGCTCGCCGGGTGCCTTCGCGCGCAGGATCTCCACCGCGCGCCGCAGCGCCGGCAGCGCCTCGCGCTCCACCTCGTCCGGCGTGCCCTGCCCCAGCCGCGGCAGATCACCCGTGGTCAACACCGCGTTGACCAGACCGGTGGAGCCGGCGAAGGCGTCGGAGGCGGCGAAGCTCTCCTTGACCATGGAGAGCAGACCGGGTTCGGCGCTGGAGACCAGGAAGACCGCGCCGAACGCGGCGGCCTTGAGTGTCATCCGCTCATCGTCGGTCAGCGACTCAGCCACAGTCACGGAGTGTAGACGTACGGGGTCGTCGTGGTGACCGCGACGAAGCCCAGCCGCTGCAGGATGGGGCGGCTGGCATCGGAGGCATCGACCTGCAGCATCGTGCACCCCCGCACGGACGCGAGCCGCGCACGGTAGGCGACCAGGGACCGGTAGATGCCGCGGTGGCGCCATTCGGGCAGCGTCGAGCCGCCCCACAGCGTGGCGAAGCCGCTGCCCGGGACGTAGCGGATCCACCCGGCGGAGACCACCTCTCCGTCGGGCGCGTCGTCGCTCTGGCCGGCCTCCGCCACCACCACGGTCAGCGCCTTGGGGTCCGCGGCGATCTCCTTCTCCAGCCCGTCCGCGAGCCAGCCGCGCGGCTCGTTCCAGACCACCTCCGTCATCGCCACGATCCGGTCCAGGTCCGCGCGGGCCGTCACCTCGCGCAGGCGTACGCCATCGGGCGGTACCGGCAACGTGTCGGCCAGCGGCGCGACCGGCCCGATCACGACCGTCTCCTGCTCCTCCGGCTCGAAGCCGGCCGCGCGCAGCCGGTCGGCGAGATCAGCCGGCTCGTCGTGGCCGTGCAGCTTCCATTCCACCGGCTCGTCCAGCTCGGTGAAGAGCGCGCGCTGCCGGGCGATCAGAGCGTCCAGGTCGGCGCCGGTGAGCCCGTCGAGGGTGCGGTAGGTGAGGAACC
The DNA here is from genome assembly GCF_040659735.1 of Micromonospora sp. NPDC049679. NCBI lineage: Bacteria > Bacillati > Actinomycetota > Actinomycetes > Micromonosporales > Micromonosporaceae > Micromonospora > Micromonospora sp. NPDC049679. The sequence continues at coordinate 156,048 of NZ_JBFANZ010000004.1, forward strand.
CGCCGTGATCGAGCCCCCGGATCCGGATCAGCGGACCGTCCCGCTCGACGCTGACGCCGGGCGGAACCGGATCGGGCACAGCGGCCCGCAGCCGGGCATCGTAGGCGTCGCGCAGCGTATTGACGTCCAAATCGGTCACCCGTCAAGGCTACGGCGAGCGGCAAACGGATAATCGGGGTTGTGTTCGACGCGATGCGGCAGTGGTTCGACGCGCAGGAGATGCGGCAGGTCGGCACCACGCCCGACTACCGGTTCTCCCTCGCGAACGAACGCACCTTCCTGGCCTGGATCCGCACCGCGCTGGCGCTCGTCGCCGGCGGGCTGGCAGCCGCGCAGTTCCTGCCGCCGATGCCGGTGCCGCATCTGCGCGAGGCGATCGCGGTCGTGCTGCTGCTGCTCGGCGCCACCGTCGCGGTGCGCGCCGTGGACCACTGGGCCCGCGCCGAACGGGCCATGCGCCTCGGTCACGACCTGCCCGCTTCCCGCTTTCCCGCGCTGCTCGCACTGGTGGTCGGCCTCGGCGCGCTGCTGCTGATCGCCGCGGTGCTGGCGCAGGCCGTCCATGACGCGTGACCCCGGGCTGCAGGCCGAGCGGACCCGACTGGCGTGGCGACGCACGGCGCTCACGCTGACCGCCGTCACGGTGCTCACGCTCCGGCTGTCGTTCGGTCGGGGCGCGGTCGGCGCGCTGCTCGCCGCGGCGGCGCTGCTCGGCTGGGCCGCGGTCGTCGGTGTCGGGCACCGCCGGATCAAGGCGATGGCGACGTGCGCCTCCGCCGGACGGGCGCTCCCGCTCTCCGCCCTGGTCATCGCCGGATACGCGGCGATCGGAACGCTCCTCGTCATCACGGGACTAGGCTCAGCGCCGCGTTGAGGCCATCATTGCGGGATGGCCCGCCTGTACGTCCTTGTCTTCATCGCACTGATCGTCCTCGGCGCGATCGCGTTGATCAGCTGCCTCTCCGCCGACGACGCCGATATCCGAGCCCTGCCCCGCATCGCCTGGGTGCTCGTCATCCTGTTCTTCCCGCTGGTCGGCCCGATCGCCTGGTTCCTCGCCGGGCGTCCCGCCACCGCGACCGGCGGCACACCCGGCACCTGGCGCATGGGGGGCGGTTTCCCCGAACACCGGCGACCACGGACGCTCGCCCCCGACGACGACCCGGAGTTCCTCGGCTCACTCAACCCCGAAAAGTCCACACAGGATCACGAGCTCTTCGAACGCTGGGAGGAGGACCTGCGGCGCCGCGAAGGTGAGCTGCGCCGCCGCGAACCGGGGGATCCACCCCGCGAGGAGCAGCAGCCCGAGGCGTAGCGGCTCACGATGCTGCCGCGCGGCGCCGACGCCGGCATCGATCCTGCCGGTCGGCCCCGGGCCCGGTGCCCGATTCGCCGTATCATGGCGCGGTTCCGTCCGCGTCGCTGGTTCCCGCCGGCGCGAAGACCCTGAGAGACGGCTTGATGAACCACGACGCAGAAGACGGGCCGGCGGAGACGACAGCGAAGAGAAGCCGGCGGCTGCCGCTGCTGACGCTGATCACGTACGGCCTCGCGCAGGCGGGTCTGCTGTTCTGGTGGGTGGCCTACCACCCCGGCCTGTTCAGCCCCGACTCGCTCAGCTACATCTGGCAGTCGACCACGGGCAACTGGAACACCCACCATCCGATCTCCTACACGGCGCTCGTGTGGTTGTCGCTGCAGCTCACCGGCGGGCTCGCGGCGCTCACCCTGGCACAGACCGTGGCGATGGCGGCGGGGCTGGCGTACGCGGTCACCGGCCTGCGCCGGCTCGGCGGTCCCGCGTGGCTCTGGTCGGCGGCCGCCGTCACGGTCGTGGCGCTGCCACCCGTCGGCACGTTCGTGATGGCCGTGTGGAAGGACGTCCCGTTCGTCATCTGCCACGTCTTCCTGCTCGGCACGCTCGCCCGGCTGGTCGCCCGTCGCCGCGACGGGGAGGAGTCGCCGTTTCCCCGCCCCCTCCTCCTCGCCCTGGCCGTCGAGCTGACCCTGATCTGCCTGTTTCGGCAGAACGGCTTCGTGATCGTGGCGATCATGGTCGTGCTCTGCGCGCTGCTGCTCCGTGGCGCCGCGGCGCGGATGATCGTCGCCGGGGTCGTCGCGGCGTCGGTCGCGCTGCTGACCAACTGGCTGCTGCTCCCCGCGCTCGGGGTGCGCGACAGCGACTCGATCGTGGCCCTGGAGGCGTTCTTCTCCGACATTTCGGTGGCCTACGCCGCCGATCCGGCCGCGTTCCCGCCCGCCGACACCGCCGTGATGGCCACCGTCGCGCCGCTGTCGCTCTGGCGGGAGTCTGCCAACTGCCACAGCGTCGACACCACGGTCTACGACCCGGCCTTCGACCGGCGGGCCGCCGCCGCCCACAAGGGCGAGCTGCTCGCCGTGTGGTGGGACGCCGCCCGCCGCTCACCCGGCACGATCATCGACGCGCGCATCTGCCGCGGCTCCATCGCGTGGCGCCCCACCTCGACCGGAGGCGTCAGTCGCAACCCCACCCCGTGGGGCATGCGGGTCTACGTCGCGCGCGACACCGCCTTCCAGCAGAGCCCGTTCCGCGACGCCGTCTACGCCGGGCCGCTGAGCGACCGGGCGCGCCGGCTCGCCGACCAGCTCACCGGCCACACGAACGAGCCGGAGTGGCTGCTGTGGCGGGGCGCGAACTGGGCTTACCTGACGTATCTGATCGTCGGCGTGGTCGCGTGGCGGCGGCGGGAACCCGCTCTGCTCGCGCTGGCCACCGTCGCCGTCGCGGGCCAGCTCTCCGTGCTGGTCTTCAACAACGTGCAGGCCGCCCGCTACATGGCCGCGCCGTTCGTGCTCGGCGTTCTCCTGCTGCCCCTGCTGGCGGTGGCCCGGCGGCCCGCCGATCCGGTCGGGTCGGCGACGCCGTCGGAGCCGGCCGCAGCGGAGGAACCCGCGGTCGCGGTCGGCTCCGACCCCGGTCAGGCCAGGTTGGAGGAGCGCGGGTAGGCGTCACCCGGGTCGGTCAGCACGTTGACCAGGTACGGCACGCCGGAGTCGAAGGCGCGCTGCAGGGCCGGGCCGAGATCGGCGGCCTTCCCGACCGTCTCCCCCGCACCGCCCATCGCCCGGACGACCTCGTCGTAGCGGAGTTCCGGCTGGAGGTCGGCGGCCACGTCGTAGCCGTACATGGCCTGCATCGGGTGCTTCTCGAGTCCCCAGATGCCGTTGTTGCCGACCACGATGACGACCGGCAGCTTCTGCCGGACCAGGGACTCGACGTCCATCAGCGAGAAGCCCGCGGCTCCGTCACCCATGAGCACGCAGATCTGCCGGTCCGGGTACGTCACCCGGGCCCCCATCGCATAGCCCATGCCCGTGCCGAGGCAGCCGTACGGTCCCGGGTCCAGCCAGGTGCCGGGGACCGAGGGCTCCAGGTAGCGGCCGGCGTACGAGACGAAGTCGCCGCCGTCGCCGATGGTCACGGCGTCGGGGGCCAGGACGCGGCGCAGCTCACCGTAGATCCGGGCGGGACGGATCGGGTCGGTCTCGGCCGCCATCTCCCCGGCGTCCCGCTCCTTCGCGGCGTCCTCGGCGGCCCGCAGGTCGGCGATCCACCCCGCGTGGTCCTCGCGGTCGCCGGCGTGGTCCGCGAGCGCGGAGAGGATGAGCCGCAGGTCGCCGGCGGGCGAGACGGCCGGCTGGACGTGGGTGGCGCGCTGGCTGGGCGCGTCGACGATGTGGACGACCCGGGCCGCGCCGAAGTCGCCGAAGCCGAGCCGGAAGTCGAGCGGGGTGCCGATCACCACGACGAGGTCGGCGCCGCGCAGTGCGGTGCGACGGGCCTTGGCGAAGGCGAGCGGGTGCTGCGCGGGGAGCGCGCCGCGCCCCATCCCGTTGGTGAAGACCGGGACCTGCAGCGCCTCGGCGGCCTCGCGCAGGGCGGCGACGGCGTCGCCGGCGTAGACGTCGGAGCCGGCGATGATGACCGGACGCTGGGCGGCCGCGATCAGTCGCGCGGCCTTGCTCACCTCGTCCGGGTCTGGTTCGACCACGGGGACGACGGGCGCGTCGGGCGCGGTGGCCTCCGCGACGGAGAAGACGACCTCCAGCGGCAGATCGAGGAAGACCGGGCCGCGGTGCGGGGTCAGCGCCGTGGTGAGCGCGCCCGTGACCGCGGCCGGGATCTCGTCGGTGGCGAAGACCGTCGCCGCGTGCTTGGTGACCGGTGCGACCAGGGGCAGGTGGTCCATCTCCTGCAGGCTGCCCGAGCCCCACCGGAACGCCGGCGCCCTGCCGCCCATCACGAGCACGGGCGAGGCGTTGAAGTAGGCGCTGGTCAGGCCGGAGATGCCGTTGGTGACGCCCGGGCCGGCGGTGAGGACGGCCAGGCCCGGCCGGCGCTGCAGCTTGGCGACGGCCTCGGCGGCGAAGACCGCGGACTGCTCGTGGCGCACGTCGATGATCCGCATCGCCGGCTCGCCGGTGCCGGGCACCGTCTCGTGCGCGGCGTCGTAGAGGGGGAAGACGTGCCCACCGGACAGGGTGAACATCTCGGTGATACCGGCGGCCCGCAGCGCGGAGACCGCGAGTACCCCGCCGTGACCCTCGATCCGCTCTGTCATCGGCCGCTCCCATCCGTCGTCCCGGCCGCCGCCGTCCGGCCCGCCGCGCTCCGGAGCAGGTTACCGCCCGGTCACTTCCACCGTGGACCGGCGGCCGGCCCGACCGCGGGCCCCAGGTGGCGTGCCCGGCGAGCCCGGAAACGCAACTGTGCTCCACACCTTTGCCCTGCTTCCCTCGCGGAAGCAGCAGCTGTCCGGAGCGCCGGCCGGCCGGCGCTTCCGCTGGTGCAGCAGAGCAAAGGCGGAACAACAGGTATCCGGTCGGGGAGCAAGCGGCGGGCCAGCCGCGGAACAGGGTCGGCGGACGGGCCTAGCGGCCGGTGAAGTTCGGCTTGCGCTTCTCGACGAAGGCGGACATGCCCTCGCGCTTGTCCTCGGTGGCGAAGAGCCCGGCGAAGAGCTGGCTCTCCCAGGCCAGACCGGAGGCGAGATCCATTTCCAGGCCGCCGTCGATCGCCAGCTTCGCCGCGCGCAGGGCCTGGGCCGGTCCCGAGAGGTACGGGCGCACGAGCGCGACCGCCGCGTCGTACACCTCGGTGGCCGGGACGACCCGGTCGGCGAGGCCGATCCGGAGCGCCTCGTCGGCGTCGACCATCCGACCAGAGAGGACCAGGTCCTTCGCGCGGGCCGGACCGACCAACCGGGCCAGCCGCTGCGTCCCGCCCGCACCGGGGATGATCCCGAGCTTGATCTCCGGCTGGCCGAGCTTGGCGTCATCGGCGACGACCCGCCAGTCGCACGCCAGGGCAAGTTCGCAGCCACCGCCGAGGGCGTAGCCGGTGATCGCGGCGACCACCGGCTTGGGGATGCGGGCGATGGCGTCGAAGGCGCTGGAGAGCCGGGCCGCCCGGGCGGACATGTCCACGTACGACATGTCGGCCATCTCCTTGATGTCCGCGCCGGCCGCGAAGACCTTCTCGCCGCCGTACACGATGACCGCACGCACCTCGGGCTCGGCGGTGGTCTCCGCCGCCGCGGCGCGCAACTCCTCCTGCACCTGCGTGTTGAGGGCGTTCATCGGCGGGCGTTCCAGCCGGATGGTGCCGATGCCGTCCTTGATTTCCACGCGTACGAAGTCGCCCACGCCCACACCTCCACGTTGAAGTCCGCGTGCGGGAAAGACTACTGACGGGCGCGGATGGGTAGGTACCCTGGTGCCCAACTGACGAGGACAGCGAGATGATCACCTACTACGACGACCGGTTCGTGCAGGTCACCTCGGCCGCCATCCGCGTGGGCGGGCGGAGCTATCCGCTCGCCGAGCTGGCCGGGGTGTGGCACCGACGTGGCTCACGCTCGTGGCGGGCGGTGGCCGGGCGGGGAGCGCTCGGGGCGGCGCTGATCGGGCCACTCGTCGCCGCCGCCATCGGTATCTCGATCGCGCTGAGCATCGACGCGTCGACCAACGCGACGGTCACGTTGGTCGGGGTCTCCTGCCTCGTGGGTCTCGCCGCCGGTCCCCTCGCCGACCTGCTGCTGGACCGGATGGACCGCTCGTACGACCGCGGGGCACACGATCTGCAGATCTGGGCCGATGTGCGGGGCACGCCGGTGTTGGTGCTGCAGACGCGAGACGCGCTCAAATTCGGCCAGATCTACCGCGCCCTGCAGCGGGCGATGGAGAGCGCGACCGTCGCTCGCCGCTGACCGGCCGCCACCTCGTTCGCTCCCGTCGATGCCGACGCTTCGCCCGTCGATCAAGGACGTCTTCACACTGTTTGATCACCATTCGCATGAATACTCCCTTGATCAGCCGCAAAGTCCTTGATCGACGAGCATCTGGCGGCAATTCGGCGCTTCCGGGCAACGCGACGGACAATGTTGCTCATGGCGCTTCCCATCCCTCGACCAACCGCCGTCCTCGACCTGACCAGGGCCGCCGTCGGCCAGGCCGCAGCGACCGCCGCCGCCTTCGCGGCGCTGCCCGGCCGCGCGTTCACCGTTCTCGATGAGATCGAATCCCTGGTCAACCGGATCAACCGGGTGGTCGACCGCGCCGAGACCCTGCTCCCCCGCGTCGATCTCGTCATGGACGAAGCGGAGGAGGCGGCCCGCCGGGTGGCGGTGATCGCGACCGCGGCCACCGCGGCGGTCGAGGAGGCGACGCGGGTCGCCGCCGCGGTCGGGGTGGTCGTCGCGGAGGCGCAGGAGGTCGCCGGGGCCGCGACGACGGTGATCGCCAGCACCAGGGAGACCGCGCACCGCGCGCAGGAACTGCTCTCGGCGTACGAGCCGACGCTGCGCCGGGCCGCCCCGATGGCGGGCCGGTTCGTGGAACAGCTGAGCCCGGAGGAGGTCGACGCGGCGATCCAGCTCGTCGACGAGCTGCCCCGGTTGACCCGGCACCTCACCGACGACGTGCTGCCGATCCTCGCCACCCTCGACCGGGTCGGACCGGACATCCACGATCTGCTCGAGGTCACCCGCGACCTGCGGCTCGCCGCCGCGGGCATTCCCGGGCTGCGGATGTTGCGCCGCCGCGGCGAGGACCGCCTCGCCGAGGAGGAGGCCGCCGAGCAGGAGCGCTGACTCGTCACGGCCGAGACCGGGCCCGCGCGGCGGGTCAGGCCTGCGCGTAGAGGGCGTCGATGTCGGCGCGCTGGGGCAACGACACCGAGGCGCCGAGCCGGCGTACGCACGCCGCCCCGGCGGCGCTCGCCCAGCGCACGGCGTCCACCAGGTCACGGCCCTCACCCCAGGCGACCGCGAGCGCCCCGGTGAACGCGTCACCGGCCGCGGTCGAGTCGACGGTCTCCACCCGGATTCCGGGCACGTGCACCGCGGTGCCATCGCGGTCGCCGTACCAGGCGCCGTGCGCACCCTGCGTGAGCACGGCCCGCCGGACGACCGCGAGCAGCGCCTCGGGATTGTCCCGTCCCGCACCGGCCAGCTCCTGCGCCTCGACCTCGTTGACCACCAGCAGGTCGACGGCGTCGAGCAGTTCGGCCGGCAACGTCCGGCCGGGGGCGGCGTTGAGGACGACCCGGGTGCCCGCAGCCCGGGCCTCGGTCGCCGCCCGGGTCACCGTCTCGACCGGGATCTCCAGCTGCGCGACCAGCACGTCAGCCTCGCGTACGGTCGAGAGCTCCGTCTCGGTCAGCCCGGTGTACGCGCCGTTGGCGCCGGGCGTGACGACGATCGTGTTCTCACCGTCGGCGTTGACGACTATCACCGCAACCCCGGAGGCCCCGTAGATCACCCGCAGGTGCGACGTGTCGACCCCCGACGCGGCGATCCGGGCCTTGAGCGTGACGCCGAAGGAGTCGGAGCCGATCGCGCCGAGGAAGGCACAGTCCGCGCCCGCGCGTACGGCGGCAATCGCCTGGTTGGCGCCCTTGCCGCCGGGGACGGTGACGAAGTCGGTGCCGAGCACCGTCTCGCCCGGTCGCGGCAGGGTCGGCGCCGTGGCGACCAGGTCCATGTTGGCGCTGCCCACCACAACCACCCGCGGACGCGTCATGGCCTTCCTCCGATCGACGGCTGCGGCGAGTGTAGGTCGCCGGATGCCGGTCGCGGAGATCTCTGGCAGGCTTGCCAACCATGGAACGGATGCCGATCGGTGTGATGTACCGCTGCGACAATCCGCCGGAGAACCTGCCGGCCTTCGCCCGGCTGGTCGAGCGGCTCGGCTATGACGAGCTCTGGGTCGTCGAGGACTGTTTCTTCGCGGGGGCGGTCTCGGCCGGTGCGGCCGCCGCGGCGGTCACCGAACGGCTGACCATCGGGCTCGGCATCATGCCCGCCGCCTTCCGCAACCCGGCGGTGGCCGCGATGGAGCTGGCGACGCTGGTCCGGCTCTTTCCCGACCGGATCCTGCCCGGCTTCGGGCACGGGATGGCCGACTGGCTGCGCCAGGTGGGCGCGGATCACCCGTCACCGCTGGCGGTGCTCCGTGAAACCGTCGCCGCGGTCCGGGCGCTGCTCGCCGGCGAAACGGTCACCACCGCGGGACGGCATGTGCGGCTGGCCGACGTGGCGCTGCGGTTCCCGCCCGCGGCACCGCCCCCGATCTCGACCGGGGTACGCGGCGAGAAGTCGCTGCGGCTCTCCGGCGAGGTGGCCGACGGCACGATCCTGGCCGAATGCGCGAGCCCCGCGTACGTGCGTTGGGCGCGCGAGCGGATCGATGAGGGGCGCCGGGCCGCCGGCCGCACCGACTCCCACCGGCTCACGGTCTACGCCCATTTCGAGTTCGACGAGGCGCGGTCGGGCGCGCGCCGGGAGATCGCCGGCCGGCTGCTCGACGGCCGGCCGCTGCCGCCGCCGGACGGGGACCTGACCGAAGAGATCACCGCCCTGCTGAAGGAGGCCGGCGACGTCGAGTCGTTGGCCGCGGCGCTCCCGGAGCGCTACGTCGACCGGTTCGCCGTCGCGGGCAGCGCCGAGCAGTGTGCGTCGGCGATCGGCGCGCTCGGCGCGGCCGGGGCGGACGCGGTCGTGCTCATACCGTCCGCCGATCCACAGCTGGCCGTCGCACAGGTGACGCTCGCCGCCGAGGCGTTGCTCCCCCGGCTGCGCGGCTGAGCCTGTCCGGTGTGGAGGATCGTCAGGCCGCCCGGGCGGCGAAGCGGTCCCCCACCCGCTCGACGACCAGCGGCAGCCCGAAGGTCTTCGACAGGTGCTCGCCGGTGAGCGTGTCGCCGAGCAGACCCTGCGCCACGACAGTGCCCTCCCGCAGCAGCAGCGCGTGGGTGAAGCCCGGCGGGATCTCCTCCACGTGGTGGGTGACCAGCACCAGCGCCGGGGCGTCCGGGTCGTAGGCGAGCTCGGCGAGGCGGGCGACCAGGTCCTCCCGCCCGCCGAGGTCGAGGCCGGCGGCCGGCTCGTCGAGGAGGAGCAGCTCGGGGTCGGTCATCAGCGCCCGGGCGATCTGCACCCGCTTACGCTCGCCTTCCGACAGCGTGCCGTACGTCCGCTCGGCCAGACCCGCGACGCCGAGCTGGTCGAGCAGGCCGCGGGCGCGGACCTCGTCCATGATCTCGTAGCTCTCCCGGAAGCGTCCGACCACCGACCACGCGGCGGTGACCACCACGTCGTGCACCCGCTCGTCGGCAGGGATCCGGTCGGCGAGCGCGGCCGTGGAGAGCCCGATGCGGGTGCGCAGTTCGGTGAGGTCGGTGCGGCCGATCTTCTCGCCCAGCACGTGCGCGGCGCCCGTCGTCGGATGCGCCCGGCCCGCCGCGAGGTTGAGCAGCGTCGTCTTCCCCGCGCCGTTCGGCCCCAGGATGACCCACCGCTCGTCCAGCTCCACCCGCCAGGTCAGGTCGTGCAGCAGCGGCTTGCCGGAGCGGGTCACGCCGACTCCGTCGAGGTCAATCACCAGGTCGTCGTCCACGGTAGGCACGCGCCCATCCAATCACGCGCCCGTTCGCGCCCCCCACCGGCATCGCCCTGCCCGTGACGATCGCCCCGGTGTCATTGATCACCGCAGGGGGGAGGCGCGGATGAGCGCGATCATCGAGATCGAAGGACCGCGCAAGACGCTCGGCCGAACGCTGCGGGGCAGCGGGTCGCGCTGGACGGTTTGGACATGCTGGTCGAGCCGGGGCAGGTGCACGGCTTCCTCGGACCGAACGGCTCGGGCAAGACCACCACCTGCCCGCGATGGCTCAGACGCGGGTAATCCGCACCGCGTCGGCGATGACGTAGCCGGCGCCGGCCGTCCACCGGCTCACCCCCACCTTGTTCCCGTCGCCGCGGGCGAGCGTGAACGTCCCGAGGTTGCGCCACTGCCCTCCGGTCATCCGCTGGTTGACCTGGACGGTCTTGATGCCGCTCGTGGTGGCGATCAGATACGGCGTCCTGTCGTTGTATCCGCGGTCGGCGGGATACCAGGCCTCGACGCGGTAGTCGGCGGTCTCCGGGATGTTCACCTTGTACCAGGCGGGATCGCTCGCCTTGAGCGGACGCGCGAAGCGGTAGTTGCCGCCGTACCGCTGGCCGGAGTACGCGGACGACCCCCAGTTGCGGCTCGCGGTGAACCGGCCCGGCGTGAGGTTGTCCACCGTGGTCGACCAGCCGCCGGTCACCAGCCGCATGTAGTAGTTCCAGTTCCAGTGCGGGCCGGGGTCGGTGTGGTCGGCGCCGGGCACCTCGATGTGCCCGAGGATGTGCCTGCGGTCCTTCGGGATGCGGTACTTGTTGCACAGGTGCCGGGTGAGCGCCGCGGAGGAGCGGTACATCGTGTCGGTGAACCAGGACGCCTGGTTGACGTAGCCCTCGTGCTCGATGCCGATGGACTGGGTGTTGTAGCTCCAGTTGCCGGCGTGCCAGGCGACGTCCTTGTCCCGCACCGACTGGGTCACCGCGCCGTCGCGGGAGCGGACCGTGTAGTGCGCGCTGACCTCCGCGCTCGGATTGCGGAACCAGTTGACCGTCCCGGCGTACGAGCCCTGGGTCACGTGGATGACCACATAGTTGATGTTGTACGAGGATTCCCGGCTGGAGACGGTGTAGTTCTCGGGGTGCGCCGCCACCCAGGCGGCCGGGCCGTAGTCGGCGCTCAGCGTGCCGATGTCGGCGTCCGGCCCGCCGGACGCGGCGACCTTCGCCAGCGGCCCGCGGCGCGGGTCGACCGGGCGCGGCGCCACCCGGAAGAGCCCCGCCGCGGTCGGCACGGTGAACCCGGTGGCGAGCAGGTCGTAGACGGTGTCGCCGTACATCCGGGCGACCGCCGGTTCGATGGCGCCTCCGTAGCGGACGACTGTCCCGTACCAGCGGTTGACGTCGCCGCGATGCGCCGCGGTCAACCCGGCGGCGTCGGCGTAGCTGCGCAGCACAGCGGCGGCGCCGGCGATGTTCGCGGCGAGCTGCGTCCGCAACGCGGCTGCGGACAGGCCGGTGAGGGCGGCCGCCTCGTCGAGGGTGCGGACCGCGGGGTTGTTGGCCAGGTGCATGACGCCGTGACCGCCGGAGGCGCTCGCGGCGCCCCCGTGATCGTCGAGGTGGGTTTCCGCGTAGCCGAGCGCGGCCAGCAGGTCGCGCGGGACCTCGTAGCGGGTTGCGGCGCGGTCGAAGGCGGCTACGAGCCCGTGCGGCCGGGGCAGGTCGGGATCCGGCGCGGCCACCGCCGGCTCGGCGGAGACCCCGACGGCGAGACCGAGGGCCCCGAGGACGGACGCGCGGGTGAATGTCCTCCGGCCGCATGACGTGGGCGTGCGAGACGGGGAGATACGTTGGGCCACCGTCACTCCTTCCGAGTGATGGGACGTCCCCCGCTGCGGGAACGCCGGATGGCCGTAACGTATGGCTCCCCCGAAAACGGCTCACGGCGTAGCCGGGAAACTCCTACACATGCGGGACCGACCGGCACCGGCGGCCCCCCGGGAGTCGGCGGATCAGCCGACGGTGGAGCCGAACACCTCGTCGCGGACGGCGTCCAGTGCGGTACGGAGCGCGCCCTCCAGGACCGGCTCGGCGAGCACCTCGGTAGCCACGACGCGCGGTGTGACGAGCGTGATCGCCGCGACCTCGTGCTGCACCCGTTCGGCGAGCGCGCTCCCCCCGGCCTGCCCCACCTCGCCGGCGAGCACGACCAGGGGCGGGTCGAGCACCACGCAGGTGCTGGCGACGCCGAGCGCGAGTCGGCGGGCCACCTCGTCGAGGACGGGGCCTCCGCTGGTCCCCGCGGCGATGGCGGCGCGGATCGCGTCCGCCGCGTTCGGCGCGCGGAAGCCGTGCTCGCGCGCGACCGCGCGGACCGCGTCGGCGCCCGCGATCTGCTGGAAGGCGGGCTTGGCGCGGCGCGACACATCGCGTGGGATCGACGCCCCGGGCACGGGCAGGTAGCCGATCTCGCCGGCCGCCCCGGAGCTGCCGTGGTGCAGCCGCCCACCGCGCATGATGGCGAGGCCGAGACCGACCCCGGCCCACACGAGCACGAAGTCGTCCACCCCGCGGCCGGCGCCGGTGTGCGCTTCCGCGACCGCCGCCAGGTTGACGTCATTCTCGAACACGACCGGGGTGTGCAGGTCCTCGCGGAGCGCGGCGAGCAGCCCGCGGTGCCAACGCGGAAGGTTGAAGGCGAAGGTGATGTCGCCGGTCGCGGGATCCACGAGGCCCGGCGTGCCGAGCACGACGCGGCGGACGCTGGCGAGTTTGGCCTGCGCGCTCCCCGCTGCCTGCACCACCGCGTTGTGGACCACGCCGACGGGGTCGTCGGTGTCTTTCGTCGACTGCTCGACCCGACCGATCACCGCCCCGGTGATGTCGGAGCAGGCGGCCACCACGCGGTCGGGGCCGACGTCCACCCCGACCACGTGGGCGCTGCTCGGAGTGACCGCGTAGAGCTGCGCGTTGGGTCCGCGCCCGCCGGCCTGCTCGCCCACCCGGCTGACCAGCCCCCGCTGCTCCAGGCGCTCCACCAGCTGCGACGCCGTCACCTTGGACAGCCCGGTGAGCTCGCCGAGCTGCGCGCGGGTGAGCGGCCCGCGGGCGAGCAGCAGTTCCAGTGCCGCCCGGTCGTTGAGCGCGCGCAGCAGGCGGGGGGTGCCGGGTAGGCGCGTGGGACCCATGGCGACGTCCTCTAGCATTAAGGAAACTTAACTATTAAGGTTGGTCAACCTTAACGGGTAGCCGTAGCGTAATGGCCGGCACGGGGTTCAACGGTCACACGACGCGGCATCCGCGGGTTACCGAGACGGACCTCTCCGGTGGACACTCGGACCGGGGGATGTCGGAGGGGGAGACACGATGGCGACGGATCCCGGGCTTCGCCGGCTGGCGCTGCGCACGCTGCTGGCCGCCTTCCGCGGCACCACCCCGCCCCAGTGGGCGGTCCAGCTGGTCGCCGACGGGCTGGCCGGGCACACCCTCTTCGGCTTCAACATCGACCATCCCGAGCAGATCGCCGCGACCACCGCCACGCTGCGGGCCGCCCGCCGCGACGTGTTGATCGCGATCGACGAGGAGGGCGGCGACGTCACCCGGCTCGCCCACGCCACCGGCAGCCCCTACCCGGGCAACGCGGCGCTCGGCGCGGTCGGCGATGTCGCGCTGACCGGCCGGGTCTACCAGGCGATCGGCGCGGAGCTCGCGGCGGTGGGCATCAACCTCAACCTCGCCCCGACCGTCGACGTCAACACCGCCGACGACAACCCCATCATCGGCACCCGGTCATTCGGGGCCGATTCCGCCCGGGTCGCCGAGCATTCAGCCGCCGCGGTCGCCGGCCTGCAGGCCTCCGGCGTCGCCGCCTGCGCGAAACACTTCCCCGGCCACGGCGCCACCGTCGCGGACTCGCACTACGAGCTGCCCACCGTCGATGTCCCCCTCGACGTGTTGCGCGCCCGCGACCTGCCGCCCTTCGCCGCGGTCGTCGGCGCGGACGTCAAGGCCATCATGACCGCGCACATCCGGGTGCCCGAGCTCACCGGCGCGCTCCCGGCCACCTTCAGCCGCGCGGTCCTCGTCGACCTGCTCCGCGGCGAGTACGGCTTCACCGGCGCGGTCATCACCGACGCACTGGAGATGAAGGGGGCGGCGATCGCCGCGGGCGGCATCGGACCGGCCGCCGTCCAGTCGCTCGCGGCCGGCGCGGACCTGCTCTGCATCGGCGCCCAGGTGGATGCCGCGCTGGTCGAGGACGTCGTCGCCGAGATCGTCGCCGCGCTCGACGACGGGCGGCTCGACCTCGCCCGGGTCGAGGAGGCCGCGGCCCGCGCCGAGGCGCTCGCCGGGTGGACCGTGCGGTCCGCGGTGGACCCGACCGCACCGACAGACCTGGGGTACGCCGCCGCGCGCCGCGCGGTGCGGGTCGAGGGTGACCTCGCCGGACTCGCCACGCCGCTCGTCATCCACCTTGCGGCCTCCTCCACGATCGCGGAGGGGCGGGTCCCGTGGGGGCTGGGTCCGCACCTCAACGGCACCGAGCAGATGCAGGTGGTGCCGGTCGAGGCGGACGCCGACGCGCTGCTGCGCCGGGCCGGCGAGCGTCCGATCGTGCTGGTCGGACGGCACGCCCACCGGGTCGCGGGGGCCCGTGAGCTGATCGAGGCGTTGGCGGCGCGGCACCCCGTGACGGTGGTGGAGATGGGCTGGCCGTCACGGTGGCGCCCGGCCGGGGTCCGGGCCTTCGTCACCACGTACGGCGCGAGCCACGCCAACGGGCGCGCGGCCGCGGAGACGCTCGGCCTGGCCGTCTGACCCACGTCACCCCGCTGGACAGCCGGCCCCACCAGGCGGCCGCGCCGGCGATGTCCCGGAATCCGCTGCGTCGTCCGCGAACGTGCCGGCAGATTCGCCGGACATTGCGCATGTCGGCCTCTTTGCCGGGGCGGCCATTGTGGTCCAGGTCTCCCTTGAACATGTTCAACAAGGGTCGTACGCTCAGGACGACCGAAATTTGAACACGTTCGAGAAAGGCGTGAACGATGGACTTCAAGGTCTGGATGTACCTGGTCTATCTGGCTGTCAGCGTGGGGTTGACCATCTGGGTGGCCGGCGCCCTCTCCCGCAACGGGCTCGTCTTCCTGGAGGAGGTCTTCTCCGACACCCGGCTGGCCAAGGCCGTCAACAGCCTGCTCGTCGTCGGCTTCTACCTGTTGAACCTGGGCTACGTGACGGTGGCCATGAAGCACAGCGGCCGGATCGACTCGACGAGCCAGGCGATGGAGGAACTCTCCCTCAAGATCGGACTGGTGCTGCTCGTCCTGGGCTTCCTGCACTTCTTCAACGTCTTCGCCCTCAACCGCTACCGCCGTGGACGTCTCCGCCAGCAGGCGACCCACCCGCCGCTCCCCCCGGCCGCGCGGCTACCGATCGTCGGGCCGCAGATGCAACCGCCCGCACCTCCGGCGCCGGCGTTGTGAGCACGCCGGAGACCGGTCCCGCCCGACACGGGGCGGGCGGGGCCGGACCGGCCGGCGGGTTCACGGTGCTCTACGACGCGCACTGCCCGGTGTGCCGCACCGCGAGCCGCTGGCTGCAGGCGCGGGATCAACTCGTACCCCTGCGCTTCGTGCCGGCGGGGTCGGAGGCGGCCCGGCAGCGGTTCCCCGGCCTCGACCACGAGGCGACCCTGCGCGACATCACCGTCGTGGCCGACACCGGCGAGGTCTACGTCGGCGACGGCGCCTGGGTCGCGTGCCTCTGGGCGCTGGCCGGTTACCGCGACCTCGCCGAGCGGCTCTCACGGCCACACCTGCTGCCACTGGCCCGCCAGGTCGTGGCCGCCGCCTCCGCCGTACGGCAGCGGACCCGCGGCGGCGCCGCGGCGGGTGATGTCGCGCCACCCGGAACGGGCGGAGGATACGGTGGCACGGATGAGCGAACCGATTGCGCCGACGACCGCTGCGGCTGAGCCGGCCACGGCACGCGGCGAACAGACCCGGCAGCTCATCCTGGACACCGCGATGCGACTGTTCCGCGAACGCGGCTACGCCCAGACCACCATGCGCGCGATCGCCAAGGACGCGGGCGTCGCGGTCGGCAACGCCTACTACTACTTCGGCTCGAAGGAGCACCTGATCCAGGGGTTCTACCTGGAATCGCAGGTGGAGCACCGGACCGCGGCGCAGCCGGTGCTGGCGCGGGAGACGGACTTCGCCGCGCGGCTGCGGGGGGTGCTGCACTGCGGCGTCGACGTGCTCACCCCCTACCACTCCTTCGCGGCGACGTTCTTCAAGACCGCGGCCGAGCCGACCTCGCCACTGAGCCCGTTCTCCGCCGAGTCCTCCGGCCCCCGCGAGGAGTCCATCGGGCTGTTCCGGCAGGTGTTGGAGGGCTCGACCGCCAAGGTGGATCCGGAACTGCGTCGGGACCTGCCGGAGCTGCTGTGGCTGGCCTACATGGGGGTGGTCCTCTACTGGGTGCACGACCGGTCGCCGGAGCAGGCGAAGACGCGCCGGTTGATCGACGGCGCGGTGCCGCTGATCGACCGCGTGGTCGCGCTGTCGCGGCTGCGGCTGCTGCGGCCGGTGACCCGCGAGGTGATCGAGTTGATCAACGCCCTGCGACAGTGACGACGCAGGCGCGCACGGGCCACGGCCGTCCGTCCGACCCGCTGTGCCAGACTCCTGCGGTGGCTGCATGGGAGCGGAGAACCCGGCTCGGCCTGACGTGGGCCGGCGCGGCGGGGCTGCTGCTGGGGCTCGCCGGTCTCGGGTTCCGGCTCTGGCTGATCCTCACCGGCACACCACCGACGAACAGCGACGAGGCGACGATCGGGCTCGCCGCCCTGCACATCGCCGGCGGACACGACTTTCCGGTCTTCTTCTACGGCCAGCACTACATGGGCACCGTCGAGGCGTATCTCGCGGCCCCGTTCGTCGCGGTGGTCGGCCCGTCACCACTGGCGCTGCGGATCCCGACGCTGCTGCTCTACGCGGCATTCCTGATCGCCGCCTACCACCTGAGCCGGCGGCTCTTCACCCCCGGCTTCGCCGTCGCCACCGTCGGGCTGCTCGCCTTCGCCGCGGACCGGACGGTGAAGAACCAGCTCATCGCGGGTGGCGGCTACCCGGAGGTGAGCCCGGCCGCCGTGACGCTGCTGCTGCTCGCCGCCGCGCTGGGCATGGGGGCCACCCGGCGACGGCTGCTCGCCTTCGGTGCGTGGGGGCTCGTCGCCGGTCTGCTGGTCTGGAACCACTGGTTGGGGCTGCCCTATCTCGCCGCGGCCACCGTCGTCCTGATCATCGGCTGTGGACGGGAGCTTCGGGGACACGCCGGCGCGCTCACCCTCGGCGCCTTTCTCCTCGGGGCGGCGCCGCTGATCGGGCACAACCTGGTCGCGCCGCTGTCACAGAGCTCACCCGTGGTCTTCCTGCGGCTCAACGGCGCCGACGACCACGCGTCCTGGCCGGACCGGCTCTTCGGCGGCGTCCTCGAAGGGCTGCCATTGGGGACCGGGCTCTGCGCGCCCAGCCGGTGCGCGCCGTGGCAGCTCTGGTGGGCCCCGGTCTTCCTACTGCTCGCCGCGGCGGCCGGATACCTCTATCTCGCCGCGGCGCGCCGGACGGAAGGACCCGAGCGGGTACGCCAGAGCGCCCGACTCGCGCTCGTCGCCGCCGGCGTGGTCAGCCTGATCTCATACGCGCGCAGTCCGGCCGCCGCCGAGACCCCGATCGAGAGCGCCCGCTACCTCAGCCTGCTCCTGGTCTCCATCCCCGCGGTGCTCTGGCCCCTGTGGACGCTCGCGACCCGGGCGGGTCCGGCGTGGCGGCGACTCACGGCGGCAGCGCCGATCGCGGCGCTCGCGGCGACGATGGCGGTGGCCACGGTGATGCTCGCGGCGGAGGTGCCCGCCTACGCGGAGCGCGCGCGGCGCCAGGATGAGCTGGTCGGCGCGCTGGACCGGCTCGGTGTCACCCGCTTCTACACCGAATACTGGAGCTGCAACTGGGTCGTCTTCGCGACCGGGGAACGAGTGGTCTGCGCGGTGCTGGGCGACGATCTGCGGCCGGGCATGAACCGCTACCGCCCCTACCGGGACGTGGTGGCGCAGGCGGACGCGCCGGCGTACGTGGCGCCGGTCGCATCGGACTTCGACCGCAACGTGGCGCGGCACCTGGCCATCGCGACGGTGCCGTTCACGGTGGACGAGGCCGCCGGCTACCGGATCTACCGGCCCGCCGCCCGGGTGGCGCCCCCGCCCGGCTGAGCCCGCGTCCGCCGAGCCGGCGTGACCGGATTGTCAGCCGTACGCCCCGGTACGGTCACCGACCGCGCCGTGATGGACCCTGATAGATTTCTGTCACTGTACGGTAGTGATCCGATGACGCAGAATGAGCAGGTCGTTGTCCCGATATGCGCCCGGACGGGAGCAGAAAAGTGGCTGTTTCGTACTTCGAGAGATTGGGCGGAGCCGCCGCCATCAAACAGGCGATCTGCCGCTTCTACGAGCTCGTCCTCGCCGACGAGGAGCTGCGGCCCTACTTCGCCCGGGCCGACATCGGCCGGCTCAAGACGCACCAGGCCGCCCTCCTGGCCCGGGTGCTCGGCGGCCCCGACGGCTACACCGGTCTTGATCTCGCCTCGGCGCACCACTGTCTCGGCATCACCGACCAGCAGTTCCAGCGGGTCGCCGCCCATCTCCTGACAGCGCTGCGCACGACGGGCGCCACCCCGGAGATCGTCGAAAGTGTCGAGCTGACCCTGACCGCCGCGCGACACACCATCGTCCGACAGGATCCGCTGCCACTGGGCGGCCGCGAAGAAGGTCTTTAGCTCAGTCGCGGGCGAGCGCGAAGCCGATGTCCCGGCCGGCCCCCTGCCCGTACGCGAGCTGGATGAGCAGTTCGGTCACGGGCTCCAGGTAACGGGCGTTCGTGAGTGGGCCCACGTCGACGGCGTCGAACCCGAGCTCCGTGCCGAGGTCCACAACCGTCCTCTTCGCGTCCGTGTCGTCGCCGGCGACCGGCAGTGACTGACGCACCCCGCCCAGCACGGGCCGCCCATGATTGGGCGCCAGGACGGTGTTGAAGGCCTTGACCACCTTGGCTTCCGGCAGAAGGCCCGCCACCGTCTCGCCGGCCGAGGTGCTGTGTCCGATCTCCAGTGACATGAAGTCCGCGGCGAGTGGATTCGTGACGTCGACAACGGTCTTCCCGGTGACCGCGCCGACCACCTCGTCGGTCAGCGCGGCGGTGACCGCCCCGAACGGCACGGCCAGAATGACCACATCGCCGTAGGCCGCCGCCTTCGCCGGTGTGGTGGCGGTCGCGCCGGCCGCGGTGGCGGCCTCGGCGAGCCGGGTCGAGTCGGGGGTGGAGGCCGAGAGCGCCACCGAGTGACCGACTTCGTTCAGGCGGCGGGCCAGGACGGATCCGACATTGCCGGCCCCGATGATGCCGATGTTCATCGAACATTCCTTCCGCGAAGTGGGCGCGTGATCGCGTCGTCCTGCAAGCTCGCGGTTACCCCGAAGGGGCCGCCGGAAACGGTTCCGCCCCGTGGCTTGACCCGTGCGACGCGGCGCGGCTCATGCCGGCGCGAGCCGTGACGAAAGGCCGCCACCCACTCCCCTACTTCGTGCTCATCCTCGTCGACCAGCATCACGTGCGGTACGGCGCGATCGCGCTGATCATGGCGATCACCATCGCGATCGCCGCGCCGTTCGGGTTGGCCCTGAGCGCCGCCCTCCCCCGGGAACTGGAGGGGACCCTCGTGCTGCTCATGGTGATCGGGCTGCAGATGGTCGCCGATCCGGCCAACCCGGCCACCCGCCTGCTGCCGTGGTTCAGCCGGGAGATCGGCACCTACGCCATCGACCACAGCGGCGGCGGGTACCTGGCCCGCGGCCTCGTGCACGGCGCGGTCTTCGCGCTCGCCCTCACCGCGCTGGTGGCGGCCGCCGCCCGCCTCCGCCTCCGGCACCGCTCGCACCTGCGCTTCAGCGTCCCCCGGTAGCTCAGACGCTGAGCCGCGGGTTGCGCACCATTTCCGGTGCGTCATTGTCCAGCGGCACCGCGTGCGCGGGGAGCACCCCGAGCTGCACGCCCTGCCGGGGCAGCACGGCGTCGAGGAGCCAGTCCACCGCCACCCGGATCCGGTTGCCGGGCATCGACGCCAGGTGGTAGCCGCGGGTGACCGCCTTGGCGGGCGGCCCGGAAAGGTTCACGCTGAACGGGTTGGCCGCCGCGTCCTTGCCCCCGAGGTCGACCGCGAAGCCGAGCTCGCGGTGTCGGTACGGACGGCGCATCCCCTGCCCGTACGAGGCCGCGATGTTGCGGGCCACCAGCTTCCCGTGCCGCACCGCGTGCTGCGCGGTCATCGGGGTGAAGTCACCGGGGCGGGTGGCGTCCGGCACGGCGGCCGCGTCGCCGCAGGCGAAGACGTCGGGATGACCGGGCACGGTGAGAAACTCGTCGACCAGCAGACGTCCCTTGACGGTGGCGAGCCCCAGGTCGGCGACGATCGGGTCGGGCCGCACCCCGACACACCAGATGAGGGAGCGGGTCGGCACGGACTGCCCGTCGGTCAACACCACCGCGTCCTGGCGGGCCTCCTTGACCGAGGTCCCCATGCGGACGTCGACGCCACGCTCGCGCAGCACCCGGTCCGCCGTCTCGGACATCCGGGGATCAAGCTCGGGCAGGACCCGCTGGGCGATGTCGAGCAGCAGCCACCGGGGCCGCTGACCGTCCAGCCGCGGATGCCGCCCGGCGAGCGCGTCCGTGTAGAGAACGCCGTGCGAGGCCACCTCCGTACCGGTGTAACCCGCGCCGACGACGACAAAGGTGCAGCGCGCGCTCCGCTCCGCGGGATCGTCCGCCGCGTCGGCCAACTCGATCTGCTGCGTGATGTGGTCCCGCAGGAAGAGCGCCTCGGGCAGACCACGGAACCCGTGGGCGTGCTCCACGACGCCGGGAATGGGCAACAGCTTGTTCACGCTCCCCGCCGCGAGCACCAGCCGGTCGTAGCTCAGCTCCCCCGGACTGCCCTCCGGGTCGGCGTAGCGCACCCGCCGGTCGTCGAGATCGACCGCGTTGACCTCGCCGAGCACGACACGTACGCCGGGCAGCGTGTCCGGCAGCGAGACGGTGACCCGCCGGGGCTCCAGCACACCGGCGGCCACCTCCGGCAGGAGCGGCACGTAGAGGAAGTAGTCGGTCGGATTGACCAACACGATCTCGGCGGCCCCACGGGCCATCCGGGAGAGCGTGCGGGCGGTCTGGTAACCGGCGAAGCCGGCGCCGACGATGACCACGCGGGGTCGGCTCATCTCGCCTCCGATCGGTCTGTCAGGGGGCGGCGGGTGGTGGGTGCCGTGAGCTCCGCGGACCCGCGCGGTAGTCGCGACCGGAAGGGAACGCGGACCAGCACCCACCACTGTGTACGGTCAGTCGACCGTGGCCGGCATCAGTTGTTCGGTTCGTCGGTGCTGATGTCCGCCAGCACCGAGTCGGGCTCCCACTCGACGGCGAGGTCACCGATCGAGACGACACCCACGAGCCGGCCGTCATCTACCACAGGCAGCCGTCGGACGGAGTAGGTCCGCATGAGTTCGGCCGCCGCCACCGCATCGTCCTGCGGTGACACCATCACCACGTCCTCGGTGAGGACCTGGTTGAGCGTGGTGGTGTTCGGGTCGAGTTCGGCGGCGATCGCCCGGACCGCGATGTCGCGGTCCGTCAGAATCCCGCGGACCTCCCCGCCGTTCGTCACGATGATGTCCCCGATGTCCGCGTCACGCATCTGTCGCGCCGCATCGCACAAAGTGCTTCCCGCGTCCATCGTGAACGGTCTGGCCGTCATGAAATCTCCGACGGTCGTCATCCTGTGCTCCTCTCGTCTCGGCGCCGACTTTCGGGTACCCCGGGTCATCGCCGAAAAACCGGGCGGCGCCGGTGGACGGCCCCGCGCGGCGGGGTGGGAGAGAGAGGCTGGCGGATCAGCTGAACGGCAGCCCGACGTAGTTCTCCGCGAGGGTGGTGGCGGCCGGGACGGAGGTCGCGGTGTAGCGCAGCTGCGAGAGCTGGATCTGGTGCTGGAACGGGTCGCCGCCCGGAAAGCGGTGCAGCATCGAGGTCATCCACCAGGAGAAGTGCTGGGCGCGCCAGATGCGACGCAGGCAGGTTTCGCCGTACCCGTCGATCAGCTCCGTCCGCCCCTCCCGCAACCAGGCGGTGAGCGCACGGGAGAGCTGCAGCACGTCGGCGATGGCCAGGTTCATCCCCTTGGCACCGGTCGGCGGCACGATGTGCGCGGCGTCGCCGGCCAGGAAGAGGCGGCCGTGACGCATGGGCTCGACCACGAAGCTGCGCATGCCCGTGATGCCCTTCTCCAGCATCGCGCCCTCGGTCAGCGCGAACCCGTCGGCGGCGAGCCGCACGTGCAGCTCGTCCCAGATCCGGGCGTCCGACCAGTCTTCGATCCGTTCGTCCGGTGCCACCTGCAGGTAGAGGCGGGTGACCTGGGGGGACCGCATGCTGTGCAGAGCGAAGCCGCGCTCGTGGTAGCAGTAGATCAACTCGTCGTGCGACGGCGGCGTCTCGGCCAGGATCCCGAGCCAGGCGAACGGGTACGTCTGCTCATAAGCGGTCACGAGGCCGGCGGGGACAGCGCTGCGGCTGACCCCGTGGAACCCGTCGCAGCCGGCGATCGCGTCGCAGCGTACCTCCTGTGCGGTGCCGTCCGCGTCGCGGAAGGTCACCCGTGGCTCGTTGCCGTCCACATCGTGCAGGGTCACGTCGCTGACCTCGAAACGCAGGTCGCCCTGCGCGGCGATCCGTGCCGCGATCAGATCCTTGACCACCTCCTGCTGCCCGTAGACGGTAATCGACCGCCCGGTCAGGGCCGCGAAGTCGATGCGGTGGTCCGCGCCGTCGAAGCGCAGCGAGATGCCCTCGTGGGGCAGCCCTTCGGAGTCCATCCGCTCGCCGAGCCCGACCGAGCGCAGCAACTCGACCGTCGGCTGTTCGAGCACGCCGGCCCGGACGCGCCGCTCCACGTACTCCCGGCTCCGTGTCTCGAGCACGACGGAGTCGATCCCGGCCATCGCCAGGAGATGGGAGAGGAGCAGGCCGGCGGGACCGGCGCCGACGATCGCGACCTGGGTGCGCACCAGAACCTCCGTGGGATCGGTCGGTGGGGAACGTTGGGATGATCATGTGTCATCCGCCACGCGGATCAGAGGCGGCTTCCGTTGGACGGAAAGCCAACCTCGCGGCAGGATCGGCCCATGCCGCACCGGGTCGACGCCGCCGCCCCCGGCAACTCCGTCACCTCCCGCGCACTGCGCGTGCTCGAGGCCTTCTCGGCGCAGCGCCGCGAGCTGACCCTGTCCGAGATCGCCCGGTTCACCGGGCTGCCGCTGACCACGGCCCACCGGCTCATCGCCGACCTCGCGGAGTGGGGCGCGCTGGAGCGGGACGAGCAGGGGCACTACCGGATCGGGCTACGGCTGTGGGAGGTGGCCGCCCTCGCGCCGCGCAGCGTCGGGCTGCGCGAGGCCGCGCTCCCTTTCCTGGAAGACCTGTACGAAGCGACCCACGAGAACGTGCACCTGGCGGTCCGCGACGGCGACGAGGCGCTGTACGTCGAGCGCATCTCGGGCCGGGGCGCGGTGAGCGTCGTCTCCCGGGTCGGCGGGCGGCTGCCGCTGCACGCCACCGGCGTCGGGCTCGTCCTGCTCGCCTATGCGGACACCGAGGTTCAGGAGCGGATCCTCGGCGCACCGCTGCGGCGCTTCACCGACCGCACACTCACCTCCCCCGCTGAGCTGCGGCGGGTCCTGGCGGAGGTGCGGCGCACCCGGATCGGGATCAGCCGGGGCTATCTGGAGGAGAACGCGCTCTCGGTGGCGGCGCCCGTGGCCGGGCCGTCCGGCACGGTGGTGGCGGCCCTGTCGATCGTCGTACCGATGTCGCGGGCGCCGGGCCCTTTCCTGCCGGCCGTGACGGCGGCGGCGCGGGGGGTGTCGCGCGCGCTCGGCGGGCCCACCGCACGACCCGGCCCCTGACCCGTCGCCCGCTGCTACCCCCGCTGGGCGCCGTCGATCAAGGCCGTATTCCCATGGGTCGATCTCCGATCGGGTGAATACGGCCTTGATCGACGAGCTATTCCTTGATCGGCACGCCGGGTCAGCCGCGCAGCTCGGCCGCCACCAGCTCCGCGATCTGCACGGCGTTGAGCGCCGCGCCCTTGCGGAGGTTGTCGTTGGAGCAGAACAGCGCCAACCCGTGCTCGACCGTCTCGTCCGCGCGGATCCGGCCGACATACGTCGGGTCCTGGCCGGCGGCCTCCAACGGCGTGGGCACCGGCGACAGCGCGACGCCCGGCGCGTCGGCGAGCAGCTCAGCGGCGCGCGCCGGCGTGATCGGCCGGGCGAACCGGGCGTTCATCTGCAACGAGTGCCCGGTGAAGACCGGCACGCGTACGCAGGTGCCGGAAACCTTGAGCCCCGGGATCTCGAGAATCTTGCGGCTCTCGTTGCGCAGCTTCTGCTCCTCGTCGGTCTCCGCCGAGCCGTCGCCGACGATCGAGCCCGCCAGCGGGAGCACGTTGAACGCGATCGGCCGGGCGAAGGAGCGCGGCGCGGGGAACTCCGCCGCCGTGCCGTCGAAGGTGAGCCCGGCGGCCCGGTCGACGACCTTGCGCACCTGCTCGTCCAGCTCGGCGACGCCGGCGAGCCCGGCGCCGGAGACGGCCTGGTACGTGGAGACGACGAGGCTGACCAGCCCGGCCTCATCGTGCAGCGGCCGCAGGACGGGCATCGCCGCCATCGTCGTGCAGTTGGGGTTGGCGATGATGCCCTTCGGGCGGCGGGTCGCCGCGTGCGGGTTGACCTCGGCGACGACCAGCGGCACGTCCGGGTCCATCCGCCACGCCGACGAATTGTCGATCACGACGGGGCCGGCGGCCGCCACGCGCGGGGCCAACTCCTTGGCTGTCGCTTTTCCGGCGGAGAAGAGCACGATGTCCAGGTCGCTGTAGTCGGCGGTCGCCGCGTCCTCGACCGTGACCTCGCCGTCCGCCCAGGCCAGCGTGCGGCCCGCCGAGCGCGCCGAAGCGAACAACCGCAACCGCTCCACCGGGAACTGCCGCTCCGCCAGCACGCGCCGCATCACGCCGCCCACCTGGCCGGTCGCCCCCACAATGCCAATCCTCATGCGGCGAGGCTACCGATGCGACCGCCCCAACCAGGAATGAATTCCCGCGTTGTGGCGCACGCCGCGTCCCCGACAGCCCCCTCCCGACGATCTTGCAGTTTTAGCGCCTCACGTGTGGAAATTATTCGGCGTCCGACCCGTGCGGGACCGGCGGGACGGACCGCTAGACGGTCGCGTTGAGGAGATCGCCGAGGCCGGTCGCGGCCAGGTCGTCCCGGATCGCCGCGGCGTCCCCCTCGACCACCATCGTCAGCCCCTCGGCGCGCAGATGCGTCGCGGCCGCCGCCGAGACGTCGGCGACCGAGGCCGAGAGGAGTTCTTCGCGCAGCCGCGCGTGGTAGTCATCGGGGAGCCCGTAGACGACCAGCGTGGAGAGCGCCCCCGCGATGGCCCGCGGCGTCTGCAGCTCCACCGAGAGCTGACCGGCCCGCCACGAGCGGGCCACCTCCAACTCCGGCTCCGTCACTCCGGCCTCCTGGGTACGGGCGATCTCCGCGACGGCGTCCACGAGTGCCGGCGCGGTGACCGCGGTCTGCACGTTGGAGCTGACCACGAAACGGCCGAACCGGCGGGAGAGCCCGAAGTCCGACCGGATGCCGTACGTGTAACCGCGCACCTCACGGATGAGATGGTTGAGCCGGGACGTGAAAGCGCCGCCGAGCACGGTGGAGACCAGCGACATCGACACATAGTCGGGGTGCGCCCGGTGCGGCGCGGGATGGCCCAGCCGCAGCGTCGACTGGACCGAGCCGGGGCGGTCGACCACGATGATCCGCCGCTCGGTGCGGGTCGGCACCCGCAGCGGCTCACCGGGATCGACCGGCTCGGCCCGGGCGCCGGCGAACGCGGTGGCGCCGAGCACGTCCAGATCGAGCCGCTCCAGGTCACCGACGACGAGGAGGGTCCCGGTCCGGGTCAGCCAACTGCGGTGGAATGCGACCACGTCCTCGACGGTGACCGCCTCAACCGAGTCGGGGTCGCCGTCCATCGGCCGGCCGGGCCGCTGGTCGACACCGAACAGATCGGCGCGCAGCGCGGCGTCCGCGCGGGGGCCGGGATTCGCCCAGTACATCCGCAACGACGTCACCTCGTCGTCGCGCACCCGGAGCACGTCGGCCGGATCCAGCCGCGGGGTGCGGACCGCCTCGGCGAGCAGCTCGACCGCGGCCGGAAGCCGCTCCACCGGCACCTGCACGCCCACCCGGAACGAATCCCAGTCGACCGCCATCGACAGCTCGGTACCGAGCCCTTCCAGCGCGAGCGCGTACGCCGTCGAGTCCCGCGCCGC
The DNA here is from genome assembly GCF_040659735.1 of Micromonospora sp. NPDC049679. Classification (NCBI taxonomy): domain Bacteria; kingdom Bacillati; phylum Actinomycetota; class Actinomycetes; order Micromonosporales; family Micromonosporaceae; genus Micromonospora; species Micromonospora sp. NPDC049679. The sequence goes on from NZ_JBFANZ010000004.1 coordinate 182,489, forward strand.
CGTCCCCTCCTCCAGCGCCTTGGCCATCACGCCGGTGAGCCCTTCCCGCCCGGACGGCTCGCGCAGCGCGCCCGCGTCGAGGAGCAGGGTCGCCACGGCGAGCTGGTGGCCGGGCAGATGCGCGCCGACCACCTCTCCCCCGGCGACCGACCGACGGACCACGGGTGGGAAGCGGTAGGGGCGGGACTCGCCCGTCCCCGGACGCTCAGTTGTCAGAGTCACGCCTTCGCCTCCGGCACGTAGGTCAGGGTTGCCCGGTCGAGCGGCCGCAGCAGCTCCGCAGCGATCCCGCTGGCGCGCTCCGCGGTGACGGAGAGCCATCCGGGCAGCCGGTCGGCGGCCCGCGCCGGATCCCCGAACTGCAGCGCGTAGCGCCCCAGCGTGTCCGCCCGCCCCTCGAAGGTGGCGAGGTGTCGCCACCAGCTGGTGGTCAGCAACGCGCGGGCCCGCTCCAGTTCGGACTCCGTCACCCCGCCGGCCGCGAACTCGTCGACCACCTCGACCAGCCCCGCCTCCAACTCCTCGGCGGTGACGCCGGGTCGGGCGGTCGCGGTGATGATCAGCGGCGCGGCGGCGTAGGCGAGGTCCACGCCGTACGAGCCGATGTTGTCCGGTTGCGCGAGCCGCGCCCCGTCCGCGAGGCGCTGGTAGAGGCGGCTTCCCCGGCCACTGCCGAGCACCGTGGAGAGGACGGTGACCGCGTCGTACTCGGGGGTGCCGAACGGGTAGGTCCGGTGCGCCAGGTAGGTCCGGGGCGCCGGCACGTCGGCGACCACCCGCTCGCGCGCCGGCCCACCGGCGATCACCAGGTGCTGCCCGTCGGGCGCCGGTGGGATGTCCGGGCGCGGCCGAAGGCCACCGAAGAACTTGTCGGCGAGGGCGAACACCTCGTGGGGGTCGGCGTCGCCGACCACGGTGAGGACCGCGTTGTTGGGCGCGTAGTAGGTCTCGTGGAAGGCCTGGAACGTCGCCAGGTCCGCGGCGTTCAGATCCTCCATCGACCCGATGGTCGCGTGGTGGTAAGGGTGGTTGGGCGGGTAGAGCAGCGGCAGCAGACGCAGCCAGGCGTCGCCGTACGGGACGTTCTCGTAGCGCTGCCGACGCTCGTTCTTCACCACCTCGCGCTGGTTGTCGAGCGTCTCCTGGGTCAGCGCCGGCACCAGACCGCCCATGCGGTCGGCTTCCAGCCACAACGCGAGCGCGAGGTGCTCGGCCGGCACGGTCTCGAAATAGTTGGTCCGGTCCGGGTTGGTGGTGGCGTTGAGCGAACCGCCGGCGCCCTGGATCAACTTCATGTGCTCGGTCTTCGCCACGTTGACCGAGCCCTCGAACATCAGGTGTTCGAAGAGATGGGCGAACCCGGTCTGCCGCTCCGGCTCGTGCCGCGATCCGATGTCGTACCAGAGATTGACGGCGACGACGGGCGCGCTGCGGTCCTGGCTGACGGTCACCCGCAATCCGTTGTCGAGGCGGGTGGTCTCGATCGGCCAGGGATACCCGTTCGGCGACATGTGGCCGACGTTATCGGATCGCGGGCGGGCCCGTCGCGACAGCCACGCAGGGGGTTCCCGCGAGGTGACGTCAGTCGGTGGGTTCGGTCGGCGTCACCGTCTGCGCGGAGGTGCGCCGTTCCAGGAACGAGTCGGGGGCCGCGTTCGGGTCGGCTTCGCGGTTGTCCGAGTCGGCCAGGATCGCCTCGGCCTGTGCCTGCGGGTCGTCACTGCCGACCGCCCGTTCCTCGGGGAGGAGGTGCCGCGCGCGCGACTGGGTACGGTCCTGATCATCGATCTCTGTGCTCATGGCCACCCCCTTTACCCCATCGCGGCCCCGCGTAGTCATCACCGTCAGCGACGGACGGTCGGACGTCGGGTACTCTTGTCCGCGTGGTGCGCTCCTATCGATGGTTTGAGCAGCCGGCCCTGGCGCCGGTGACTCGGCCATGACCTGACGTCACCACCACCAGAGCCGGCAAGGGCAGGGACCTCGTCCCTGCCCTTTCGCATGCGACAAGCAGCCGGCTCGACCTGGGGACGCCGGCCCCGGGGGTGGCCGGCGGAAGGAGACCTCCGTGGCTACCACGGGTACGGGACGCGTCAGCGATCAACGCATCGAGAAGGTCGTGCCGTTGACGACCCCCGCGCTGCTCCATCACGACCTGCCGCTCGACGAGCCGCTCACCGCGACGGTCGTCGAGGGGCGCCGGGCGGTCGCCCGGGTGCTCGACCGACAGGACGACCGGTTGCTGGTCGTGGTCGGCCCCTGTTCGGTGCATGATCCGGCCGCCGCGCTGGAGTACGCCCACCGGCTCGCCGTGACGGCGGGACGCCTCAGCGAGGATCTGCTCGTCGTGATGCGGGTCTACTTCGAAAAGCCCCGGTCGACGGTCGGCTGGAAGGGCCTGATCAACGACCCCGGCCTCGACGGTTCGGGCGACGTGAACACCGGGCTGCGCGCCGCCCGGACGCTCCTGCTGGAGGTGCTGCGTACGGGTCTCCCGGTGGGCTGCGAGTTCCTCGACCCGATCACCCCGCAGTACATCGCCGACACGGTGGCCTGGGGTGCGATCGGGGCGCGGACGGTGGAGAGCCAGGTCCACCGGCAACTCGCCTCGGGCCTGTCGATGCCGATCGGCATGAAAAACCGCCCCGACGGCAGCATCACGACGGCAGTGGACGCGATCCGGGCGGCGGGCGTGCCGCACGTCTTCCCCGGCATCGACGTGTCCGGCACCCCCGCCATTCTGCACACGCGGGGAAACGCGGACGGTCACCTGGTGCTCCGCGGCGCCCGGAACGCACCCAACTTCCACGCCGAGGCGGTCGCCGGCGCGCTGGAGCTGCTGCGGGCCGCCGGCCTACCGGAGCGGCTGGTGATCGACGCGAGCCACGACAACAGCGGCAAGGACCACCGGCGGCAACCACTGGTGGCGGACGACGTCGCCACCCAGCTCGCCGCCGGCGAGCGGGGCATCGTCGGGTTGATGCTGGAGTCTTTCCTCGTGCCCGGCCGGCAGGACCTCGACCCGACCCGGGAACTCGTCTACGGGCAGTCGATCACGGATGCCTGCCTGGGGTGGGACCAGACCGAGGAGGTTCTGGAGCGGCTGGCCGGGGCGGTGGCGCGGCGCCGGGCGGTCACGGCCGGCCAGGGCGTCGGCCGGTGAGCCGCCGGACGGGCGGAGCGGACGCTCCGCCCGTCAGGCCTCGCGCGGTACGGCGCCGGCCGGTCAGCGCGCCGCGCGCCGCGCCTCGGGACGGTTGGCGGAGAGACGGGCGGCGATCGCGACGAAGAGGATCGCCAGAGCGACCTGGATGAGATGCCGGATCCAGTCGACGCCCTCGGTCGTGCCGACGCCGAGCCAGGTGGCGAGCACACCGCCGATCAGCGCTGCCGCGATACCGACGCCGATCGTCGCCCAGACCGAGATGTTCTGCCGGCCGGGCATCAGCAGCCGGGCGAGCGAGCCGATGATGGCGCCGGCGATGATCGCCCAGATGATTGTTCCGATCATTGTTCTCCCTTCGGGCCGCCGTCCGTACGGACCGCGGCGCTGCAAGGAGCTGTGACGGTGGGGTACGGCATGCCCGGGGCGCCCGCGCCGCCGTCTGCGGATCAACTCAGCGTAGGACGAGGCGCCGGTGCGGCGTGGCGGAACGACGGCGTCCGGCGTGGCGGAACCGGTCAGATGAGCATGTGCAGTCGGGTGGTGGTGCTGTCCGGCTGGGTGTAGGTCTGCACCAGGTCGCAGAGACGGTTGGCGAGCAGCAGGCCGCGGCCGCGCTCGCTCTGCTCGTCCGGGCGCACCCGCCCCGCCATCCAGTCACTGATCTCACCGGGCCCGCGCACGTCGCACAGCACCCGCAGGCCCTCCTGCCACACGCGCAGCACCCCGTAGCCGTCGGCGTGGGTGATCGCGTTGGTGGCGATCTCGTTGACGGCCATCTGCAGGTCGACGACGCGGATCGGGGCCAGCCCGGCGCGGCGGGCCCGGTCGCCGACGAGGTCACGGACGGCGGCGAGCCCGAGGGCGTCGAAGGTCAGCTCGGCGGCGGGCACGGTCGGGTCCGGCAGCGGCAGGTTGAGCAGGGCGACGACGGCGTACGGGTCGGCGTACCCGTCGTGATGGCGGCGCTCCCCGTCCTCGACGAGCACGGGGTGCGTGCGGCCGGCGTAGAGCAGCACCCCGGCGGGGAGCGCGTTGGCGTCGTACGGGCAGAGCACGGTGGCCGGGGTCCGGTCCAGCGCGACGTTGATCAGCGCCTCGTGCTGGACGCAGACGGGGATCTCCTCCGGCGACCGGCCGGGCCAGATGGGTTCACCGACGATCCGCACCGATCGGCCGCGGAACTCGTCCACGAAGGCGCGCAGCACCCAGGGAATGATCCGGTTGGGGTTGCGGCCGGCCTGCGCCATGTCCAGGAACCGCACCTCGGCCGCGTCGTCGCCCAACTCTTCGCTGATCAGCTCGACGTGCGACTGCGGCACGGCGACGAGGACCGGCTCGGCGGCGGCCAGGCCGTCCCGGACGAACGGGACCGTGCCGGCGAGGTAGTCGGCGCGGCCCCGGTAGAAGAGACCTTCGTGAATGAACTCTTCCCTCGTTGGCGAGGTCATGGCGGGTCCACTTCGATGGTGGCCGGTTGCCCCCACAACATATCGATGATGCGCCGGAGTTCGTAAGGTGGGTCGTGCAGGATCATCCGGCGGCCGCCGCGCAGCCGGCTGGCCCACAGGACCAGTGACGTCGCGCCACCCACATCGATGAAGGTCAGCTCGGTCAGGTCGAGGTGCACGTCACCGGCGTCGCCGAGCATCGTCTCCAGCGCCGCGTCGAGAATGTGCCGGGTCGCGCAGTCGACCTCGCCGACCAGCCGGAGCCCGGGACGACCGGGCACGGGCAGGACGGCGAGTTCCGCTGCGCGCCGGGGCAGTTCGATGACCGGCGTATCGGGCCCGTCGCCGCGCCGTTGCCGCACGTCCCGGCACCTCCGATCACCGTGCACGACGCCGTGATTCGGCACCGACGAGCCTAGTGCCCACGTCCGCTGAGTCCCATCACCCACACGGGTCCCAACGGATTCGGTCGTTACCGCGACACGGAAGCTGAGCCGGAATCACAAAAAAGTGCGCCGCCCACGGCAACTGCCGTGGGCGGCGCGGGTGTCGGTGTGCAGGTCGCCTCTCGGCGAGTGGCACGACGCGGCTCCAGCCGAACGGTATTCCGCGAGGGCAATGAGGTGAGGCCCGGGGACACTGAACACACCGACAGTGGGCACAACCAGCGGACGGTCCGCGGTGTTCCGGGGCGTGGTGTATCCCGGGTCACTCCCGCCGGGTTTGGTCTTCCGGCCCGCGGGTAGCCGGTCCCGTGACCGACGAAACCGCCAGCCACCAGCTGGACGCGCTGCTGGATGAGCTCTACCTCGGCAAGGACCGCGTGACGCGGGCGGAGATCCACCGTCGCGCCATCGCGGCCGAACTGCCGGCCGACCTGATGACCCGCATCGGCGCCATGCCGGAGGGTGAGTACGCCCAGGACGAGGCGGCCGAGGTGCTCGACGGAAGGCCGATGCTGTGACCGACCGGGAAACGCCGCTGCCCGCCCTCGGTCAGCCGGACGCGGAGCCGGCGCCGGAGAGCGACGACGACTTCGCCGGCGAGCACGACGACACCGCCGTCGACGAGGACATCCTCACCGGCGTCGACGACCGCGAGCCAGAGTCACCGCGGGGCTGGGCCGGGCTCGAACGCCCCGAGGTCACCGCCGACTAGGCCCTTGACATACCCGCTGCGATCGGCCGGTCGGGGTGGCCGCTTCCGGCGAACCACCCCGACGGCGTTACGGTCTACTGCTGCGAGGCCCGCGGTTGTCCCGACGCGACGTGTTGCGCGCTCGCGTACGCCATCTGCAGGAAGTCCGAGGCGGCCACGGCGGTCAACGCGGTCGCCGCCAGTCGGGTCAGGCGGGGGGTCAGCACCAGCCCCGCGGTGAGGCCGGTGGCGACCCAGACGGCCAGACAGAACGGGCAGCTGAGCAGCTCGCCGACGGCGTGCCGCGTGCCGCTCCCCTGGTCGCGCACCTCCTCGGCGACCTCACCACTGCCGGTCGGCTTCTGGTACTCGGTGAAGGGCGCCCGCAGCGGACTGGTGATCGCGTCCTTGGTCATCAGCCGGCTCAGTTTGTGGGTGGCGATCGAGAGCAGCACGACGTCGCTCGTCGTCGGCCGTTCCGGCACCGGCCGCCCGGTCGCCTTCACCAGCGCGGCCAGGCCACCGGCGACCCCGGCGTAGGTCGCCATCGCCGCGAGGTAGCCGCCGAGCGGCCGGTTCTCGTGCGGCGCGTACGCCTCCCGCAGCCGCTTGAGCCGCTCCGTGACGCTCATCCGGCCGCTCCGCCCCGGACCGCACGGCGTCGAGTGATTCCCTTGGTCATGTCAACGTCTCCTGATCAGCCGGGGGTGAGGTTGTCGGCGACCTCGCGGGCGAGGTTGACGAGCGACGCCTTCGCGAGTTCGGCCAACTCGTCGTGCGGCACGTCTCCGGCCAGCTCCAGCCGCACCATCGCGCCGCCGGCCTCACCGGGGTGGACCTGCAGGGCGACCGGCCATCCGGTCTCCGCGCCCCACCGGGCGCGCAGATCGTCGGCGGTGGCCGCGGGACGGGCCGTGGTCGTGGTCCCCCGTACCTGTTCGGGCAACCACGCGGAGGTCCGGTCGGGGTCGGTGGCGGTGTTGAAGACCACCTCGGGTGGGGCGGAGACGCCGCGCTCCGCGCAGGCTGTCACCTCAGTCGCCCTCACGCAGCCGATCCGGGTCGACCTCCCGGCCGGGGTAGCGGGTCAGGTACTCGGTCTCCAGCTCGGCGGTGCGCCGCAGGTGGGTGGCGAGCGCGCTGTCGGCCGCGTGCCGCAGCGTGTCCAGCCGCGTGCGGTGCAGGCTCCGCATCTCGCGCAGCAGATCCTCGTCGGTGAGCTCGGTGGGGTCGATGCCGAGATCGTCGTCGGGCTCCGCGAGGGTCTCCGAGGTGCGGGCGTGATCGCCGTCCCAGCCGGCACGCCTCGGCTCCGCACTGGGTTCGAACGCCATACCGGAACTGGCGGGCGAGTAGTCGCCATGGCGGACAGAGTCGGTCATCGTCGCCCCCGGTTCATCTCGTCTGGGCTGGTACGGCACTAGATGTTGCCCAAACGGGGTGTCACCAAACCAGGTGGTCCTTTCCGGGAGCCCGCGGCCTCCCCGGTACATCGCTCTCGGCGGGGCGGGCCGTGTCGCGCCGCGACGTGCGGGGCGGGGACGTGACTACGACGGTCCGTCGGAGAGCGCGCGGAGCCGCCGGTACGCTCGGGCGCATGAACCGACTGTTGACCCCGGCGTGGATCACCCGCCACGTGGTCACCGTCGTCCTGGTCGCGGCATTTCTGGCGCTCGGCTGGTGGCAGATCAGCCGGGCCGCGTCGGGTAACACGCTGAGCTGGGCGTACGCGGTGGAGTGGCCGGTCTTCGCCGGGTTCGTCATCTTCGTCTGGGTCCGCGAGGTGCGGCACACGCTGCGCGGCGGGGAAGCGCCGGCGGAGGAG
>NZ_JBFANZ010000005.1:0-178966 GCF_040659735.1 Micromonospora sp. NPDC049679
GTGACCCACCCGCTGTCCGCCGGCCCCGCCCCCCCCCCCGCGGGCCGGGGCCTCCGCGCATCCAGCCGGTCCGTTCACCGGCAGCCGGCGCCCGGCACGTACGCGACACGCGTGGACAACGCCATGGGGTAGCCGTGCGGTCCGATACGGGACCGCGCAGGCTCCGGTGGGCCCGCGCCTGCTGGGCCGCGCCGGAACGCCTCGTTCCCCGTGGCAACCACCCGGGGTGCACCTAGGCGACCGTGAGACCCAGCCGTGTGCGTATGTAGCGTGTCGCCCCTCCGACACGAACCCCCATGGTTTGACCACCGCTGAGGTGAGGGTCGGCCCGTCCTTCGATGCGCGGGAACCGCGCAGTGGTGGGGGTGTGGTGAGGCGTGAACGGTCCCGACGTGCCCCCGTTTACCCCCCGAAAACCCTGTCCTGACGATCACAACCAGTGACAAGGAGAGACCAGTGCCCCGGTGCATCTGTGCAGGTAAATGACCACTTGTGGCAAGCGATGACAAGCTCAGGGTGGCTACGGTTGGTAACAAGGGGTCGTGGGTTCGAATCCCGCCGTCCCGACAGCACGAGGGTTTCCGCAGTTCAGAGCCCGCGGAGACCGTCTCTTCTTGACTGAGTTGGTCAAGGCGTTTGTGTGCTTGGTACTCGTGGATCCTTTGACCCGGCGGGATCCCTTGACCCCTGCGGGTCCGGAACCCCGCGCTGCGGACAGCCGACTTACAAGTCCTAGCTCTTTGAGCGTTGGAGTTGGCGCCAGCAGATGATGGCGCAGGCGAGAGTCAGGAAGGCTTCGTGGATGCAGCCGCGGTCGTGGCCGTCCTCGGATGTCCTTGATAGGTGGGAACTTGTCGATCAGGGGCAGCAGTCGGGTGACGTCGTGGCGGTTGCCGCCGGTCAGCGTGACGGCGAGGGGGAGGCCGCCCGGGTCCGTGATGACGTGGTGTTTCGAGCCTGGCTTGCGGCGGTCGACCGGGCTCCGACCGGTTTTGGGGTCGTCCCGCAACCTGCGCCAGCAGGTCATCCCGGAGCCGAACCTCAACTCCTGGGTAGGTACTCCCACGGGATCGCGGTGTAGAGCACGAACAAGATCCCACAGAACACCTTGCGATCATCCAGAGGCTTACGGCCGGGGAACCGGTGCAGACGGGGTGGCAGCAACGGCTCGATCTCAGCCCACGGCTCGTCCGAGACGACCCAACGGCGGCTGCTCACCCCTCCTCACGTTCAGACGTGAACGATCCTCACGTCCACCGGCTACGCCAACATTATTTCGTTAGGAGTTCTCAGTCATTGTTGACATACCGAAGGGCGCATCCGCGAGGTAACGCTTGGACCATCGTCAAGCCGCTGGTCAGGCTCGCGCTGCCCCAGTCCGCCCGTGACATGATTGCGCCCATGGGGAAGCAGCAGGACGTCGGCGGGCCCGACCGTCACAGCGGGTCAGGTACCACCGCCCACCGTGCGACCGGTGACAGCGCCGACGCGCGGCTCGCCCTCGCGCAGGACCCCGCAACGCCACAGATGACTCTCTTCGACTTGGCGTCCGACCCGTCGGCCGTGGTCCGTAAGGCGGTCGCGGCCCGGACCGACGCACCCGCGCAGGCACTGCGACCGCTGACCCGGGACCATGATCGTCAGGTCCGGGAGGCTGTGGCGAGAAACCCTTCGACCTCGGTCGCCAATCTCTTGCGTCTCGTCAAAGACGCCGACCGGTGGGTCCGCTGGGCGGTCGCCGGCAACCCGGCTTGCGACGAGTCGGTTCGCCGGGTGATGTCAGAGGCACCCGACAAGGAGCTTCGTGGTCTCCTCGCGGAGATGCGGGAGTTGGAGCCCGATCTGGCCGCCAGGCTGATCGACGACGTCTCACCCGAGGTACGGGAACGACTCGCCACCCACACCCACGACCCTGACGTGATCACCGCCCTGATGGCCGATCGCACCGTACGCGTACGCAAGGGGGTCGCCCGCAACCCGCGGACCACCGCCGAGCAGCGCAGCGTGCTTGCCCAGGACCCCGTGGTCGACGTCCGCGCCGCGCTGGTCCGCGCGGTCGAGCTGGACGAGGCGGATCTGGAACGCCTGGTTGACGACCGTTCGGTGCAGGTCCGACTGGCGATGGCAACATCCGAGGTCATCCCGCCGCACATCCGGCGGGCCCTCGGCCGCGATCCCGACGATATGGTGGCCCGCGCGGCGCGGGACTTCCGCCCCGCGTCTGGCAACTCCTCGGTGATAAGGGGTGCACGCGTAGGTCACCGGCGCTCCGGGACGGGCCCAGATCGACCGGGCGGCGCCGCGCGCTAAGGCGGGCGGCATGTCTGCCACGGCCCATACAGGGTGGGGCACGTCCCGCCACAGCGAACCTACCCTGGTCCGCCACCGGATTCCGTCGATCAACTGCCGTCTCGTCCACCTCGGCAGACGACCTGTCAACGCTCGTGGTTGAGTCACGGTTCAGGTGTGGTGGTCGGTGATCCGGATGACGCCAGCATGGCTGTGGCCTGCGACGCACAGGTTAAAGATGAAGCTATGCGCCGCATCGCTACACACCGAAGATGATCTCGCGTTCGTTCGGATCCGCATGTGGGGTTACCGTATCGATCGCCCCACCGACTCGAACCTCTGCGTTACGAGGCACCCGCTCGTCATGGCGGAAGGGTACGACTCCTTTACTCGGCTGAGTACTGTTATCAGTGACCTGGGAAGACATGCTTGAGCATGTCGCTGAGGCTTCCAACTACTGGGGGTCAAGGGGTCGTGGGTTCGAATCCCGCCGTTCCGACAGCACGAAAAGAGGCCGTCGACCGGGGTATTCTCCCTGGTCAACGGCCTCTAATTCGTTTGCACAGAACCTTCCATCGAACAACAGCTCGGCCTTCGTCGGCCAGGGCGACAGCGGAGGGCCGATCACCAGCCTGGCATCCGGTGGGGCGGTACGTGCGCAGGGAATCATCTCCGCGATCGACACCGGCCCCAACCTGCGGCCGTGCAAAGGCTTCAAACCGTCAGGGCGACAGTGCTCGTTCAGCTTCTACTATGCCGACCTCCGCGGGGCGATGAGCGCCGTCGGGGTACACATCAACACTGAGTGAGTGCACTTGCGGCGGCTGGCGGCGCGGTCTACGAGACCGCGTCGCTGGCCCGTCGCCCGCTGCCAACCCGCAGGTAATGTTGGAGTGAATGTGAACGCGTCGCTAATCGGGAACCGACGGTGCGGTTGCGCAGTCGCATAGGCATGAGCATCCGGTAGGCCGGCGCGATCCTGGTAGCTGCCCTCGCACTGGCGGCCTGCTCCCACCGCCAGGAGCGCGGCCCCTACCTCACCCAGACAACCACGCAGTGCCCATCGGTAGATGCGCTGACCGCGCAACGATCCGCGCAGCCGTTGCCCGCCGACTTCCACCCGATCTCAGTCGTCCGGTGTACGTACTCGTTTACCGAGCTCGGGTCCGCCACGTCATCCCCATCCGATTTCGTCTGGGCGGCCGCGCAGCGGTCCAACGGTCCGTTCGACGCCCTCGTTCGAGCACTGCACCTACCGCCACAGGAGCAGGAGGGTAAGCCGGTGTGCCCCGCCATCCTCAACGTGCCAGTGCTGCTTGCCCTAACTGACGCGGCTGGCGCCACTGTCGTGCCGGCCTTGCCGGGCACAATGTGCATGACACCACTTCCTGAGGTGCAGTCGGCGATCGACGCACTGAACTGGACGGAGATTGACCGCCGGAAGTGAACAGCCCGCCTCTAACGGCCAAGGGCACCCCTTGACGAGCGGCCGCGGTCCGGTCGTGGCTGACTTTTGCCAGGCGACCTCGCGCACCGCCAGCACATGGTCCGGTGTGGACGCCCTTCGTCGGCGTCCACCGTGTGGTGTCGATGTCGCTCGGAGTGCGTTAGTGCGCCGACGGACCACGACGAACTCGGCCTAGCCGTACCGGCAGTCGGTACACCCGCACGACCTGCGGGGCAGTTCGTCCGGCTGCCGTCGAACCGCGGGCGATCAGCCGACACGCCCGTCGTGCTCTGCGCGCCCCGCCCGATCGTTCTGAATAGTCTTCGGATGTTTCCCGGGTTTCGGCGGACCGGACCACCCCACGTGGCGATGGCAGTAGGCCCCACGAGACGGAGTCCGTAACGACTCGGACTGTGCGATTTTCGCAGCCGACGCTCCCGGAGCATTGGTAACGTACTTTAAACGCCGTGTAGCAGCCGTCCCAGTCCCTGGCGGTGTCCTGACCACAGGCACACCACCGGGAGGATCGGATGCCTACTCCGCAGATCTATGCCGTGCCTGGCGCCGACTCATTGAGTGATCTTGTCAAGCGGATCGCTGACCGCGACCACGCCGCCTTCGGCCGCCTCTACCGCCGTCTCGTCCGCCTCATCTTCGCCCAGATCTGCGAGAGTCTCGGCGGCCCGGCGTCCGCCGTGCCGGTGACGCGGGCGGTGTTCGTCGAGGTATGGCGGCTCGCGCCGCTATTCGACGCGCGCCGCGACGACGTACTCGCCTGGGTGACCGCCATCGCAGCCCGCCGGGCCGCCGACCGGCTCCGCGCACTCAATCATCAGTCGTCGGCCGTCGACACCGGCTACGACGGGCACCTCAGCCACGAACTGGCAGCCGTACTGGGGGCCGAACCGCACGGCGGCCTCGCCACCACACCGCCACCCAGATTGCGGTGACGACATAGGCATACGCAGCGGGAAACCCCCACCGCGCGCATTCGAACGCGCCGTCCGTTCAAGACCAACGCCTCAGCCACCACGGCCGTCGCGTGCATGATCACCAGGGTGGTCACTGTGGCGGCCGTACGACAGGGAGGGGCCCCCGCAGCGGCGCGCCGGCGCGGGATCCGGACTGGGGGGCGTACGGTGGCGCGTGGCAAGCCGGTGAGGAGCCAGTCGCGTTCGACCCGGTCTTTGTCTTACGTCACCCGCCCGTCGCGGCCTCACGAACCGTTGAGGTATCGGAGGCAGCCGTCGTCGTCTCATCTTTGCCAGCACGGTGTTCGGATGGGGCGGTGCCATGAACGCCGATCGCAGGATGCGACTGTGGAGCCTGGTGGTCGAACACACTCACAGCGGGCCGGTCGCGGTCGAGCACGTCTGCGCCGCGGTGATGTCGGCAGCCGGCGTAGACAGCGCCGCCGTCGCGGTGATGGTCTGCGGCACGGACCGCGAATCGATGTACGCCAGCGATCAGGTCGCCTCGGAGTTGGAAGAGCTGACTCTCACACTCGGTGAGGGTCCGTGCGTGGATGCCTTCGTCGGCGGCCCGGCACTGGTCGCCGATCTGACGGCCGGGGAGTGTCTGGTCCGCTGGCCGGTGTTCGCGCCGGCGGCGGCGCACGCCGGCGTCCGTGCGGTGTTCGCGTTGCCGCTACAGGTCGGCGCGATCCGTCTCGGCGTCATGGACCTCTACCGCGCGCAGCCCGGCGACCTCGATCGCGAACAACTGGCCGACGCGCTGGTGTTGGCGGACACGGCATGCGCACTGCTGCTCGATGCGGCGCAGCGCGACCGGCCACGCGCGGACGGACGCTGGCCCGAACCGGCCGGCCCGCAGCACCCCGAGGTGCACCGGGCCACCGGGATGATCACCGTGCAGTTGGGCGTGACCGTAACGGTGGCCCTCATCCGGCTACGCGCCTACGCGTACGCCCACGACCGGCGGCTGCGTGATGTCGCCGGGGACGTGGTCGCCCGACGCCTGCGATTCGACGACAACGCCGCGGGTGGCGAGGACCGCGGTGGCAGTTGAGATCCGGATCCGGTCTGTTCGTGCCGAGTTGGCGCGGCGCTGCTACCGGCCGCCAGAGCGGTAGGGCTACCTTATGACGAGGGTGAGTAACATGGCCGAGATCCAGCTAGCCGACGTGTTCGTAGAGATGGGCGACACTCTCGTCGACGAATTCGACGTGATCGAATTCCTGCACGTGTTGACCGAGAGGTGTGTCCAGTTGCTGGGCATCTCGGCGGCCGGGCTACTGCTGACCGACGGGCAGGACACGCTGCAGGTGGTGGCCGCATCCTCCGAGCGGACCCGGCTGCTGGAGCTGTTCCAACTGCAAACCGACCAGGGCCCCTGTGTGGACTGCTTCCGCACCGGTCAACCAGTGTCGGTGGCCGACCTGCCCTCCGCCGGTCGCTGGCCGCGCTTTACCGCAGCCGCCGCCGAAGTCGGCTTCGCCGCGGTGCATGCTCTGCCCATGCGCCTTCGCACTGAGGTCATCGGCGCGCTCAACCTCTTCGACACCAACCCGGGCGCGCTCGATAGGGACACGCTACGCATCGGCCAGGCCCTGGCCGACGTGGCCACCATCGGCCTGCTGCAGCAACGCGCCATCCGCCGCCGCGACGTCCTCACCGAACAGCTGCAAACCGCGCTGAACAGCCGCGTCCTGATCGAACAGGCCAAGGGCGTGCTGGCCGAACGTCTCCATTTGGACATGGACGAGGCCTTTGCGCTGCTTCGGAACCGTGCCCGCAGCCATAACCGGCGACTGTCGGAGCTCGCCCAGGCCATCGTCGATGGATCCGAGCAGATCCCGTCGGCGACGGCCACGATCCGGCCCCGCTGACAACCCGACCCGCCCGATGCCCGACAACGACATGCCGCAGATTGCCCCCTCACGTGGCAGGCGAATGCGCGACGCTCACGGGATTCCGCCACCGGGGACCCGGGTGACACTGTGACCGTACACGCCACCGCCCCCGCGTCACACAATCCGTCACCTTCGATCGATCGGCGGGGCTGCCTTCGAGGTGCGCCGGCGTCGCAGCGGGCGGCGGAACTCACGCTGCCTGAGGACTCAGCCGGGGGTCCTCGTGGCCGCCGCGCACAGCGAACGCGCCCGCACTGTGCTCGCCGGCGCAGCACGCTGAACCCGTCCTATCAGCCCTACTGAGGATCGCGACCGAAGTCCACTAGCGACAGCTCCGGCGGGTGCCGCTCGCGGCGACACAACCTGGGAGGGCGTACTGTTGCCTTACGCCGCGCTCCGTCCGGAGCGCTGGCGTCGCCCCAACGACACCGTGCCGTGCCCAGACCCCCGGGCGGCGCGCCGGTCCACCAGTCGGACCGGCCTTCAAGCGCGCCCCCCGGCGTGTCCCTGGCGGCTATGGCCGCCCCGCAACGGCGGTCTGGCGCGAGCCCTCCGTCTTCCGCGCTGATCGACCGGCCGACCGCTGGCCCGTTCTCGATCCGCGTGGCGTTCCACGGAGGTGGGCGATGGCACCAGCATCCACGTACGTCCCCGAAACGCGCTCCAACGCCCCACAAGTCATCGGCGACGCCGGACGATCTGGCTCGCCCCGCGCGTATGGACTCCTGAGTACCTATCCGCCGACGCTGTGCGGTCTGGCCACGTTCACCGCCTCGCTGGCCGGGAGCCTCACCGCGGACCAGTCCGGTGACCGGGTGGGCGTTGTGCGGATGGTCGACGGGCCGAGCGTGGCGGGCCCGCCAGAGGTCGTCCACGAACTGAATGCGCGCCCGGGCGCCGCGTCGGCGGTCGCCGCCGCAGGTTGGCTCAACCGGTTCGACGTCGCGGTGGTCCAGCACGAGTACGGCATCTTCGGCGGTCGTGACGGAGACCAGATCCTGGACGTACTCGAGCGGGTGACCGTGCCCGTCGTGGCCGTCCTGCACACCGTTCTCATGGCACCCACGCCGCATCAGCGGCACGTGCTGCAGAAGGTCATCGCGGCCGCCGACGCCGTGGTCACCATGACCGAATCCGCGCGGTCCCGTCTGTCGGCGATCTACGGCGTCGATCCCGGCACGATCGACGTCATCCCGCACGGCGCCTGGCCCACGGAGGGGCCGCCGTCCAGGCCGCCGTCGCATGGCCGTCCAGTGATCCTCACCTGGGGGTTGTTGGGACCGGGTAAGGGACTGGAGTGGGCGGTCGCGGCGCTGCCCGCGCTGCGGGCGATGGATCCGACCCCGTGCTACGTCGTCGCCGGGCAGACCCACCCTCGAGTGTTTGCCCGCGAAGGGGAACGCTACCGGCACGCCCTGCAGAGCCAAGCCACCTCGCTGGGGGTGGCCGACATGGTGCGCTTCGAACCGGGCTATCGGAACCTGGACCAACTGCGTCGCCTGGTTGACGGCGCCGATGTCGTGCTGTTGCCGTACGACTCGGTTGAACAGGTCACCTCGGGGGTGCTCATCGAGGCGGTCGCGTCGCAGACGCCCGTCGTGGCGACGCGTTTCCCGCACGCGGTCGAGTTGCTGGCCGACGGGGTCGGTCTGTTGGTCCCGCACCGGGATCCGGTGGCGATCGCCGACGCGCTGCGCCGGGTGTTGACCGAGCCGACGCTCGCGGCCGGGATGAGCGCGAGTGCCGCGCCGCTCGCAGCCGTGGTGACCTGGCCGGCGGTAGCCGAACGCTTCCGCCGGGTCGCCGACGCCGTCGTGCAGCGCCGGGCCGCGGTGACCCGATGACCGCCACGGGTCAGCTCGTCGGGGCCAGCGTCCCTGCGGGGGACTGGACACAGCCGCCCGAGCCACCGTTCGGGCACCTGCTACGTCTCAGCGACACCACCGGCGTTTTCGAGCACGCCCGCGGCGCGCTGCCGCGACGTGAGCACGGCTACTGCGTTGACGACGTGGGCCGTGCCCTGCTCGTCCTGGCCCGCGAGCCGGACCCGTCGGCGCAGCTGCGTACCTTGACCGAACGGTGTCTGTCGTTCCTGGCGCATGCGCAGGGCCCCAGCGGCGCGTTCCGCAACCGGATGGGCTACGACCGCCAATGGCGAGGCGGGGTCGGCGCCGGGGACTGGTGGGGACGCGCGATGTGGGGGCTGGGTGCGGCTGCCGCACACGGACACCAGGCGTGGCTGCGCGAGCAGGCTTCCTCCTGCTTCACCCTCGGCGCCCGCCAGCGGTCCCGGTCACCTCGCGCGATGGCGTACGCCGCGCTGGGCGCCGCTGAGATCATTGCCGTTCGGCCCGACAACGAAGTGGCGCGGGCGCTGCTGCGCGACGCCGTACCCGTCGTGGGTCGATGCGGTGAGGATCCGGCCTGGCCCTGGCCGGAGGAACGGCTGGCGTACGCGAATGCGCTGCTTCCCGACGCGCTGATCGCCGCGGGACAACACCTCGACGACGACGTCCTGACCGGGCATGGGTTGCGCCTGCTGGAGTGGCTGCTGGAGACGGAGACCCACGATGGTCATCTGTCGGTGACTCCGGCGGGTGGATGGGCGCCGGGAAGCCCTCGGCCGGCGTTCGACCAGCAGCCGATCGAGGCGGCTGCCTTGGTCGAGGCCTGTGTGCGGGCGCTGGCCGTCACCGGCGCGCAAGGCTGGATGCACGGGGCGCGCCATGGCATCGCCTGGTTCCTCGGCGACAACGACCTGGGTACGCCGATGATGGATGCCGAGACGGGGGGCTGTTCCGACGGCCTGGGCGCCACCGGAGCCAGCGCCAATCAGGGCGCGGAGTCCACGCTCGCGCTGCTGGCGACGCTTCAGCACGCCCGCCGCCTCGGGAGGGCCGATCATGACCGGTGAGTGGGCGCAGGCGTTGGCAGTGCGGACCGGCGACCGGCTGCGCCCCGACCCCCGCCGCGTGATCGTCAAGCTCTTCGTGCCGGGCGAGGAATCACCGGACAGCCCGTCACGCGCTCAGGCCGTGATCGACCGGATCCTGGCGATGACCGACCCGCAGGTCGCCCAGGCGCTGTCGGCCGCGTTGGCCGCTTTCGCGCAGCGCCACCGGGACCTGCCGGCGGTGCTGCGGCGACATTTCGCCGTCGTCGCACACGGCCGGCGCGGCGTCGATGAGCTGTCCGAGCAACGCGAGCTTCTGATTGGCGCCTACTTCACCCACGAATACGCGGTGGAAGCCGCAGCGCTGTGCAACCCGTCGATGGTGCCGCACCCCGATCAGGCTGGATTGGCTGCCGGCCAGATCCGGTTTCTGATGAGCGTGCGGGTCATCGGAGAGGGTCACCTGTCCGGCATCGGGTTCCGCACCGGCGTGGCCGGGCCTGGCGGCCAGTTGGTGTTCGACGAGCCTTCGGCGACCTTGGTGACCGGCACGTCCCGCCCGCCGGTGTATGACCGGGGGCAGATAAGCGCCACGCTTGCCGGCCTGGACGTCGACGAGGAGACGGTGGATCTGCTCCTGCGTGGTCTGCCCGACCGCTTTGACGCCGAGGAGCTTCGCCGGGCCACCGGCGCGCTCCACCCGCACCTGCTCGCCAGACGAGCCGGTCAGCGGGCGGTGGAGATGGTCTCCGCCGTCTCCGCCACCAATTACGACCTCACCTTCGCCGCGGACACCGCGATCGGCGAGCGGCTGTTGTGGCCTAACAGTCCCACCGAGAGTCACGGCATGGAGGACGCCCGGTTTGTGCGGTTCACCGACCACGACGGCAGCGTCCGCTACTGCGCGACGTACACCGCGTACGACGGGGAAAGGATTGCTCCGCAAGTGCTCATGACCGAGGACTTCCGGACGTTTTACGTTCGCCAACTGACCGGCTCCGCGGCGTCTGACAAGGGCATGGCGCTGTTTCCCCGCCCGGTGGGCGGCCGCTATTTGGCGCTGTCGCGGTGGGACCGGGAAACGACGAGCCTGGCCAGCTCCGACGACGGCTATTTCTGGCGGCGGGGTCCGGTGCTGCACGCGCCGGGGCGCGGGTGGGAACTGGTCAAGGTGGGCAACTGCGGCTCACCGGTGGAGACCGACCGCGGGTGGCTCGTGCTCACCCACGGAGTCGGAGTGATGCGGACGTACGCGATCGGCGCGCTCCTCCTTGACCTCGACGACCCCGCGCGGGTGCTGGCCGCCCTGCCGGAACCGCTGCTCGTCCCCGACGGGTCCGAACGCGACGGCTACGTGCCCAACGTCGTCTATTCATGTGGTGCCCTGCGCCACGGTGACACGCTCACCATCCCGTACGGTGCCAGCGACGCGACCATCCGCGTGGCGCAGGTGCACCTTCCCGCGCTGCTGGATCGCCTCTGCGCGGCACCGCCCGAGCCAGAGGACGGAATCCGGGGCCTCGAACCAAGGCCCTGATCCCGCCCTCCGACCCGGGCCGCTGGAGACCCGGCGTCAACGTTTCAGGTCAGATCGCGCCTCATCTGATTTGACACAGAGGGCTACGAGTCCGCGTAGGTCGTGGCCAGCGTCAGGTCATGCGATGCGGTCATGGTGGGCTCTGGCTATCTGACGGGCTCGCCGGGAGTCACCCGCGTCGCCGGAGTCGTTGCGCAAGCTGCCGCAGCCGCCGCTGGTTGTCGGGCTTGTTGAGCTGGTCACGCACTTGGCGGGTGAGCCGTTGTCCTTGCGGGTTATGCAGGAATGTGCGGATGCGCTCGACCATGGTTGCCATGCTGGTTTCCTTCCTATCGTGGATCTTCGTTCCGGCGGCGGGCCGTTCGCCGGAGGCGGGTGAGGGCGGGGATGGGTGTGCGGCAGACGACGCCCGACGCTGACACGGGTGGTTGTTTCCCTCATCACTGTCATCACTGTTCCGATCCACGCGCCCCGGATCGGGGCCCGGTCCGCGGCGTGGCCGGAATCATGGCAGCGAGGCCGTCGCCGTCGGTCTCCCACACGTCCCGGGCAGGCTGTTGGCACGGCTGAGTGCCGGTGGCGAGGAGGATGTGCTGGGCAGGGAAGAGGTTGGTGGTGGTGGCGGCGAGGACCATCGCCGCGTCGGCGATCCTGGTTGCGGTGTCCGGGGGGACGACCAGCAGGTCGACGCGGTCGCCGTTGGCGCACAGCGCGGTGAGCAGACTGGTGGGTCGGCTGGTGAAGTAGCCCAGCCGCAGGACCCGCCGGGCCACGCCCAGGCGGCGCGGGTGCCTGTCCCAGCCGTCGGCGCTGAGGACCATCCGGGTGACCGGTCCGCGGAGCTTGTCGATGGCCAGGACGAGACCCGGCAGCTCCGCGACGGGGTCGATCGAGCGGGGCCACCAGCCGCCGTCCAGGAGGGTACGGCGGGAGCCGGTGGTTCCATTCGCAGTCGCGGCGTCGATGGCGCCGATAACGAAATTATTGTCATGCGGTTGACCGTGTTATGCGTCATGTGGGTCCTTCCCGCCCGTCCCCGGTGGAACCCGGCGACGGCTGGGATTGAGGGGGTGCCGTGGTCCAGGGGCGTCGGGTGCTGTGCGGGCGGCGCGGCTCAGTGGCGTTGGCGGGTCAGGCGGCGCAGTTGGGTGATGCGGGTGGCGCCGACCACCATGGTCAGGATGGCCGCGCCGACGCCGGCGATCAGTAGTGCCAGGGCCAGCGGCAGGGTGCCGTGCATCCATAGGAAGGTGATCTCGACGCTGCGGGTGTTCTGCAGCATGAAGATGATGAGAACAACGAAGGTGACGGCGGCGATGCAGATACTGATCCAGGCAGCGCTCACCCGGGTGGGGGGCACCGGGCTGGTGGGGCCTGATGGGGCCCGCGGCGGGGGGTGTGGTGGTCGGGTCTGCCGGTGCGTTTCGGGTGCGATTGACGGACATGACATCCCTGGGGGTAGGGCCGGTGTGGCTGGCACCTCAGGAGTGGGATGTCGTCGATTCCGGGATGAGTCGATCGTACGCTTGTTCGGCCTGGCGCGCTTGGTGCTCTTGGCGGTCGTTCTGCGACCCTCGCGGTGGGGCCTTCCCTCCCACCGTGGCGGGGGAGGGCCACTGTGGCCTCGACGAGAAGACGGATAGGGGTTGCCGTCATCGCGCGGGCAGCAGTTCATGCCGCATGACAACTAGTACCAACGCCGTTCAGTTAGGTGGGTTGGTTGGGTGTCAAGGGTTCTGGTGACGCGAGGATGTTGATGCTGATGGTGGCTTTGTAGGTGGTTCGGCCGATGTTCGGGCCGCGGGCTTGGTATTTCGAGTTGGCGCGTTTCACGGTGCGGGGCTTGGTCCGGACGCGGCGCTCGCGCATGAGATGGGCCAGTACGTGACGGCCGATCGTGC
This sequence comes from Micromonospora sp. NPDC049679, assembly GCF_040659735.1. NCBI lineage: Bacteria > Bacillati > Actinomycetota > Actinomycetes > Micromonosporales > Micromonosporaceae > Micromonospora > Micromonospora sp. NPDC049679. The sequence goes on from NZ_JBFANZ010000005.1 coordinate 12,940, forward strand.
CGACGAGGTCGACGACGGTTCCGGTGATGACTACGGCGGCCTGGATGACCTGGTCGCGGGCAGCGTTGAGGGCGATGGCGAAGCTTGCCCGGTCGGGGTCGGCGTCGGGCACGCTGTCCGTGGCGTCGGTCATCGCGGTGCGCAGGATCTGATAGGTGACCAGCAGGGCGTAGACCTCCTGGGCGACGCCGGCAGGCGTGCGGGCGCGTAGGACTCGTCGGGACTGCCCCGAGTTCAGTTGACTCGCGGGTTGAGTGGATCAGGCCGCGGTTGCGAGCCTGTTGATGGTCTCAAACTCGATCGGCGTGAGTCGGCCGAGGCGTCGCTGACGCCGCCGGCGGTGGTAGGTGCGTTCGATCCAGGTCACGATCGCCAGGCGTAGGTCCTCGCGGGTTTGCCAGCGTTGCCGGTCGAGGACGTTGTTCTGCAGCAGGGCGAAGAACGACTCCATGGCGGCGTTGTCGCCGCAGGCGCCGACCCGGCCCATCGAGCCGACCAAACCGTTGTGGTGTCACGCTTTGACGAATTTGCGGGACCGGAATTGGCTACCCCGGTCGGAGTGCACCACGGTGCCGGCCGGGTTTCGCAGCCGGACCGCGTTACGCAACGCAGACACCGCCAAGGAGGCTTTCATCCGGTGGTCGATGGAGTAGCCGACGATCCGGCCGGAGTACACGTCCTTGATCGCGCAGAGGTAGAGCTTGCCCTCGGCGGTGGGGTGCTCGGTGATGTCGGTCAGCCACAGCCGGTTCGGGGCGTCGGCCGTGAACACCTTGCGCACCAAGTCGTCGGGCACCGGCGGGCCGGCCCGGCGAGTCAGGCCCTTTTTCTTGGCGAACACCGACCAGATGCGCTGCACCTTGCACAGCCGGGCCACCCGGTTGGGGCCGGCGACGATGCCGTGGGTGGTGAGTTCGTCGGCGATGAATCGGTAGCCGAACGCGGGGTCGTCGTGGTGGATGTCCAGCGCGGCGTTGATCAGGTGCGCGTCGTCCCAGTCGCGCTGTGACACCGGGTCTTTGCGCCAGGCGTAGAACGCCTGCGGGGAAAAGCCCAGGACCCGGCAGGTCACCGCGACGGGGATGCCGTCGGCGGCCAGGTCACCGACCAGCGGGTACATCATTTTGGGGCGATCTCCTTGGCGAAGAACGCCGCCGCCCGGCGCAGGATCTCGTTCTCCTGTTCCAGCAGCTTGTTGCGTTTACGCAGCTCACGCAGCTCCGCGGACTCGGTGCTGGTGGTGCCCGGCCGGATCCCGTCGTCGACGTCGGCGATCTTCAGCCAGCGGTGCAGGCACGACTCGCAGATCCCGAAGTCCTTCGCGATCTGCGACAGCGGCGCCTCGCCCTTGCGGGCAACCGCGACCACGTCACGGCGGAACTCCGGCGGGAACGCTTTCGGCATGGCAGACATCCTTTCAGCGAGGAACGCATCCTCACAGGTCAGGAGTCAACCGAACTGGGGGCAGTCCCGGGTGAAATCGGCGGCGATGCGGTGCCGGCCGCGCATGCGGGCGCGTCGCCCGCCGTGGCGTCGGCGCATGAGGTGAGCGATTTTGCGTTCCACTTTGGGTCGGGTGGCGCGGTAGTCGGCCCGCCAGGCGGGATCCTGTTGGCGGGTGCGGGCGGCGGTGAGTTGGGCTTCGTGCCGGCTGATGGTGATGCTGCGGCCGGTCTTGGAGTCGGTGCACTGCCCGCGCAGGGGGCAGGTGGCGCAGGCGGCGCCGAAGTCGGCTTTGCCGGCGTGGCGCGCGTGGACTTTGACCGCCCGGATCGGGATGGTGGTGCCGGCCGGGCAGGTCACCGTGGCGTCGCGGAGGTTGACCTCGAAGAGGCAACCGCGAGGTGGTCACCACGCCAGACGACCCGGCCCGAGCAGGCCACCGGACGCGGTGGGCCAGGCCGTCGGTAAATTGCTGGTGGCCGGTACGTACGTCAATTGATGATTGTGGCCATGGCCGAAACCCGACGAGCCGACATGTTCACCGCGGACGGCAAGCCGCATGACGACGACCCGCGTGAGAACGGACCGAGGTTGGGCGACGAGCGCAGCACGCTGGCCGAAGCCCTGCGCTGTCAACGCCTCACGTTGGAGCTGAAATGCGCAGGTCTTGATGCGCAGGCAATGGCGCGGCGTTCCGTCGAGCCGTCAACGATGTCGCTGCTGGGGCTGGTGCGACACCTGGCCGAGGTGGAGCGTGCGACGTTCCGGAAGCTGATGGCGGGACAGGACGTGCCCCGGCTGTTCTGCTCCGACACCGATCGTGACGGTGATTTCGATGGTGCTGTGCCGGACCCGCAGGTGGTTGCGCAGGCGTGGGAGGCATGGCGTGCGGAGGTGGACTTCGCCACGCGGTTCGTGGCCGAGGCGCCCAGTCTCGACATCACCGGCGACGATCCCTTGAATCAGCACGGAAGCGGCGGAGGGCCGATGTCGCTGCGCGAGGTGCTGGTCGGAATGATCGAGGAGTACGCCCGCCACATGGGCCATGTCGACTTGTTGCGCGAGCGGATCGATGGACGCGTCGGCCAGTAACCCACCCGACCAGATAGCCGACCACAGGTGCGGAAAACCGGTGTGCGCCGGAGACGTCGGTTCCCGGCACGTGCGGGGGTTTCATGCCATCACAACCAGAGCGGGAAACCACCATGGATGTCACCAATCGCAGTGAGCTTGCCCGCGGGGCGTTCGATGGCCACTTGGGTGGCAATGCCGCCTCGATCCGGGCGACGGCCCACGCCCTGGCGAAGGTCGAGTCCGCCGTGGCCGTGCTGCTCGTAGAGGGCATCAGCGACCAGATCGCGCTGGAAACGGCCGCCGTGGGCCGCGGCCGGGATCTCGAGGCGGAGCGCGTCGTGATCGTACCGATCGGCGGAGCGCACGCGATCGGCCGCTTCCTGACAAGGTTCGGCCCGATGCGTGCCCAGGTGCGACTTGCCGGTCTGTGCGACCTGCGTGAGGAGGAGCTGTTCCGACGCGGACTGGTCGCGACCCATGTCGGCTCACCCCGCACCCGCACCGACATGGAACAGCTCGGGTTCTACGTCTGCGTCAACGACCTGGAGGACGAGCTGATCCGCGCCGTGGGCACCGCACGGGTCGAAGGGCTCTTCGACTCCCAGGGCGACCTCCGATCGTTCCGCTCGTTTCAGAGCCAGCCCGCCTGGCGCGGCCGGGATCCCGAGGCACAGATGTACCGGTTCGTGCGCAGCAGCTCGCACCGCAACCTGCGCTACGCACGGCTGCTCGTCGAGGCGGCAGTTGACCGGAATACCTTGCCTGAGCCGCTGGACGCACTGCTCACCGCCGTTTGACCCCGCCGAAGGTCAAGCCCCCTCGACCGCCGGCGCGAAAGGTGCCCGAACCAGCACCGCCACTACCGCGCGGTTGGACGCCTTTCAAGACATGCGGTACGGCGCCGTTGCGTTGTGGAACCGGCGGACGTGTTGAACCCGCCGGGTCGGCGGTCAGATCGCTTGGGCGAGTTCGGTGAACGCGGCGGCGATCCGCAGGGCCGGTGGTGCGTCGAGTCCGAGTTCGTAGTGGCCGCGGCGAAGGTTCTGGATGAAGGCATGCCCGGTGATGATCAGCAGTTCTTCAACGTCGCGACAGGACAGATTGAACCGCAGATACCAGCGCACCGCGACAACGATCACCTCTGGTGGGAACCGGAACCAGCGAACGCCGACGTCGGAGGCAGCCACGGGCGAGGAAGGATCGACAGCTTCACCGGTCAAGCCTGCCTCGATCATGCCAACGCCCAACGCAACGGAGCCGCGGGGCCGGCGCAGACACCAGTAACGGGCCGGGCAGTTGCGCCCGGCCCGCCTGTCGGTGTCGGTGTTACTTCAGCCAGGGCATCCGCTGCACGAGCGGGAGCCGAGCCCAGAGCTTGCCCAGGCCCAGGGTGTCGCCGGCGGCGATGAGGGCGAGGCCGGTAAGGACGGTGGCGTTGATGAGGTGGTCGTCCAGGAAGGGGTTGGTCTCCGGGGGCAGGACGGCGGTCCACATCATCACGTAGAGCAGGCCACCGGCGACCGCGGCGACCCGTAGGCCGATGCCGAGCAGCAGGGCGACGGCCATACCGGCGAGGCCGGCCATGAACAGCCAGTCGGCCCAGGCGGCGCCGGCGATGTCGTTGTAGAAGCCCTTGAAGGGGCCGGCGGCGCCGAACTTCAGGAAGCCCTGGGTGGGGTGTCCGCCGTTGATCCAGGCGGCCTTCGCCTCCGTGCTGTGGCCGAGGCCGAAGGTCTTGTCGAGGAAGGCCCAGAGGAAGGTCCAGCCCAGAGCCAACCGGACGGCGGCCCAGACGTACCGGGTGGCCTTCTGGCGGGTCGTCTCGGTGGGCTGGTTGACCGCCGGAGCGGTCAGTCGGCGTGTGTGCCGCTCGGCCATCGCGGTCATGGTCGTCACGTCCTCTCTCAGTGCTCCGATGTGATCGTCCGGAGCTACCTTTATTCCACGCTTCCAACGACGGAGGTGGCAGGGCCGGCGGTCCTCAGTGGACCGGGACTTTCGACCTGTCGTGGCTGGGGCCGGTTGGCCACCGGAGATGGTCAGGTCGAATGCGGGTGCGGGCGCGCGACCAGCACGGGGCAGTGCGCGTGGTGCAGCAGGGCCTGGCTGACCGAGCCGAGCAGCAGACCGGTGAACCCCCCGCGCCCGCGCGCGCCGACCACCACCAGGTCAGCGTCCTGGCTGGCCTCTGCCAGGGCGCGCTCCGGGGTAGGGGTGTCGAGCAGCCGCTGCTCGAGCGTGAGCGTCGGGTGCCGCTCGCGGACGTGTGCGGCGGCGTCGGCGAGCAGGCCAGCTGCCATCTCCCGGGCGGCGTCGGCGTCCGTGTCGTGCATGGTTTGCGACGCCTCGGGCGACCAGGCGTGGATCATGATCAGACTGGTGTTCCGCCGAGCCGCCTCGTCCGCGGCGAGATGCAGTGCCGGCACGCAGCCGGCTGAGCCGTCGACGCCAACCACCACGGGCGCAGACGACGACAACGCCCGGTCCGGTGGTCGCACCACGAGCACCGGGCAGTGCGCGTGCGCGGCGACCTGCGCGCTGACCGAGCCGAGTAACAGTCCGGAGAACCCTCCAAACCCCCGATTGTCGACCACCACCAGCTCCGCGTGTCGCGACTCGTCGATCAGGCTGACGGCGGGACCACCCGGGACCTGACGCGTCTCGACCGTCAGACCGGGCCAGCTCGCGCGCAACTTGTCGGCGGTCTCGGCCAGCATGCGCTCGGCTTCCGGCGTCGGGTGGGGCAGTCCGACCGCGTACGGGTCGATCCCGACGCCATATCCGAAGGGGTGCAGGTAGGCGTGGACGAGATGCAGGGGCAACGACCGGCTGACGGCCGCTGAGGCGGCGTGTTCGGCGGCGACGACGCTGGCGGCCGATCCGTCAACACCGGCGATGACGGGCTTCTTCATGGTTCCTCCGATTCGCTGTCGATGACGTCCGGGGCGTCACGGCGGGGTGTGGGCCAGCCCGGCTCGCCGTATCCGATGCGCATGACCATCTGTGGCGTGCCGAACCGTCCGAGGGCGAGGCGCAGTTGTTCGCGGGCGGCGGGCACGTCGATGGGTTGGGAGAGCATCGATACGGCGAGGCCCGCGGCGGTGGCGGTGAGCAGCACCCGCTGCAGGGCCTGCCCGGCGGTGATCTGGTCGGTGGCGGTGTCGCCGGGGGTGCCGAGGACCGCGACGAGCGGTTCGGGCTCGAAGTCGCGGCCGGGTGCGCGGGTGTGCACGGCGAACGGCCGCGCGGGGAGCAGGTCCTGTGGTTCGGGGGCGGGGCCGCCGACGTCGACCGGTACGCCGTCACACGCGTTGCTGTCGCGGGTCCACCGGGCGACCTCGGCCCGGTAGTCGGGGTTCCGTTCCAGGACGCGGTTGGCGCTGTGGGCGATCTCGCCGAGTGCGCCGACGGCCGTCGGGCCGATGACGAGTTCCAGCCAGGCGCCTTCGGCGCGGGCGGCCTCGATGAGCCGCCACCGCACGTCGGCGGGGACGGGGGTGGGCCAGAAGGGTGCGCGGTTGCTGTGCCGGCGGGCGATGGCCGCGTACAGGCTCTGCTCGCCGGGTGTGGCGGGTCGCGGCCGGGCGGGTGTCAGCCGCGCCACCACCTCGGGCTGCCCGGGGTACGGTCGCAGCCGGGTGTCGGCGGGGCTGCCGGCGACGGCCAGCGCCAGGCGCAGGTTGAACACGGCCGCCCCGCAGGCCAGCCGGGTGCCCCAGCCGCTCGGGTCGGCCACCGGCAGCGCCCGGCTCGGGTCGATGAGCACCTCGATGCCCCCGTCGCGTAGCCGGAACCGCCACGGCTGGCTGTTGTGCAGCGACGGCGCCCGGATCGCCGCGGACACCGCGGCTCGCAGGTCGCTCTCGGTGAAAGCCACGGTCAGCATGTTTGTCCTCCTTGCGTGTCCCAGTCGTGCACGACCGCGACGGGGCAGCCCGCACCGTCGAGGGCCCCGTCGGCGACGGCGTCAGCGGCACCCTCGACGAGCAGGTGCTCGGGCCGGCCCGGCAGAACACGCAGGGTGACCCGGTCGCCGCCCAGGCGAGTGCGGGCGCTGGTGACCGCACGCGCGAGGGCGGGATCGACCAGTTCCGGCAGGCCGGTCGGGGCGGCCGGACCGCGGCTGGCCAACACCGAGTCGGGTCGACAGGCGTGGCACAGCACGAGGCGCGCGCCGGACGACAGCGCCTCGTTGGTCGCCCACGCCAGCGCGTGCCAGCCTCCGCCGCCACCGAGACCTACCACGATGGTTGGTCGCACGGCCCTTCACCTCCTTGCTGTCACCTCGATGACCTCGGCCGGGTCGCGGTGCGGCACCGGCGGCAGGCCGGCGGGATCCGCCCCCACTCCCAGCCGCACGACCAGGTAGGGCTCGCCGATTCCCGCCAGCAGGTCGCGCATCAACCGGCGCGGCCATGTCTGTTCGATCGCGTCGCTCAGCGGCGCCGCCGACAGGCCTTCGACGACGGCGGTGAGCAGGAGCGCCGACAGCGCCTCCCCGCCGCGCAGCCACGCCGCGCGCTCGTCCTGCTGGCCGAAGAGGATCGCGTACGTCGCGCCGCGGTCGTTCTCCTCGCCCATCTCCAGTCCGGGCTCCGCGCCGAGCGCGTAGTCGCGGATCGGCACCCGCCGTGAGCGTTGCCGCACCGCGGTCGACGGCGGGACCCCGTCGCCGCTGTCCGCCGGCCGGTTGGTCCACCGCATCAGTTCCGCCCGGTACGCCGGGTCGGCCAGCTCGGTCGCGGCGGCCTGAGCGGTGGCGATCGCGAGCATCGGCATCTGATCCATCCGCACCATGTGCAGGAAGGCGTCGTTGGCCTCGGCCGCCAGGCGCAACCGGGTCAACGCCGCGGCGGGCACAGGGGTGTCGCCGAACCCGCGTCGGTCGGTGCGTCGTAGGGGAATCGCGTCATACAGCCGCAGGTCCTCCGGGGCCGGATCCTGCCGTGCGACCACGCGGATGCGGGCCAGCACGTCGGGATCATCGCGCTCGGGAAACCGTGCGATCTCGATCTGGAACCCGGCCGCGCCCAACGCGACCCGCGCGTGATGCAGCGCTGCCCCGCAGCTGATGAGCAGCAGCCGCCCCTCGGGGTCGATGACCGTCAGCTGCCGGTCCGGGTCGGCAAACAGCTCGAGCGTGTCTGCGGTGATGCGCCACCGCCACGGCTGGGAGTTGAACACCGACGGCGCGCGCAGGGCCTGCTGGGCAGCCTGGGTCAGCGCTGTGACGATCTCGGCGGGTTGGGGCGTTGCGGGTGTACTGGTCATCGGGGATCCTCCTCGCTGATGTCACACCAAGGCTGTCCCGCGTACGCCGGATGCGGACAGTGCCGCACGTCCCGTCCCCCCGGGCCTACCTGCCCCCGCCATGCTGCCCGAATCGGCCGTGGCGGGGCACCGCGAAGGGGTCGCGCGCGAGCGGACCCGCCGGGAGGGGCGGTACTGCCAGGGTCAGAAGGACCTTTGGCCCTGGTCAGTCCAGCGCGGTCGTCCGGTAGAAATAGGAGGTGATTCGTGTCTTTCTTCTTGACGACCATGAGGTCGTCCGCCGTGGCCTGGCCGACCTGCTGCAAAGTTCCGGGGACATCGAGGTGGTGGGTGAGTCGGGTTCGGCGCAGGAGGCGACGCGACGTATCCCGGCACTGCGTCCGGATGTGGCGATCCTCGACGCCCGGCTGCCCGATGGCAGCGGCATCGATGTGTGCCGCGATATACGGGCCGTCGATTCCTCGATCAAGGGGCTGATCCTCACGTCGTACGAGGATGACGAGGCGCTGTTCGCGGCGATCATGGCCGGTGCCGCCGGGTACGTGCTCAAGCAGATCCGCGGCAACGATCTCGTCGACGCGGTGCGTCGGGTGGCGGCCGGGCAGTCGCTGCTCGACCCGGCGGTGACGCAGCGCGTCCTGGAGCGCATCCGCTCGGGAGTGGAGGAGCCGCGCGAGCTCAAGGCGCTCACCGAGCAGGAACGGCGGATCCTGGAGCACGTCGCCGAAGGGCTGACCAACCGGGAGATCGCCGGGAAGATGTTCCTGGCGGAGAAGACGGTGAAGAACTACGTCTCCAGCCTGCTCGCGAAGCTGGGTCTGGAGCGGCGCACGCAGGCGGCGGTGCTGGCCACGCGGCTGCTGGGCGAGCGCCGCTGACGCCCCGGTCAGTCGCGCAGCGGCACACTCCAGCGCAGCACGGTGCCCGACGGCTCATTCGGCTGTACCTCGAACTCCCCGCCGTGACCAGCCGCGCGCTCACGCATGTTGATCAGCCCGCCGCGGGCGGCCGCCGGGTCCGTGCCGACGCCGTCGTCTCGGACCGTCAGCGTGAGGCAGCCGGCCTCGACCTGCACGCCCACCGTGACCCGGCTCGCGTGGGCGTGGCGGGCGGCGTTGGAGAGCGCCTCCTGCAGCACCGCGAGCAGGTCCGGGCGAACAGCATCGGGCACTGCGCTGTCGATCGGGCCGGACGTCTCCAGCTTCGGCCGGAATCCCAACGGGCCGGCGGCCGCCTCGACGGTGTCGCGCAGTTCGGTGCGCAGCGCGGCGCTCATCGGCGTACGCAGCTCGAAGATCGCTCGGCGGATGTCGCGGATGGTGGAGTCGAGGTCATCGACGGCGGCGTTGATCCGCTTGGCGACGTCGGCTCGGACGGTCAACGGCACGGTGCTCTGCAACTGCAGGCCGGTCGCGAAGAGCCGCTGAATCACCACATCGTGCAGGTCACGCGCGATCCGCTCCCGATCCTCCAGGACGACGAGCAGCTCCCGCTCCTCCTGCGCCCGGGCGCGTTCCATCGCCAGCGCCGCCTGTCCGGCGAAGCTGGCCAGTAGCGGCACGTCGTCGTCACTCTGCCGCGTGTGACCGGCCGGATGGGCCACGATCAGCACGCCGTGCAGAATGCCGCCGGCGGCAAGCGGCGACACCACGGCCGGTCCCGCGGTCACCGGGATCGGCCAGGGCGCCGCTTTTGCCAGGCTTTCGATCACCGCGTGTCGGCGGCCGGTCACCGATGCGGCGAAGGTGGTCTCGGTGGCGGGCAGGACGGTTCCCAGCAGCTGCGCAGCCTCACTAGCCGCCGCGTCGATGACCTCGACGGTGAACTGGTCGGCGTCCTCGTCGTAGAGCAGCACCAGGACCAGTTCGGCCTCAGCCACCTCGCGTGCCCGGCGGGCGACCAGCCTCAGGGCGTCGGTACGCCGGACCTCCCCGAGCAGCACACCGGTGATCTCGGCGGCGGCGGCCAGCCACCGCTCGCGCCGGTGGGCCACGGCGTAGAGGCGAGCGTTTTCGATCGCCACACCCGCCGCCGCTGCGAGCGCCACGACGATCTCCTCGTCGTCCTCGGTGAACTCGTCCGCGCCCTGCTTCTCCGCCAGGTAGATGTTGCCGAAGATTTGCTCGCGGATGCGGACCGGGGCACCGAGGAAGCTGTGCATCGGGGGATGGTTCGGCGGGAAGCCGTACGACTGCGGATGTCGGGTGATGTCGGGCATCCGCACCGGGTGCGGCTCGGCGATGAGCAGCCCGAGCACGCCGCGCCCGTGCGGCAGGTCACCGATCAGCGCGTGGGTCTCGGCGTCGATGCCGTGGGTGATGAAGTCCGTCAATAGCCGGTCCGGCCCGACCACGCCCAGTGCCCCGTACCGGGCCCCGACCAGCTCGCAGGCCGCCTGCACGATCCGCTGCAGCGTACTGCGCAGATCCAGGTTCGTGCCGATGACAACTACCGCGTCGAGCAGCGCCCGCAGTCGCTCTCGGCTGGTGACGACCTCGCCGACCCGGTCGAGCATCTCCTGCAACAGCTCATCGAGGCGCACCCGCGACAGCGGCGTCAGGCCGAGAGACGGGCTCTCCCGCTCGTTGTCGCTGGTCGGAGGGGTTGTTGTCGCGGACATGCTCGAATGCTACAAGCACGGCACTGCAGCACATCCGGCACGAGCGACCGAACGAGGCGGAAGTCGTCGTTGCAACGGAGTCCCCGCTCGGTCTCGCCGCTGACAGACCTGTGTGGGCAGAGGCGGCTCGCGTACATGACGAAAAGCCTCTCTGTCGCGTCCCTCAACGATCCGGTGATGCGCCAGGTCTCCTCCGTTCCGATACCGCAGCTTCGCCGTGGCGATCCGGCACTGTGGGTCCGCCCGGCCCCGCCGGGCGGAACCACAGTGCTCAGTGCCGTCCGAAGCGGGCGAGTTGCCCGCGTAGGCGGTCCTGCATGAGATCCACCGCTTCGCGCAGTGTCGGCGCCTCGGCCCGGGCGTGCACGTCGGTGCCGTTGACGTCGACATGGACCCGGGCCACGGCGGTGTGCGGCGTCGCCGCCGAGTCCAGGTGCAGGCGGGCGAACAACACGCGCGCGGGCGAGTGCTGCAGTGCGACCTGTACCTTCCCGGTGGCGTAGTCGGCTACCTCGTCGCACCCCTCGCCGTGACCCTGTAGCTGCACGGTCGGAAGCGGCTCCCGCGTTGTCATGACTGATCCCCAATCCGGCCGCCCGTGAGCGGCTCGCATGATCACGATGGCTGGTGCGACGCGGTCGCGGCAGAGTCTTGTGGCCCGGACGGCCAGGGACCGAGGTCCCTGGCCGGAAACCTGGGTCAGGCATCGTCGGACGCCGCGGTGGCGGTTGGCATCTCCCGGACCACCGCGACAGGGCAGTGGCTGTGGTGCAGCAGTTGCTGGCTGACCGAGCCGAGGAGCAGGCCCCGGAATCCGCCGCGGCCACGGGAACCGACGACGACAAGTTGGGCGTTGCGGCTGGCGTTGACCAGGACGCGGCTGGGGCTGTCGGCGACGACTTCAGCGGTGACCTGAACCTGCGGGTACTTGTCCCTCCAGTTGCGCAGCAGGTCGTCGAGAGCGTCCCGCTCGGCAGCGCTGATTTTGGCGGGGTCGTAGGTGAGCGGGGTGTACTGGGGCGGCGGTGGGGTCCAGGTGCGGATCACGTGCAGGTGCACGTCCCGCTCGGTGGCCTGCTCGATGGCGTACCCCAGCGCCAGTAGCGAGCAGGGCGAGCCGTCGACGCCCACCACGATGTGCCCCCGACGCTCCGTCGGCTCGCCGCGGACCACGACGACGGGGCAGTGGGCGTGCGCGGAGACGGCCACGCTGGTGGAGCCGACGAGGAGGTCGGCGAAGCCGCCGTGTCCCCGGTTGCCGAGGACCACCAGGGAGGCCTGCCGGGATTTCTCGGTGAGCGTGACGGCCGCCGGTCCGTCGACGAGCACGCCGGTGATGGTGACGTCGGGATGGGCTTCGGCGGCCTCGGCGGCCGCGACATGGACCATCGCTTCGGCGTCGCGGCGCGCGGTCGCGTCGGGCCAGTTGGCGACCTCGGGTGCGATCGGTGCGGCGACGGCAAACCATTCGAAGGCGTACGCCAGCAGCACGGGCGCGTGGGTGCGGGCGGCTTCGTCAAGGGCCCAGGTCAGCGCGGTCTGCGACTGCGGGGATCCGTCGTAGCCGACGAGGATCGGTCGGGTGGTCATGAGAGCCTCCATTGAGATGCGCGTGGACGGGCTCACGCGACGGGGCGTAGGCGCCGCAGCGTGGGGTCGGGTTCGGTGCCGATGGGTTCCAGGCGGAGCTTGGCGTCGATAGCGAGCGCCCCGTCGGGGCTGACAAACACCGGGTTGAGGTCCAGTTCGGCGACCTCGGGTAGGTCTTCAGCGAGGCGGCCCAGGCGGAGCAGCACGTCTTCGACGGCGGCGGTGTTCACGGGTGGGGCACCGCGGTAGCCGGTGAGCAGCGGTGCGCCACGCAGGGATTGCCACATGCGGCGGGCGTCGAGGTCGGTCATCGGCACGAGCCGGAACGCGCGGTCGCCGAGCAGGTCGGTGTGCACGCCGCCGAGGCCGGTCATGACCAGGGATCCGAAGAGTGGGTCGTGGACGATGCCGGCGCCCAGTTCGACATGCCCGCGCAGCATGGGTTGGACCAGTGCTCCGGTGCCGGGGCGCCCGGCGGCGGTGACCGTGCGGTACGCGGCGCGGACCTGGGCGGCGTCGGTGAGGTCGAGCTGCACGCCACCGGTGTCAGACTTGTGCACCAGTTGCGCGTCCGCGGACTTCAGCGCCACGGGGTAGCCCAATCGGGCCGCCGCGTCGACGGCGCTGCGCTCGTCGGTCACGGTTACGGTCGTGAGCAGCGGGATGCCGTACGCGGCGAGGATCCGGGCGGTGCGGTCCGCCGGCTGCCAGCCCGGTCCCGCGGCCAGTGCCTCGACGACGGCGGCGCGGGCGTCCGCCGTGTTCAAATCGGACAGGCGGGGCCGGGCCCCCAGCGGCTCGCGTCGCCAGGCCGCGTAGCGGGCGGCCTGGCCGAGGGCCCGCACGGCACGCTCGGGCAGGTCGAAGACCGGCGCGCGGCGCGCACCGAGCACCGGCGGTGGGTCGGTCATGCCCATGACGACGGCGGCGACGGTCAGCTCGGGGCGCGCGTCGATCACGGGGGCGATCGCGGCCAGGGTCGCGGACACGTCGTTGGCGCGAGTGGCGGCCACGACGGCCAGCAGCACATCGACCTCACCGCTGTCGGCCAGCATCCGCGCGGCCCGGGTGAACGCTTCCGGTGTGGCGCCGGCCCCCAGGTCGAGGGGGTTATCGTGACCGGCGGCGGCCGGCACTGCGGCGGCGAGCCGCTCGCGCAGCCCCTGGCTCAGCGGCGGCACGATCAGGCCGGCGGGCTCGGCGGCGTCGGCGGCGAGCACGTTGACCCCGCCGGCGTTGCCGACGATGGCCAGCCGGTTGCCGGCCGGCAGCGGTTGGCCGGTGAGCAGTCGGGCGGTGTCGAGCAGGTCGCCGAGGTTGTCGGCGCGGATGACGCCGGCCTGGGCGAACAGCGCCTCGATGGTGACGTCCGGGGCGGCGGCCGCGGCGGTGTGCGAGGCGCCGGCGCGTTGCCCGGCGGTGGAGCGGCCACTCTTGACCGCGAGCACGGGCTTGCGGCGGGCGAGAGCTCGCACCGTGCGGGCGAAGGTGCGGGGGTTGCCGAACGATTCGAGGTAGAGCGCGACGGCGGTCGTGGCGGGGTCGTCGTACCAGTAGGCGATCAGATCGTTGCCACTGACGTCGGCCTTGTTGCCCAGGGAGACGAAGGTGGACACGCCGCAGCCGGTGCGCGCGGCGTGGTCCAGCAGCGCGATGCCGACGGCGCCGGACTGGGAGGCCACGGCGAGGCCGCCGGGCGGCGGTGCGGTCGGGGTGAAGCTGGCGTTGAGCCGCACGGCCGGGTCGGTGTTGACGATGCCGAGGCAGTTCGGTCCAACCAGCCGGATGCCGTGCTCGCGGGCGATCCGGACGAGCTCGGTCTGCCCGGCGCGCCCTTGTGCGCCCGCCTCCCCGAACCCGGAGGTGAGCACCACCGCGGCGCGCACGCCGGCTTCGGCGGCGTCGGCCAGCGCGCCCACGGCGGCCTCGGCCGGCACGGCGATCACCGCGAGGTCGACGTGGCCCGGGACCCGGGTCAGCGACTGGTACGCGGGGACCCCGTCGATCTCGGTCGCATAGGGGTTGACCGCGTAGAGCTCGCCGGTGAAGGCGTACTCCCGCAGCGCCCGCAGCGTCTCGTGGCCGATGCCGCCCGGCCGACGTCCCGCCCCGACGACCGCCACGGAGCGCGGCGCCAGCAGCGGACGCAGCGACGCGCGCTCCGCGGCGCGCTGCCGCTCGTCCATCGTGCGTTGCGTCGTCTCGTCGACGCCGGTCGGTATGCCGACGTCGATGACGCCGTCGTCGAAGCGGGACCACGATCGTGCGGTGAGATCGTGCGCGAGCAGGCGCATCTGACTGTTACCCGGCAGTACGTCACCCACGAGCTCCGCCACGCCGTGCGCGCGGGCACAAGCGGCCAGATGCTCCAGCAGCAACGTGCCGATTCCCCGCCCGTGCTGCTGCTCGTCGACGAAGACCGCGAACTCGGCCCGCCGCTCGACGTCGCCGCCACGCTCGTACGACGCGACGCCCACGATGGCGCCGGCTTCGGTCGCGACGAGCACCTCGTGGTCGGGGCTCGCCGCCCGGCACAGCCGCTCGACCTCGGCGGTGATCGTCGCCGGGCTGGGGCCCATGAAGAACCGCATCCGCAGGCTGCGGACGGAGGCCCGCTCGTACAACGCCGTCAGTGGCCGCTCGTCGACGGCGCGCACGGGACGGATCCGGATGATCCCGCCATCGGCGGTCAAGGCGTCGGCGCCGCTCGCTTCGCGGCCCCGCGATCCGTCGTTCGGCTCGGCGGTCGCTCTGGGTGCGGTGGTGGTCACGGTCGGCCTCCCTGGACATCGGACTCCGTCGACTCCAGCCAACGCCAGCCGACGTGCTGCGAGACAGGGCCATCCGACCCGGATGTGGGCTGCCACAGGTCCCCACAGGAGCGGTCTGTCGGCTCTCACCGGGGCCCTCGGCCCCGCCATAGCCTGAGCTCGGAGCGACCTGGAGGAGGTTGGCGATGAGAACATGGCAGGTGCGCGACGTGATGACCACGGACGTCGCGACGGTGGGGGAGAAGACCCCCTACCGGAAGATCGTTGATGTGATCACGGGCCGGCGCGTCAGCGCCGTACCGGTGGTTGATGACTTCGGGCACGTGCGGGGCGTGGTGTCCGAGGCCGATCTGCTGCACAAGGTGGAGTGGATGGGCGAGCCGCACGAGCGGCGCATCTTCGAGGGACACCGGCGCCGTAGCGCCCGGGCAATGGGCGAGGCCGGCATCGCGCGCGACCTGATGACCGCGCCGGCCGTGACGACGTTCCCGCACACCTCGCTCGTGGCCGCCGCGAAGCTGATGGACCGCGAGCAGGTCAAGCGCCTCCCGGTCGTCGACGATCTCGGCCGGGTCGTCGGTATCGTGACCCGCAGTGACCTGTTGAAGGTGCACCTGCGCCCCGACGCCGACATCCGCCACGACGTCGCCCAGGAGGTCCTGCACCGGGTGCTGGCCGTCAAGGACGGCACGGTCCGCGTCGAGGTGCACAACGGTGTCGTCACCCTGACCGGCCAGCTGGACCGGCGAACCACGGTTGACATTGCCGGCCGGCTCGCGGGGCGGGTCAGCGGAGTAGTCGAGGTGGTCAACGAGCTGCGCTACGAGTTCGACGACACGGTGCTGGCCGGTATCGACTCCTGGCCCGGGGTACCGACCGGCATCGCCTGACACCGGCCACATACGAGGGGACGCCCCGTTCTGCGGGGCGTCCCCTCGTATGTGGGAATCATGCTTGGCGAGCGGGTTGCGCCGGGACCTCGGGGGCCGGCGCGGGCACCGGGATGACGACGACGGGGCACGTTCCCTTGCGGATGCACTCCTCGCTCACCGAGCCGAGCACCGCCGGGTGTGACCGTGGCTGCCGAGCACGAGCAGATCCGCCGCTGTCGCGGCAGCCGTGAGCACGTCCGCGGGCCGGCCCTCCAGCACATGTCCGACCCGATTCGAGCCGGCGGAGCTGAATGCCGCCTGGCGAAGTACATGTCGACGGTTCACGTCATCTCGCCAGAGTTGGTCTTCATCCCGCAAGGTGCCTGTGTGCTTATTCGCACACGCGACTCAGCTTTCGAATTGACCAAGAAAAGGAACCTGGAATGGAGGGTGGGAGCACCGGGGCCGCGTTAGTGCGCACGCCCTTACGCCGCGCGTTGTCCCGTTGCGGGATCGTCAATCGGTCCGGGTGCGGAGGCTCCGCGCCAGGGTGGGGATCATTACCGTCGCAGGGACGAGGTGTAGCCCGAGGAGGGCGGTGGTGGTGGCGGTGTTTGCCCCGGAGAGGAGGGGCGGGACCAACGAGATCGCGGTCAGCGACACTGCCGTCCACACGAATCGCTGGGCGGGGCGAGCGCTCCAATGAAGAAGAGCGACGGCAATGACGATGCCCACGACCGAGAAGAAGCCGGTCACCACGGCGAACCCGGACAACGGGATCGTCTCGCCGCCATCGGGGACCTCGAAATCGACGCCAACGGCCTGGGCAAGCGCAGCGGCGAGGGTGGTGGCCACCATCGCTGCGAGCGTGGCAATGAAGCCGGTGACGGCGAGCCCGCGGAGTCGGTGGGTGTGGCTGGTCTGGCCCGATGCCGGGCCTGCGACGACCCCGGTGTCATTCATGCTGTTCATGTCGTTCCTCCATCATTCGGTAACTGGCGTGCGGGGTGTGTTGACTGGCATGTGACGGTCCTGGCCCTGGACGTGACGATGCGCACCCTCGCCGTGCGACGGCCGGGGTTTCCGCAGGGCGCGGACGCCGGTGCCGCGGAGTCAGACCCCGGCGTCGCGTCCGAGGACCGGCCCGGGCTCGCCGTCGCGCAACTCCAGCTGCACCCGCCCGCGGGTGACGACGCCGAACGCGTCGCACCGCTCCGCCGCGATCACCGCGACACGCCCGCCACCGCGCAGCGCGAGCGTCCACACCCGGACTACTCCGTGCCGTCCGCCGGCAGGCGCTCCGGCAGCCCGAGCCGCGGGAACTGGTCGTCGTGGAACGTCACGATCTCGGTGATCGCCCCGCCGGTGACGCGCAGGACGTCGATCGTCAGCGGCAGGTACGCGCCCTCCTGCTCCCGCCAGAGGTAGAAGGCGGCGGCGGGCTGCCGGTTCACGGACGTGAGGACGCAGCGCAGCTGCCCCAGATCCTCGAAACCGTCCTTGACCCAGCTGTTCACCACCGTGTCGCGGCCGACGTACAGGCCTGGCGTGGGCGGCATCGAGCAGCGGACGTCGTCCCGGAGCATGGCAGCGAGACCGTCGACGTCCTTGGCCACGCTCGCGTCGGTATAGCGGCGCACCAGCTCGCGCGTCCCGGCGTCCTCCTCGCCGCCGGTCCAGTCCTGCCGCTCGGCGGGCAGGTGCTCCCGCATGCCGGCGCGGGCCCGCTGCAGCGCGCTGTTCACGGAGTTGACGGAGTCCCCGAGGAGCTCCGCGACGTCCTTCGCCGGCCAGCCGAGCACGTCCCGCAGGATCAGCACGGTCCGCGGGCGCGGCGCGAGGTGCTGGACTGCGACCAGGTACGCCAGCTCGATCGTCTCCCGCGCGACGGCGACGGTCTCCGGCTCGTCCGCGTCGCCCGCGGGCAGCTCGTCGAGCAGCCGGTCCGGGTAGGGCTGCAGCCACAGCACCTCGCCGCCGGTCGCGGGCTCCGGGCGGCGCTTGGCGAGCAGGTCGAGGCAGGCGTTGGTGGCGATCCGGTACAGCCAGGCCCGGAAGGTCGACCGCCCCTCGAAGGTCTCCCGCCGCCGCCAGGCACGGAGGAACGTCTCCTGCACGGTGTCCTCGGCGTCCTCGAACGACCCGAGCATCCGGTAGCAGTGCACGTGCAGCTCCCGCCGGTGCCGCTTCGCCAGCCCCGAGAACGCCGGCTCGTCGACCTCGCCCAGCCCGCTCACGCCCAGCTCCTCCAGCCGCATGTCCGCACTCATCACGTCATCCTTCCGCCTCGTCGTGTCCTGTCGTAGGTGTGACGGGTCCGGGCGTGACAACTCATCACTAGGGGTGCCGCCGTTGCGCAGGTGGGCCAGGGCGAGCAGGGCCTGCCGGCCGGGGTCGAGTCGGCGCCAGCGCGATCGTCGCTGGTGGCGGTGGGTGCGGATCAGGTCGGCGAGATGGTTCATCGATCGGGTGGACAGCGGGATCGAGGCGGGGTAAGCCAGCAACGAGGCTCCCGGTAGGGGCATCTTCCTTGGTCGATTGCTTGTCTTACCGGGAGCCTCGCCTAACCTGGCTACCGACCTTCACCACGCCACTGAGCTGCACCATCAGGTTGGAAATGGCTTATTGCCGTGGTCTGGCGAGCGCATGAGCGCGGCCCCGCAGGTGAAGCTAAGTCGCGGCGGAGCAGTCCCCGCCCGCTGTCCCGGTCTACCCGGCTACGCAAACTATGAGCCCTTCGGTGTGTCCCGCGGAGGGTGTCTCCGATCTCCGCCTCTGGCTCGGAGATAGTGGTCGCGGGTGACGTGATCACGGCGCCGCAGCTCCACGACGTCGTGCCGATCGGCCTTCGGCCAATGCCGCTCGCCTCGTGACCTGTGTGGACAGGTGAATGCCAGCGGGCCGGGTCACCCCGACGCGGCACGGCGAGCTCGTTGCGTTGGCGGCACGAGCGGACCGAGCGGCGCGGTGAGGTCACTCACGGACGCCGACGCCGGCCCCCGGTGGCGGCGACCGGCGTCCCGTGGCCGCGCGTCAGCCGTCGGTACGCTCCTCGGCGATCACCTGCGCCCGCAGCTTCACCAAGGCACGGAGGGCCAGGCTGTACATCTCGATGCTCTTCTCGCTGTGCGTGTCGATCGCGGTCCTGAGCTCCTTGAAGGTCTTGGCCACGACCTCGTCCAGGGTGTTCTTGTCGATGCCGTTCATCGCTGTCCCTTCGTCTCGGTTCGATCGGGCCGACGTTCGCACCGGCCAATGGGTGATGCTCTGCCACGGGGCGCAGCTCTGCATGCTCTGCGTCCCCCGACACACCGTCAAAGATGCGGTCGTGGTGGGCTGCAGGCTCTGTCGAAGGGAGGCCGGGACCGTGCGACCGTCGACCAGGAAGTCGGCCCCGCCGCGCCGGGACCGTACCGGTAGCGGCCCGGTGCACGCCGGTAGCGGGCCGGCGAACGGTGAGCGGCGACGGCGTCCCGTCCCCACACTTGCGCTCTGGCGGCTCGTGACGGGTGGTGAGCACGGCCACGCACCGCCTCCGTACGGGCAGTCCCGCTGCGCCGGGAACCGCTGGGCGAGATGGTCCGGGGTGTCGCGGTTGCTGCGCCCGTTACGCCTGTAGCCGGCGCTTCTTCCCCGGCCCAGGTGAGCCCAGGAGCCGTTCGAGCAGGCGCGGTTCGCCGGGCCACGCGGCCAGCAGCACGTCGCGGGGCACATGCCGCCCGGCGTAGCGCAGCGCGAGGGCGACGACCACGATGTCGTCCAGCGGGCCGATGATCGGCAGGAACTCTGGGATCAGGTCGACGGGGCTCGCCACCCACAACCCGGCGATCACCACAGCGATCTTCGCCCGGCGGGGCACGCGCGGGTCGGCGCGAAGCCGCCGCACCGTGGTGACGCAATCGGGAATGAAGGCGGCGAGGTCCCGCATGATGCCCGGTGGCAGCCGCCGGGCCAGCATCACCAGCAGCGCCCAGCTGAGCAGAACGCACAGCACGGCGATGCTCAAGCCGAGTAGCCAGTTACGCATCAGCGCCTACCTGTCCTCGATAGCCGTTGACTTCAGTTCCCAGCTTGGAACACCGCCGCGGCGGGCGTACGGGGTCTCTGGCGCTGATCAGCGCGGCCACCCACGCGATCGTAGCGGCAGCGAGTTACGGGGACTCCCCGACTAGGTCGCTTTGGCCGGTCTCGCGGCGGGCCTGGTCACGATGCTGGTGCTCGGCTACCGCATGTGGTGGCAGCGGCGGCCCACCAGCGCCGCGCGGTGGCGCCCCGGCCCGGCCTACGGCCCCCGGCGCACTGCGGGCGCTGCCCTGGACAGCGCTGGACGCCGTAGCGGTGGTGGCGATCGCGGTCGGGCTCTTCCTGCCCCTGCTGGGGATCAGTCTGCTCGCGTTCCTGCTCGTCGACACCGCGCTGGCCGCGTACCGGCGGCTCACGACCCGGACCGCCTGATCCACCGGTGGCGGTGACCTCGGCGGGCGAGGGTTGCCTGGTGAGCCGGTCCCGGCTCCCGTCAGCTGCTGGAGGCGCAGGGTCAGGACCTCGCGTTCGGCGGTCGCGATACCGAGTAGTCACGGACGCGGCGAGCCACCGCCCGGATCCACTCGCTCTCGCAACCGCCACGCCTGGAGGGCAAATATCTGTCTACCTCTATTGCCGCGCCATCGAGCGAGTGGTAGTCATTTGAGAGCAGATTGATCACCAAGCGGCCCAGGAGGCGGCGATGATCGTTGCCGTTCCCCGGCCGAACGGTGGCCGTCACCGACCAGCCATCGGACCGCGTCGTCGCGTACGGCCGCCCGCGCACACGAGCGGTCGGCCTCACGACGATCTGTGTCCGGTCGCGACCGACCCGCGATCGTTCGGAATCCGTGCCGCGGTGATCGTATCGATGCGTCGGGATGAGACGCCGCGGATTCAGCAACGTGGACTGGCAGTAGCGCTGCGGAGAGAGATGGTCTTCGCGGCACCGATCGCCGCCGTTACCGCCGGGAACGGTGGTGGGGCGCCACTCCCACCACCGTCACAGATCGCGTAAACGCCGCATGATCCCTTGACCCCGAGAAAGGCGGACCAACTCATGAACCAGCCGCAGAACGAAGGGGTGAGCCGGCGCCGCGTCCTGGGCGGAGCAGCCGGACTGGCCGCTGGAGCCGCGGCCGCCGCAGCGCTGCCATCCGGCGGCGCGTCCGCCGCTCCCGCGAAGAACGCACCCGACCTCGCCCGCTGGCGTCGGCAAGCCGCGCACGTGACGATCACCCGCGATGACTGGGGCATCCCGCACGTCGTGGGCAGGACCGACGCCGATGCGGTGTTCGGGATGATGTACGCCCAGGCGGAGGACGACTTCAACCGGATCGAACGCAACTACCTGGTGAGCCTCGGCCGGCTTGCCGAGGCCGAGGGCGAGAGTGCGATCTGGCAGGACCTGCGACAGCGGCTGTTCGTCGACCCCGCGGTGCTGAAGAGGGATTACGCGAAGAGCCCGGCCTGGCTGCGCACGCTCATGCAGGCCTGGGCGGACGGGCTGAACTACTACCTCGCGACCCACCCCGAGGTGCAGCCACGCGTGATCGATCGGTTCGAGCCGTGGATGCCGCTGAGCTTCTCCGAGGGCAGCATCGGCGGCGACATCGAGCGCGTGCCGCTCAGCCAGCTCGAAGCCTTCTACGGCAGGCGTGCGGTGCCGATGACCGATGAGGAGCGCGGGCTGCTGTTCCGCGAGCCCAGTGGCTCGAACGGCATCGCGATCGCGCCGAGCCACACCCGGGACGGCCACGCACTCCTGCTGATCAACCCGCACACCAGCTTCTTCTTCCGGTCGGAGCAGCATGTGACGAGCGGGGAAGGGCTCAATGCCTATGGGGCCGCCACCTGGGGACAGTTCTTCATCTACCAGGGCTTCAACGCGAACACGGGCTGGATGCACACGTCGAGCGGCGTCGACAACGTCGACGAGTTCGCCGAGACGATCGTGATCGGGGCGGATGGTCGCCGCTCCTACCGCTACGGCAGCGCGCTGCGGCCGGTGACGACAAAGACGATCACCTTGTCCTATCGCACCGCGGATGGCGGGCGGGCGCAGCGCAGCTTCACCACCTTCGCCACGCACCACGGCCCGATCGTGCGCGAGGTCGACGGCAAGTGGATCGCGTTCGCGCTGATGAACCGGCCCCTCGAGGCGCTGCAACAGAGCTTCCTGCGCACCAAGACGCGGGATTACGCGGACTTCATCCAGGTCGCAGGTCTCAAGGCCAACAGCTCGAACAACACCCTCTTCGCGGACTCGAAGGGCGAGATCGCCTTCCTGGTGCCGCAGTTCATGCCGGTCCGGCACGATCGCTTCGACTATCGCAGGCCCGTCGACGGCAGTGACCCGGCGACCGATTGGCGCGGGCTGCACAGCCTCAACAGCCTGCCGCAGGCGGTGAACCCGAGAAATGGCTGGGCGTTCAACGCGAACAACTGGCCCTGGACCGCGGCCGGCGCGGACAGCCCCCGGGCCGCCGATTATCCACGCTACTTCGACCAGGCCGGTGAGAATCCGCGCGGGCCGCAGGTGATCCGGGTGCTGACCGCGCGGCGCGACTTCACCCCGCAGACGCTGATCGCAGCCGCCTTCGATCCGTACCTCACCGCCTTCGTCCGGCTCGTGCCGGGGCTCGTCGCGGCGTGGGACAAGCTGCCCGAGGGCGACCAGCAGAAGGCGGAGCTCGCCGGCCCGATCGGCGTGCTCCGCGGCTGGGACTACCGCTGGGGCGCGCAATCAACCGCGACGTCGCTGGCCGTGTTCTGGGGTGAGGCGCTCTGGGCGCCCTTGGCCCAGGCGGCGAGAGACGCGGGCATGTCGATGTGGGATTACCTGGCCGAGCGCGCGACCGACGCGCAGCGGCTCGCGGCGCTGCAGGCGGCGGTGGAGCGGCTGACGCAGGATTTCGGCAGCTGGCAGGTGCCCTGGGGTGAGATCAACCGCTTCCAGCGCAACGACGGCGCGATCGTCCAGACGTTCGACGACGACAGGCCGAGCATCCCGGTGCCCTTCACCTCCGCGCAGTGGGGCTCGCTCGCCTCGTTCGGGGCGCGGCGCTACCCGGGCACGAAGCGCTACTACGGCACCAGCGGCAACAGCTTCGTGGCCGTCGTGGAGTTCGGGCCGAGGCTGCGCGCCTGGGCGGTAACGGCGGGCGGCGCGAGCGGGCATCCCGACTCGCCGCACTTCAACGACCAGGCGGAACGCTACGCGAGCGGCAACCTCCGGCCCGTCTATTTCTATCCCGATGACCTCAAGGGCCATGTCGAGCGGAGCTACAAGCCGGGGAAGTGATCAGTCGCCAACGGGGGAGGCGCTCCTCGAAAATTGGAACGGCTGCCGGCCGTGTCGGGTCTCACGCCGGTCCCGATACCGTTCTGTCACGCAGGTCCCGAGCACCCCTCACTGCGCGGGGGCGATCTCCAGGTCGGTGGCGCTCTCCGATGGGGTCTGCGCGCCCTCGGCCTCGGCGCGCACCGCGGCGTCGCGGGCGGCCATGGCCTCCTGTCGGTCGTGCTCCTCGGACAGGATCGCGGCGGCCTTCCACTCCTCGGGGATGGCGAACGCGTCGACCAGCGTGATCATGTGCGGCCGCAGCTCGTGGAGCAGTTGGTTCACCGCGGCGGTGAGCATCTTGGCGCGGGTGGGGGTCAGCCGGGCGTGCTCGAGGAACCACGCCTTGTCCTGCTCGATGGTCGACAGTGCGTAGAGGTCGCAGACCTTCTCGAGCAGCGCCTTCGCGGCGGGGTCCGTCGTGCGCTCGATGCCGGCGACGAACGCCTCGAGCACCACCCGGTCGATGTGCGCCTGCGCGGTGCGCAGCACGTGGTCCTGGACGTTGTTGAACATGTCGAACGGCTTCATGCCGTCGGTCGCCGCGTTATTGCGCAGCCGCCGGATCGCGCCCTCGATCACGTGCTTCTCGCGGTCCTCGAAGGTCTTCAGCTGCCAGCCGCGGTCGAGCATCGGCACGTCGTCGTCCCGCCCCGGGACGGCGTCGACGAGCCGCTGGATCAGCCCGCGGGCCGCCGTCCGCTCCAGCACCGTCTCGCGGACCAAATCGGCGATGAAGCCGATCCTGCCCCAGCCGTCGAGCGAGCCGAACGCGTCGCGGTAGCCGGTGAGCAGGCCCTTCGCGACCAACTGCAGCAGCACTGTGTTGTCGCCCTCGAAGGTGGTGAAGACGTCGGTGTCGGCCTTCAGGTGCGGCAGCCGGTTCTCCTGCAGGTAGCCGGCGCCGCCGCAGGCCTCCCGGCAGAGCTGGATCGTGCGGGTGGCGTGCCAGGTCTGCGCGACCTTGAGCCCGGCGGCGCGGGACTCGATCTCGCGTTGGGCGGCCTCGTCGATCTCCTGGCCGTGCTCGTGCACCGCCGTCTGGACGTCGTGCATCTGGCTCACCAGCTCGCCCTGCGCGAAGTGCAGCGCGTAGGTGGTGGCCAGCGCCGGCAGCAGCTTGCGCTGGTGCACGAGGTAGTCGTTGATGACGATCTCGCGCCCCTCGCCGGGAGCGGTGAACTGGCGGCGGATGTCGCCGTAGCGGACCGCGATGTCGAGCGCGAGCTTCGTCGCCGAGCCGGCCGAGCCGCCCACGCTCACCCGCCCGCGCACCAGCGTGCCGAGCTGGGTGAAGAAGCGCCGGGTCTCGTTGCCGATGCTCGACGTGTAGGTGCCGTCCTCGGCCACCTGCCCGTACCGGTCGAGCAGCATGTCGCGGGGGACCTTGACGTGCTCGAAGGTCAGCCGGCCGTTGTCGACGCCATTGAGGCCGGCCTTGGGGCCGGCGTCGCCGATGGTCACGCCGGGCATCGGGTTGCCCTGCCCGTCGCGGATCGGCACCAGCCAGGCGTGTACCCCGTGGTTGGTCCCTTGGGTGATCAGCTGCGCGAAGACGACGGCCATCCGCCCGTCCTTGGCCGCGTTGCCGATGTAGTCCTTGCGCGCGGCCTCGTGCGGGGTGTGCAGGTCGAACGTCTGCGTATCCGGGTCGTAGGTGCAGGTCGTCCGCAGCTGCTGGACATCGGAGCCGTGCCCGGTCTCCGTCATCGCGAAGCAGCCGGGCAGGTCGAAGCTCATGATGTCGCGCAGGTACCCGTCGTGGTGCCGCTTGGTGCCGAGCAGCTGAACGGCGCCACCGAACAGGCCCCACTGGACGCCGGCCTTGACCATCAGCG
Organism: Micromonospora sp. NPDC049679; assembly: GCF_040659735.1. Taxonomy (NCBI): domain Bacteria; kingdom Bacillati; phylum Actinomycetota; class Actinomycetes; order Micromonosporales; family Micromonosporaceae; genus Micromonospora; species Micromonospora sp. NPDC049679. The sequence goes on from NZ_JBFANZ010000005.1 coordinate 37,785, forward strand.
ACAGGTCGCCGAAGGCGAGCATCTCGATCGAGGTGACCGAGCCGCCAGCATCGGCCTCGCCGCCGTACTCCTTGGGAAAGCCCAGGCAGACCTGGCCGGAGTCGGCCAGCTTCTTCGCCATACGGGTGACTCGCTCGCGGGCTTCCTGCACGCTCTCGCCGTAGACCGGGACGAACTCCTCGTCGTGCAGCTTCTCCCGGGCGTCGCGGCGCACGTGCGCCCAGCGGCCGTCGAGGACGTCGCGGATCTTGGCCGGATCCACGCTCCTGGGCACGGTGCTGATCACTTCTCCTCCTGAGGTGTGACGCCGGAGAGTCCGGCCCGGGCCAGATCGGTCAGGTGGGCTGCGAGTTCGCTGCGGAGCATGGGGCGTTCGGCGCGGAGCCACCAGTCGGCGGCGTCGTCAGGCTGGTGCGCCTGCTGCAGCGCGACCGCGACGAAGCCGGCCGCCCGGTCGCCGACGAGGTCGGACAGGCTGCTCAGCGGGTCGCTGCCGGCGGGCCGGTCGAGGGACTGCGGGTGGACAACCAATTTGATCATACGCACTCTGCGATTCACGGTGTCAATGCCATCCGCGTCGCTCTCGGGCCCGCTGGCCCACGTCGTGCCATCGGAGTGCGAGCTCATGCCCCCAGAATGTGGCGCGGCGCCGGGTCACCCAGCCGTGCACCAGTTCGGCGTGGGGCCGTGGGTCGAGCACGACGAGCGACAGCTCGCCGAAGCCGGGGAGCTTCTCCTGCTAGGTCACGCGTTCCTCGTCGCCCGGTTGTCGAATCAGCTCGCGCCAGTCCGTGACCACGGGGATGAGCTCGCCGCCGGCCCACAGTGGTAGCTGGTCGGTGAAGTGCGGGTCGCCGGGGCGTCCGGAGGCGCCGAAGGGGACGATCCAGCGGCTGTCCGCGCGGTCGGTCAGGTTCCACACGTAGCGGGCGACCGGCCCCCGCCAGCACGCGTCGGACACCCCGGGGACGCTGGACGTGGCGAGCACGCAGTCCGTGTCGCCGCCCAGCGTGACCCGCGCGCGCATGGCCTCTACCGCGGCGTTGACCGTCGGATCCACCCCGAGGTGGACCGGGTGCAGCGTGTGGCGTCGTCCCCACTCCCCGGGTGGTCCGTCCTGCGCCGTCTCCTCCAGCGCCGCCGCCGCTACCGGTCCGATCTCCCCGCCGAGGCGGTGCAGCCCGGTGACCACTCGGTCGAGGGCATGGCCGATGCGGGACAGCGGGTCGGTCCACGGCGCGAAGAGTTCGTCGAACGCGCTCGGGGCGTGCAGTGGGCGCAGGCAGGGGTGGTCGTGCAGCCGGCGGACCAGCGCCGTACGCCACGCGGCGAACGCACCGGCGTCCGTGCTGTCGGCCTGCATCCGCCCGTCCCAGGCGATCAGCCGCTCCCGCAGGACGCGCGCCGGCCCGCTGAGACCGTCGGGCTCCAGCCGGCCGAGCACGCCGCGCAGGGCCGCGGCGTCCAGCCGGGTGTCCATGTGTACGACCTCCGCCTCCACGCCCTCGGCCAACAGGGCTCGGATGCGGCGGGCGCGGTGCGGTGGGGCGAAGTCGGCGCCGAGGTTGGCCACGTCGTCGCGGCGGTCGTTGGCGCAGACCGCGAACCCGTCGACCTCGGTGCGGGTCAGCGGCGCGTAACCGCCCCGCCACCGGTATCGCGGATCCCACCCGGGCACCGGCTCCCGTCGGCACCGGTCGTCGCGGACCGGAACGAGCCCGGCGACCAGTTGCTGCACGTGCCCGCGCCGGTCCGCGACGAGCACGCTGTTGACCGGCTCGACCCAGCCGCGCAACGCCTCCGCCACGTCGTCGACGCTCGTGGCCTGCAGCATCGGCAGCAGCGCGTCGAAGCCGAGGCTCTCCTCCGCGCGGCTGGGGGTACGAAGGCTGATCGCCTCACCGGTGCCCCGGTCATGGTCGATGACCGGTCCGCGGGCCGTCTCGATCACCTCGACGGACTCCGGCTCGCCACCACGGATCTCAATCCGTTCGACGTGGCACTGCGCGGGCACCCAGCCGTCCGCCTCGCGGACCAGGATCCGGTCGCCGTCGCGGCGCAACTGTTCGCGGTAGAGGTCCTGGTAGTCGGCCATCGCGTTGGTGATGGCCCAGGCCACCTCGCCGGCGTGACCGAAGTGGGGAAGGCCCGGGACGCCGGGAAACGCGAAGCCGAGCACGTCGAACTCGGGGCAGGCGAGGCGTACCTGTTGGTAGATGCCGGGCAGTTCGAGAAGCCGGTGGGGGTCGCCGGCGATGACCGGTGCCCGGCCGGTCGCGGGGTCGCCGGGCAGCGCCCAGGCGTTGCTGCCGGATCCGCCGGGGCCCTCGAGGGCGAACAGGTCGGTCGCGGTGGGACCGAGGGTGGCGGTGACGTGGGCGTGCCACAGCTTGTTGGGGAAGGTGGCGAAGAGCACGTGCTGGACGAGGAAGACAGCCAGCGGGGACCACGGCCGCCACCGGCCCGGCGCGCAGCCGACCGTCGCGAACTCGGGTGCCGCGGCCGCACCCTCGGCGAGTCCCTCGTTGACCCCGTCGACGTAGGCGGTGACCCAGCGTCGGGTACGCGGGTTGAGCCGCTCGAAGCAGCGTCGTGCGGTGTCGTCGAGGCGGGCGCGTCGGGCGAATCGGTCCCAGCCCAGCTCAGCGGGGCCGACGTGCTGCGCGAGCCGGCCCTCGGAGCGCCACCGCTCCACCTCGATCTGCCAGGCACGGTCGGTGCCCGCGACGCGGCCCTGCAGCCGGGCGAGGTCGTCGACCGTGTCGGCCCGTAGGTGCGGAATTCCCCACGGATCCCGATAGATGCCGCTCACCGGATCGCCGGTCGGACGTGCGGCAATGGCGCTCCCCACAGAATTGTCAACTTAGGCTGACCCCGTCCGGCCGCCGGCCAGTTCCGTCGCCGACCGGACTGTCATCCGTCGAACACCGCCCGGTCCAGGAACATCAGCTGGGCTCGCTTCTCAGGCAGGTCGATCTGTGGCCCGGGCACGAAACCCGCCCGGATCAGGCGGGCGATGGCTTTGTCGTTGCGTGCGTCCGGCTCGGCCACGATCCGGCGCCGGCCCGGGTCGGCCAGTACGAAGGCGAGAAACGTCGAGAGGACGGCGGCGGTGAAACCCCGCTCGGTGCGGCCGGAGGGTGTGCCGATCAGCAGGTGGATACCGAAGTCACCGGGTTGGACGTCGTAACACTCGCCGACCGGGTCGGCCGTCGGTTCGTACGTCTGGAAGAGCGCGACCGGTTCGTCGTCGCGGTGGATGAGGTAGGCGTGGTGTGTGGTGAGGGAGTCCAGGTACTCGTAGATCTCCAGAACCCGTTCGCGGTCCGCGTCGAGCATGCCCCAGAATCGCGACCGTTCCTGAGTGACCCAGTCGTGGATCACATCGATATCGTGCACCGGCTCCACGGGCCGGATGCGGACGGTGCCGAAGCCTTCGATCTGCCGCTCGTACCACGTCGGACCGGGGACGTCTCCGGTCGAGGGCCGGTCGTGGGCATCGCGGGCCACGGGGTGACGTGCGTCCATGCCGCAGACCGTACCCGATCCGTCCATCCGGTCGGCGGCCCGGGAGGCCGGCGCTCCACCACAATGGACGGCCATGTCGTGCCGCGGCCATCGGTCTGCGCGGCAGCGCCAGCTCCTCGCGCGACTCGGCGCGGTTGAGCGCCTCAACTAGTCCGATGCAGCTCGCCGAGATCCGGTCGACCTCGCCGGGATCGGGGGTGCGGGTCGTGAGGTGCGCGGCCAGGCGGCCCAGGGCGGACTCCGCTGACGCGCGGGCCGCCGCCAGCTCGGCCCGGCGGCGGACCCACCGCCGGGCGAGCGGAACAGCCAGGCGCAGGCCAGCGAAGAGCACGACCGCTGCCAGCACCACGGGCAGCAACCACAGGGTGATGGTCAGCCAGACGGCGCCGTGGTCGAGCCGGCGCTCGCCGAGCGGGCCGACGTCCTGGGGACCGTCTCTGGGTACGCCTCGGCGACGGCGTCGCACAGGTCGTACTCGCCGTACCCGTCGGCGTCGCCGTCCCGCTCGCGCAGGAGCAGGAAGATGACCAGCTTGCGATAGCGACGGCAATCCGGTCACCGTCACCGCCCTCGGGCGCCACAACCGCCGGGCCGCAGGATTCGCACCATCTGATCGACCGGTAGGGCCGGGTTGGCCGCGGCAGCCTCGGCCAGTTCCGGGTCGTCGAGGAGCGCGGTGATCCGCGGTATCGGCAGGCAACAAGCCGATCCCACCGACCAACGCTGACGGCGATGCTGGCACGACCCAGACGTTTCCGTGGCTTTTATCCGACGGCCGCCAAGAAATCCGAGTAGAACAGGCCCAGGCCAGCCGCCACGCAGACGCCGGCCACGGTCCAGAACCGGACCACAATATTGACCTCGCTCCACCCGGCCAGCTCGAAGTGGTGGTGCAGCGGCACCATCCGGAAGACACGTCTACCGGTGGTCCGGAACGAGACGATCTGGATCACCCAGGTCGTCGTGATGATAAAGAAGAGCCCGCCGATCAGGATCGAAAGCAGCGTGGTGCGGGTTGCCACCGCGAGCCCGCCGATCAGGGCGCCGAGCCCGAGCGAGCCCACGTCACCCATGAAGATCCGCGCCGGGGACGTGTTCCACCACAGGAAGCCCACGCAAGCGGCGGCCGCCGCCGCCGCGATCATGGCGACCTCCAGGGGATCCCGGACCTGGTAGCAGTAGTCATTCGCGCGGGCGTACGTTTCGTCTGCGCACCAGTGCCGGTACTGCCAGAACCCGATCAGCCCGTACGCGCCGAGCACCAGGATCGACGCACCGGTGGCCAGGCCGTCGAGGCCGTCGGTGAGGTTCACGCCGTTCGACATCGCCGTGATCACGAAGACGAACACGATCACCGAGCCGACCTTGCCGACGTTCAGCCAGCTGATGTCTCGGATGAACGAGATGTGCTCGCTGGCCACGGTCTGGCCGTTGGTGCTCGCCACGTAGAGCGCGGCGAGACCGAACCCGCCGCCGACGATCGCCTGGCCGAGCAGTTTGCCCTTTGCGGATAGGCCGTCAGAGTTGCGCTTGCGGACCTTGAGGAAGTCGTCGACGAAGCCGACCGCGCCGCAGAAGACGAAGAGGCCGAGCAGGACGAGGGCCGTCATGGTCGGCTTCTCCTGCGCGATCTGCCGCTCGGGCAGCGTGGTCAGCGCCACGTGCCCGGCGACGTAGGCGCAGAGGGTCGCCACGATGAACACGACACCACCCATCGCAGGGGTGCCCGTTTTGCCCTGGTTCGAGGCAAGTCCGAGGGACCGGATCGGCTGTCCGGCCTTAAGCGCGGTAAAGACCCGGATCGCCACAGGCGTACCGAACAGGGAGATGACGAACGCGACTGCCGCCGCGACGATGACCGCCCTCACGGGCGAGCCTCCACGAGATCCGGACTACTCACGGCGTCCCCACCGCGCAATGCGTGTCGGATAAGTCAGCATCATCGATCACGGGGCACGATCTTGCCATCCGACAGCAACCGGAGCAGCCCGGGACCCCACAGCTCCGTGGTTCGCAACTCGCCGACACGAACCCAACGACGGTCTTGCACGAGGCACAACCCGAGTCCAAGCCGCGGAGGGATGCATTCGGACAGTTCCGATAACCGACGTCACCATTTCACGTCCGGCTCCGCCTGCAACGCCAGGCCATCGAAGCCACGGGCCCCGCCCTGCGGGAGGCAACCGGCGATAAGCGCGACGCCCAGGGCGACGACGAGCAGCCCGTTACCGACGCCGCACAGACCAACCATCGGGTGGGCCCATCCAACCAGGTGGGCCACGGGCAACGCCCACAATGGTGCGTGCCGTTCCACGGCGGCCAGGCGTCGATCCGCACCCGGGTGGAGATCGGCGCCTGGGCGTAGGAAGGCAGGCTGGTGGGCTAGATCGTGATCCGGTAACGCCGCACGGCGCCGTGTTCGGTGTCCAGGACCTCCTCGAGGACGCCGCCGTGGTGCTCGATCGTCTTCGCCGAGGCGATATTGTCTACCTCGCAAATGATCAGCATCCGGTCCAGGCCGAGCAACCGTGCCTCGTCGAGCATCCGGCCCAGCGCCCACGTGGCAAGCCCGCGCCGGCGCGCCGACGGCCGGATGCCGTAGCCGATGTGGCCGAAGTCGGTGAGCTCGTGCCGTAGCGCGATCGCGCCGAGCACCCGGTCGCCCTCGACGATCCATCGGTACGTGCAATGCACCCGGCCGCCGTCCAGCGGCTTCGCCGGATCCGTCTCGTCAGCCAGCCGGGCCACCCAGGTCGCGAACCCGGCAGGCGAGTCCACCTCATCGGACGGCTGCAGCCCGAAGCCGTCCTCGTGGACGCCGGGTCCCCACTCGTCACGCGCCTCGAGCCAGGCGGCGCGCAGGCGGACGGTGGGCGCGATCAGGTCGGGCATGCGGCGACGATAGCGATCCACGTCGCACACTGGCACGGGAGCCGGTATTCCGCCCGGCCCCCGGCCAACCTGTCGGATCAGCCGCATGGCAGGAGGCCCGTGCCCGATGCGGCGGTCACCATAGGGCGATCAGGGTATGTCAATGGCCTCGACTTCGACGGTGACGCTCAAGCTGGTCGACCATCCGGTTGAAGTCGTCGGCAGGGAGCACCGGGCCTGACCTCTTTTGCAATGCGGCTGTGCCGGAGCTGAGCTGCACAGGGGTCTCGTACGTCCCACTCGTCGTCGACACCCAGCACGCCTGCCGGTCAGTGTCCGTATCGAATATTCGGGCCGGTCGGACGTCGAAGCCGGTCACCGTAGCCCAGGGCAGGGTGCGGGTAAAGAACACGTACCGAAGTCGTAGTCCATGGTCGTTGACGAAAATGCCGGTCAGATACATCCGGGCGACGAACGTCAGCCACACCGCCAGGACTCCATAGATGACTGCTATCCCGACGGCAGGATGCACGTTCCAGTGACCGCCCCCAGCACGACCCAACAAGCTCGCCGAGATCACCACCGTGAACAGCACTCCGAAGCCCAGGAAGAAGCCGAGGAGTAGCTGGTGGCGGCCCATGGGATGGACCCGCTTCCACGACAGTCGGCCAGTCACAGTTTTCCGGTCCTTCGTTCCCATCAACACCCCGCTGATCATCGCAGGACACGGCAAGGGCTGTCGGACACAAGGTTGCGGTCGGTGGACCGGGTAGCGGGGCCAACCGGCTACCAGGGATCGACACTGCAGCCAGCCGTCTGCCGGCTGTCTGGTCCCACCCCATGCTTGACCGAGCTGTTTCCGGGACATTGCGGACAGAGGGCCCAGCCTCACGGGACGGACGTCAACACCGAGGGCCAGCGCGGCGACGAGAAAGCGGATCGTGACTGAGGTTGATGTCGAGGCATCCGGCTGGGACACAATCGAGGCAGCAGTTGCCCAGGTGGTTCCCGGACGACAGCCGTTGCGCTGGGGAACGAACGCCCTGCCAGGGCAGGACGGCATCTACGGACTGAACGCCTACCGGGTGGACGGCCACCGGCTACCGGTCACGTTCGGGCTACCGAGCGTTCGGTAGGAGCAGCGACGGTCGGGAGGTGAGCGGCTGGGGACTTGAGTTGAGGATGCGGGTGCCGGCAACCGAGGGGTAACGGCGGCCTGGGCTCTTCGCCTCCTGCGGCAGCTTGCATCAGCGCGGCGAGGGTGGCGTGCATGCGTATCGATATTGCAGGTTTGTTACCTAATCGGTGAGCCGGAGGCTTGCGGACGATCTTCTGCGCGCAATAGGTTGCCATCGGCAACAAAAACAGCTGAAGGTCAGACCCCTTCCGGAGGGATCCATGATGGTGGCGAGGTGGTGCGAACGATGAGCGAGGCGCCCATCCTTTTGGAGATGCGCTCCATCACCAAGGAGTTCCCCGGAGTCAAGGCCCTCTCCGACGTCAACCTGGTGGTGCGCGCCGGCGAGATCCACGCGATCTGCGGCGAGAACGGCGCCGGCAAGTCCACGCTGATGAAGGTCCTCAGTGGGGTCTACCCGCACGGCACCTACGACGGCGACATCGTCTACCAGGGCGCGGAGACCCGCTTCTCCGACATCCGGGCGAGCGAGCACGCGGGCATCGTGATCATCCACCAGGAACTCGCGCTCATCCCGGACATGTCGATTACCGAGAACATCTTCCTCGGGAACGAGCCGCGCAGGCGCGGCGCGATCGACTGGAAGTCCGCGAACCGGATGGCGCTGGAGTTGATGGCCCGGGTCGGCCTGCAGGAGGACCCGGACACGCTGATCAAGGATATCGGTGTCGGCAAGCAGCAGTTGGTGGAGATCGCCAAGGCGTTCGCCAAGGATGTGAAGCTGCTCATCCTGGACGAGCCGACCGCCGCGCTGAACGAGGCCGACTCCCAGCACCTGCTGGACCTGCTGCGCGGCTTCCGCGGGCGCGGCATCACCTCGATCATGATCTCGCACAAGCTGAACGAGATCGAGGCGATCGCCGATCAGATCACCATCCTGCGTGACGGCAGGACGGTCGAGACACTGGACGTCAAGGCGGACGGCGTCGATGAGGACCGGATCGTGCGGGGCATGGTCGGCCGCGAGCTGAGCAGCCGGTTCCCGGACCACACGCCGAAGATTGGCGAGGTCTTCTTCGAGGTCCGCGACTGGAACGTCCGGCACCCGATCTCCGCCGAGCGCCAGGTCTGCAAGAACGAGAGCTTCGTCGTGCGCCGCGGCGAGATCGTCGGCTTCGCCGGTCTCATGGGGGCGGGCCGCACGGAGTTGGCGATGAGCGTCTTTGGCCGCTCCTACGGGGTGTACGAGTCCGGCACGGTCATCAAGGACGGCAAGGAGATCGTGCTGAAGTCGGTGGCGGACGCGATCGCCCACGGGCTCGCGTACGTCAGTGAGGACCGTAAGGCGATCGGCCTCAACCTGCTCGACGACATCAAGGCGTCGACGGTGGCCGCCAAGCTGTCCAAGGTCACGCACCACGGCGTCCTCGACGAGGTCGCGGAGTACAAGGCGGCCGAGGCGTACCGCAGGGAACTGCGGACCAAGGCCCCGACGGTCGACGAGAGCGTCTCCAAGCTCTCCGGCGGCAACCAGCAGAAGGTCGTCCTGGCGAAGTGGATGTTCACGGACCCGGACCTGCTGATCCTCGACGAACCGACCCGCGGCATCGACGTGGGCGCCAAGTACGAGATCTACGGCATCATCCAACGGCTCGCCGACCAGGGGAAGGGCGTGATCGTCATCTCCTCGGAACTGCCTGAGCTGATCGGGCTCTGCGACCGCATCTACACCGTGTTCGAAGGCTCCATCACCGGGGAGATCACCCGGCAGGACGCGGATCCGGAGACCCTCATGAAGCAGATGACCTCGACGAAGAAGATGCAGACACGATGAGCCGATTCAAGGACCTGCAGAAGAACCTCTTCGGAGGCACCACCTCCAACGCCCGCCAGTTCGGGATGATCTTCACCCTGGTCGCGATCGTCGTTCTGTTCCAGATCCTGACCGACGGCCTGACCCTGCGGTCGGACAACCTGATCGCGCTGTTCCAGCAGAACTCGTACATCCTCATCCTGGCCATCGGCATGTTGATGGTGATCGTCGCCGGGCACATCGACCTGTCGGTCGGCTCGGTCGCCGCCATCGCCGGCATCCTGGTGGCCAAGTCGATGGCGGAATGGTCGCTGCCCTGGCCCGTCGCGATCCTCTTCGGCCTCGCGATCGGCGCGGTGGTCGGCGCCTGGCAGGGCTTCTGGGTGGCCTACATCGGGGTGCCGGCGTTCATCGTCACCCTGGCGGGCATGCTGCTCTTCCGCGGCGGTAACCAGTTCATCGGCAACGCGAACACGATCCCGGTGCCGGAGGGCTTCCGGGTGATCGGCTCCGGGTTCCTGCCCGAGGTCGGGCCGAGCACGGGCTACAACAACCTGACGCTGCTGCTCGGCCTGGCGGCGTGTGTAGCCGTGGTGTGGCGCGAGTTTCAGACTCGCAAGACCCGCCGGGAGATGGACGCCGATCCCGCCCCGATGTGGATCTCGGTGCTGCGGATCGCCGTCATGGTCGGCGTGATCGTCTTCGCCGCGCTGCGCTTCGCCAGCGGCCGCGTCGGCACCAGTTTCCCGGTCTCCGGGATCATCCTCGTGGCGCTGGTCCTCGCGTACTCCTTCTACACCCGCAACACCGCCGGCGGCCGGCACATCTACGCGGTCGGCGGCAACTCCCGGGCTGCCGAACTCTCCGGCGTGAAGCTCAAGCGGGTCAACTTCCTCGTCATGATGAACATGTCGGTCCTGGCCGCACTGGCCGGCATGATCTTCGTGGCCCGTTCGGCGGCCTCCGGGCCGCAGGACGGCAACGGCTGGGAGCTGGACGCGATCGCCGCGGTCTTCATCGGTGGCGCGGCCGTCTCCGGCGGTATCGGCACCATCAGCGGCTCGATCGTCGGTGGCCTGGTGATGGCGGTGCTCAACAACGGCCTGCAGCTCCTCGGCGTCGGCACCGACCGCGTCCAGATCATCAAGGGCCTGGTTCTGCTGCTCGCCGTCGCACTCGACGTCTACAACAAGAGCCAGGGACGCTTCTCCGTCATCGGGAGCATCACCCGTTCGTTCCGCCGTGACACACCTGCCACACCCACGTCATCGTCAGCCGCGGACCACGAGCCCGCCAAGACGACGGTGCCCGGCTGACGGCCACCGACCTCTCACCCGTATCACCTCTGCAGAAGGGCACTACCTCCTCATGCGCATTCTCATTGGCAAGTCGGTGGCCATCGGCGCCATCGCGGCGCTGGCTCTGACCGCCTGCGGCACCGGCCGCGACGCGGAGTCCGGCGGCTCGGAGGGCCAGGCCAAGGGCTTCTCGGCGGACTCCCTGATCGGCGTCGCCCTGCCGTCCAAGACGTCGGAGAACTGGGTCCTCGCCGGTGACCTGTTCACCAACGGCCTGAAGGAGGCCGGCTTCAAGAGCGACGTGCAGTACGCGGGCGCGTCGACCACCGTGGCGGACCAGCAGGCGCAGATCACCGCCATGGTCACCAAGGGCGCCAAGGTCATCATCATCGGCGCGACCGACGCTGCGCAGCTGTCGACCCAGGTCGCCGCGGCGCACGCGGCCGGTGTGAAGGTCATCGCGTACGACCGGCTCATCACGAACACGCCGGACCTCGACTACTACGTCGCGTTCGACAACTTCAAGGTCGGCCAGCTCCAGGGCCAGGCCCTGCTGGAGGGCATGAAGGCCAAGAAGCCGACCGGCCCGTACAACATCGAGCTCTTCTCCGGCTCGCCGGACGACAACAACGCCGGGGTCTTCTTCAACGGCGCGATGGACGTCCTCAAGCCGGAGATCGACAAGGGCAACGTCGTTGTCGCCTCGAAGCAGACCGACGTCAAGCAGACCGCCATCCAGGGCTGGAAGGCCGAGGGTGCGCAGGCCCGCATGGACCAGCTGCTCACCTCGACCTACGGCAGCAAGGAGCTCGACGGCGTCCTCTCCCCGAACGACACGCTGGCCCGCGCGATCATCACCTCGGTCAAGGGTGCCGGTAAGACCGTCCCGGTCGTGACCGGCCAGGACTCCGAGGTCGAGTCGGTCAAGTCGATCATGGCTGGCGAGCAGTACATGACGATCAACAAGGACACCCGGAACCTGGTCAAGCAGAGCATCGCCATGGTGAAGGCGCTGCAGGCCGGTAACACCCCCGAGGTGAACGACACCAAGTCCTACAACAACGGCAGCAAGGTCGTCGAGACGTACCTGCTCCCGCCGGTCGCCGTCACCAAGGCGAACGCGGCGGAGGCGTACGCGAACGACCCGAAGCTCTCGCCGCTCACCAAGTAAGCACGCAGGGCAGTCATTGACGGTCGTTGGGTCCCGGGCTCCGTCTCCCGGGACCCTTCGTCGTCATGGTGCCGGCGGACGACGCGGAAGCGACGGCGAGAGGAGGCCCCGACCGTGGCGACACCTGTACGGTCCGGGCTGCCCCGGGCCGTCCGGAACCCGGAGTTCCCACTGCCCTCGGCACCCGGTGCCACCCAGGAGGAGATCCGCCGGCAGAATCTCGGTGCCGTGCTGCGCCACGTCCACGTACACGGTGCGACCTCGCGTGCCGAGCTGACCAGCCGGCTCGGCCTCAACCGCAGCACCATCGGAGCGCTCGCGGCCGACCTTGCCGCCACCGGTCTCGTCACTGAGGAAACACCGACCACCGCCCGTCGTGCTGGCCGGCCCTCACTGGTGGTGAGCCCCCGCTCCGACCGCGTCTACGCGCACGCGCTGAGCATCGAGGGGGACCGGCTGCGCGCCGCGCTCATCGGCCTCGGTGGCCGCATCCTGGACCTGCGCGAGGTCAGCCGCCCCGGCGGGATGTCCGCCTTCGACGCCGTCGGCCCGCTGGGCGGTCTCGTGCGTGACATGGACAGCGCCGTCGCCGCGGACGCGCTTTTCGTGGGTGGCGCGGTCGCCGTGGCCGACACGACCCGCGACCGCGACGGGAAGATCCGGATCGGCGGCGCCGACGACGCACTCCGCACTGCGCTCGAGGCCGAGTTCGCCCCCGGCCTGGGCTTCGTCGCTGGCGATCTGGCCGACATCGCCGGCCTCGCCGAACACCTCCGGGGCGCGGCGGCCGGCATCAACGATCTCGTCTACCTGCACGGAGACCTGGGCATCAGCGCCGGCATCATCATCGGCGGCCGGCTGGTCGTCGGCCACCGGGGGCACAGCGGCAAGGTCGGCCATATGGTGGTCAACCCGGGCGGCCTGCCCTGTGGGTGCGGCTCGCGCGGCTGCTGGGAGACCGAGATCGGCGACGCGGCGCTGCTGCGGCACGCCGGCCGGGAGCCGGGGGAGCGCGGCGGGATCCTCGAGGTCCTGGATGCGGCGGCCAGCGGCGAGCGTTCGGCCCGGGCGGCGCTCCAGCACGTCGCCGACTGGCTCGGCTTCGGTGTGGCCAACCTGGTCAACGTGGTCAACCCGGACACCGTCGTGTTTGGCGGCTCGCTGCGCCGGGTCTACGCCGCCGGGGCGGACGCGGTCCGCCGCCGCCTGGACGAGATCGTGCTGCCCGCCTCCCGCGAGCACGTGCAGTTGCGGGCGGCGGCGCTCGGCCGCAACGCCGCCCTGATCGGCGCCGCCGAACTTGCCTTCGACCAGCTGCTGGCGGACCCGCTGAACGCCGGGGCCGCGGGGTAGCTGTTCTGCCCGGACGAGCTGGCCGAGGCCACAATCCCGCGACTCGCGACGCCTGAGCACGAATGCGCGCCGTGTCCCGGCGCGGAGCCGTTCCCGTGAGACGTTCCACACGGGTGTGGGAAGCCCTGCTCGGACGGGCTGTGCCGTCCCAACCGTCCCACGTGATCCCAGAGGCATTGCGTCGACAGCCCGGGTGGAAAATGGTGACCCCGTCATCATTGGACAGTGGCCGGGTTCGATGTCCGGCCGCCATGAACGGGACGGAAGATGTCCATGCATAGTTCGGAAAACGGCGGGACCCCGCGTCGGCGACTCGGATCCGTACGTTGGCTCACGGTCGTCATGGCGCTCGCCGTCAGCGTGCTGACCACGGGTCTGGTCAGCCTCGGCAGCGCCGCACCCGCCGCCGCGGACGGCTGTTACACCTGGAGCGGCACGTTGCGCGAGGGCTCCACCGGCGAGGCGGTCCGGCAGCTGCAGATCCGGGTGGCGGGCTGGGTCGGCCAGGATGAGGTGCTCTCGGTCGACGGCGAGTACGGGGCGCGCACCGCCGCGGCGGTGAAGCGCTTCCAGGCCGGGTACGGCCTGGGCGCCGACGGCGTCGCCGGACCGCAGACGTTCAACAAGATCTACGAGCTGCAGGACAACGACTGCACGCCGATCCACTTCACCTACGCCGAGCTGGACAAGTGCGGCGACAACTACACCGGCAGCTCGAAGGCCTCGCAGGCTACGGCCAAGGCCCGCACGCTGCAGGTGATGTGGCAGCTCGAGGCCCTGCGCCGCAAGCTCGGCGACGACCCGCTGCGGGTCACCTCAGGGTTCCGCAACGACGCGTGCAACGCGCGGGCCGGTGGAGCGGCCGACAGCCCGCACCTGTACGGGCTCTCGGGCGACCTGGGCTCCGGTCCGCACTCGCTCTGCACGATCTACCGCGCCGCCCGTAGCGCGGGCTTCAGTGGCCTCCTCGGCCCCGGATACCCGGGCCACGACGACCACGTGCACGCCGACAACCGGCACGTCATCGGGCGGGCGGCCTTCCGTAGCGCCTCGTCATGCTGACCATGGCCACATCCGCCACAGCGGGTGCCCGGCCTCAGCAGCGCCGCATGGTCGTACGCGCGATGGTGATGGCGGCGGCGCTGGTCGGCACGCTGCTGGTCGGCGGTCGGGCTGAGGCGTTCGCCAACGCCTTCTACCCGACGCAGAGCAGCGGGAACCGGGGCAGCGATGTGGTGGCGTTGCAGTACCTGCTGCAGCAGAGCGGGCACAACGTGACCGCCGACGGAGTCTTCGGCTCCGGCACCGACGCCGCGGTGAAGAGCTTCCAGTCCGCCAAGGGGCTGACGGACGACGGCATCGTCGGCCCCAACACCTGGGCCGCTCTGGCGGTGACCGTACGCCAGGGCTCCCAGGGGTCCGCGGTCAAGGCGCTGCAGGCCCAGCTCAACGCCAAGCGTCGCCTCAGCCTTGCCGTCGACGGGAACTTCGGCGGCGGTACCCACGCTGCCGTGGTCGCCTTTCAACAGCACGCCGGGATCACCGCGGATGGCGTGGTCGGGGCAACGACGTGGAAGAACCTGCTCTGGCACTACGACTACCCCGACGTGGGCGCCGGCATGTGCGACAGGGACCCGGACGGGAACGGCGCGGCCAACTGGGGCACCGGCGCGGCGGTCGGGCAGCTCGAGGCGGCGGTGCGCTCCTTCGGCACCTCGCAGGGGCAGGTCCCGCTCGGCGACATCGGTTTCGAGCACGGCGGCGACATTCCGGGTCACGCCAGCCACGAGGTCGGGCTTGACGTGGATCTCTGGCCGATCCGGACGGACAACGCCCAGTGCAGCGCCGGCCGGATCACCTGGCAGTCCGCCACGTACGACCGGGCCGCGACCCGTGACCTGGTCAAGGCTATCCGGGCGGCAGCCTCGGGCCACACCAAGGTCATCTACTTCAACGATCCCACGTTGATCAGCGAAGGGCTGACCACCCAGTATCCCAACCACGACAACCACCTGCACGTCCGCTACTGCGAGCGGGTCCACCCGAACAGTCTCTACGACTGCTGATCCTCGGGTACGGCGCCGGCCGCGAGTCACGGGGGCGGCGGCCGGCGCCCGGACCACGACAGTGGCCGAGTCATACGCACGCGCCGGGGCCGCGGCACCGACGGTCCGCGGCCCCGGTCGGCCTCCACCCCATCAGAAAGGAACCTCATGATCACCTTCAAACCCCGGGTTGTGGCAGGAGCGCTGGCGTTGGCCGGCGGGCTGCTCGGTGGCGCGGTAGCGCAGCCGGTCGCGGCGTCCGCCGCCCCCACCTGCTACGGCGAAGCCGACAACTGGACGTACAACGGCGGGATCAAGGAGATCGGTCCGTACACCGCGTCCACCCGGTGCAACGACATCAATCTGAGGACCAACGGCAACTACATCGTGGCCTGTGTCGTCTTCGTCGATCACACGAACCTCTGTAACCGCGACAACAGCTACCAGAACGTTGGACCGGCATGGGCCGCGATCGCCACGGACGTTCGCAACGGCACCCGCTTCAAGGTGCGTCTCCGGTCCTACGACGTCTCAGGCGAGCTCAACGCTACCGGCGGCAAGGTCGCGTACTGACCGGCACGGTGTCAGCTGACGCCCCCGAACGCACAGGAAAGGAAGCCGAATGTCCACATCGGCTCGACGACGCATCTCCGCCGTGATGGTGGCCGCCGGTCTGCTCGGTGGCGCGTTTGCGCAGCCGACGGCGGCATCCGCGGCCACCACCTGCTACGGCGGCGCCGTCAACTGGACGTACAACGGCGGCACGAAGGACATCGGCCCCTACCGGGCGTCGCCACGTTGCCGAGACATCAACCTGAAGACGAACGGCGGGCAGGTGGTCGCGTGTGTGGTCTTCATCGACCACACGAACAACTGCAATACCCACCCCGAACCGGACATCTTCGGAGCCACGTGGGCCGAGGTCGCGACGGACGTCATCGACGGCACGCGCTTCGTGGTCCGGGTTTTCGAGTACGGGGGCAACACGTCGGAGTCGGGCAAGCTCGCCTTCTAGCTCAGCCTGGCGGCCCTGCGTCTTCCTGCCCGGCACACAAGCCAATCACGTGAAGAGGTCATCCAGTGCAGGACATCCCAACACCCGGCGCTGCGCCGATCGCGCGCCGACGATTTCTCGGACTGACGGCGGCGACCGGCGTGGGCCTGACCCTCGGTGCCGGCCCGATCGGCGCGTCGCTCGCCTCCGCCGCAGCACCTCCCACGATCCATCCCACCTCCTCCTGGGGCGCCGTGCCGCCGTCCTCGGCAGTCGAAATGCTGAACCAGGCACCGAAGAAGCTGTTCATCCACCACACCGCGACCGGCAACAGCACGGACTACTCGCTCGCCCACGGGCAGGCACTGGCCCGTTCCATCCAGCGCGACCACATGAACCGGGGCTGGATCGACAGCGGGCAGCAGTTCACGCTCACGCGTGGCGGCCACGCGCTCGAAGGGCGGCATCGCAGTCTCGAAGCGCTGCGCAACGGGCGTGTCCACGTCCAGGGCGCGCACTGTACCGCGCAGAACGACGTGGCGGTGGGGATCGAGAACGAAGGCAACTACATGACAGTCGACATGCGCGCGGAGCATTACGCCGTGCTGGTCGACTTTTCCACCTACATCTGCAGTCAGTTCGGCATCCGGGCGTACCAGATCTATGGTCACCGCAACTTCAACGCCACCGACTGCCCCGGGGATCGGCTCTACGCGATGCTGCCCCGGCTGCGCTCGGACGTCGCGGCCCGGATCGGGGGCGATCCGACGCCGCCGGCGTGGCCCACCTTACGCCGGGGCGACCGGGCCGAACGCGTGAAGGCGCTGCAGTATCTCCTTCGCTCGCGCGGCGCCACGATCGAGGTGGACGGCGACTTCGGAGCTGCCACCGAGGCCGCCGTACGTGACTTCCAGGGGCGCACGAAGGCTTCGTCGGACGGCGTGGCTGGATCGCAGACGTGGAACCAGCTGGCGTGGTACCTGACTCGCGGCGCGTCCGGAGAAGCGGTCAAGGCGGTGCAGAACCAGCTTGTCGCCAACGGCATCTCCGTCGCGGTCGATGGCGCCTTCGGTCCGGGGACCGAGACCGGGGTCAAGACCTTCCAGAATCGGGTGAGCCTCACCGCCGACGGCATCGTCGACCCCCGAACGCTTTCCCGGTTGCTCGCCTGAGGACCCGGTCGGCACCCTCCTGATCCTTCTACCGTCCGGGGTCCCGCAGCGCTGCCAACGCTGCGGGATCGCGGGCGGTCCTATTGGCTACCGGGACTGGGCGTACCCAAAGGTCCCGTGGACGCGGACGGGGCGGGCGTGGCAGCGGCCGCGCAGTGCTCCCAGTGGCGGAAGTCGCGGTGCTCCTCCCAGGCCCGCTTCGCGACGGCGATATTCCACTGTGGATCCAACGCCTGGCGCGGTGTGCCGTCGTACCGGCTCAGTAGCCCGTCGGAGAGTTGGAAAAGACCCCAGTTCCGGCTGGCGTTGGTGTTTGGTAGTACGTACAGCGGGTCCAACTTGGACTGGCAACGGGCAATTCTCACCGCACTTTCCGCCACCTCCGGGCCGAAGACCTCGCGGATCTGCGCTTCCACCTGCTGTGGCGACCACGTCGCCATCGAGACTCCGCCCTCGTAGAGGGCGCGCTTGGTGGCGTTGTCGACCACGCCCTTGGCCGGGAGACCGGCGAGGACCTGGAACGCGGTGACCTTGCGGAGGGTCTGCGGTCCGAAGCTGCCGTCGATGCCCACCGTGGTGCCGGTCCGGGCCAATAGTCGCTGCACCTCGCGTACGCACTCGTCCTGCTGGCCCATGGCAATCACCTCGGCGCAGGCGCGCGACATCAGCAGCGGATCGTCTCCGTCCGCTTCGACCGAGCCGGACGATTTCCACGGCGACAGCACGACAAGAACCGCCGCGGCGATCAATGCCGCCGCCACTCCGATCATCAACGGTCGCCGGTACCACGAGCGGACGGTCGCCGGAGCGCTGAGGGAAGTCGTCGAGGGCTCCGCCGCCACGTCCGGATCGTCGACCGGGACGGGCTCGCGGTCTGCCGCGATGGTGGCCCCGGCCGGCTCGGCCACAGCCGCGTCATCACCCGTAATCAAGGCGGACTGTGCTGCGGAGGCGACGGCCCAGCGTCGGTGCAACTCCAGCAGTTCCTCGCGGCTCGCACCGCAGACACGGCCCAGCCGGCTGAGCGCGTCGAACTGGCTCGGCACGGCGGCACCCGAGCAGTAGCGGTGCACGGTAGACCTGCTGAGTCCCGAACGCTGTGCCAGCGCTTCGTAACTACGACCGGTGCGGTCCTTCAGCTGCTGCAACAGATCGGCCAGGTCCTGCGTTGCGCGGGAGTCAGACATCAGTCGCCCCATCACTGGTTGTAAATACCGAAGCGCGCAGAGCGTACACCGGCCGGGTAAAGCACACGTGCTGAGTCATCGATGCGACGTCGCCCGCTCGCCGCGGCCCGCCGTTGCCGCGCCGCACTTCTCGCCCGCCGTTCCAGCCCTGAACGTTTTCCCTGACCAGGGGCGGCGTCCCATCCCACCATCCCAGTGAACCGCGGGGCGTTGTCGGCCGTCCGGCAGCGGGACAGGCTGTCGCTGGGCGACCCGAGGTTCGCCCGATGCGACCCGTCGCCCATCGTCCCCGTTCAATCCTTCTCCTGGGAGATACGCCAGTGAAGATCCACACTCTCACGCGCACCGTCGTCTCCGCCGGTGTCGTCCTCGTATCGGTGGCTGCCGCGGCGCTCTCCGGCGCCGCGCCCGCCGCTGCCGCCACGAGATACGGCTGCGAATGGCCCCGGGTCTGCTTCTACAAGACCGAGGCCGATTGGCAAGCCAGGCGTCCCACCGCCACTTATCAGGACATGGGTTACTGGCAGACGCTGGGGTCGCACAGCGCGTACTCCGAGGTCGTCTACAACTCGCGCAACGATGACGGGGCGCTGCTGCGCATGCAGAGTGGGATCACCTACTGCGTGAAGGGCGGCCAGACGACGCCGGAGTTCTTCATGCCGGTCTACCAGGATGGTGCCATGGAGGAGCTCAAGATTATGGATTCGAAGACCTGCTGACGAACGGAAGGCCACACGGCGCGGACCAGGACAGCGCCGGTGCATGGCGTGGCCGGGAAGCTGCAAGTCCAGCCCCCGGCCACGCCGCACATGATCGGCGGTGGCTCGTACCGGTGGTTGATGCTGGGCGTGGGCGCGCGAAAGCGCGTCATCCGCGCAGCAGGTCCTGCATCTTGCTGGCGATGAGGCTGGCGGCGCGCCGTGAACTGAGGCGGTACAGACGGTCCATCAGCTTCGCGTCCCGGCCGATCAACACCCGGTAGGCGTTGTGTTCCATGCCGTCGAGGATCTCGCGGGCCGCCCGCGCCGGCGTCGTGATCTTGCGCGTCTGGGCCGCGGCCTCGGTGTTGTTCATCGGGATCGCCACGCCCGAGTTCGTGGTGATGTTCGTGGCGACACCGCCGGGGAAGACGGCGGTGACCTGGACGTTGGTGCCGGCGCACTCGGAGTGCAGGCCCTCGGTGAGCAGCTTGACCGCCGCCTTCGACGCGCCGTAGATCGTCTGGCCCGGGACGGGCACGAAGCCGCCCATGCTCGCCACGTTGACGATGTGCCCCTCCGGGCGCGCGAGCAGCAGTGGCAGGAACGTCTTGGCCAGGTGGAGCGTCCCGGTCCAGTTGACGGCGAAGACTCGTTCGATCGCCTCGTAGTCGAGGTCCTGCAGCTTGACGAAGGGCTGGATGATCCCGGCGCAGTGCACGAGTCCGTCGACCGCGCCGTGCCGTGCCGTCACCTGCGCGGGTAGTGCTTCCACGGCCGCCCGGTCGGTGATGTTCAGCATGTGCGTCGAGACGCTGCCGTCAGCCGGGGCCAGCTTCGCGGTCTCCTCGAGCGTCGTCGCGTTGAGGTCGACGGCGGCGACCTTCGCGCCGCGCCGTAGCGCCTCGAGCGCGACCGCCCGGCCAATGCCGCTTCCCGCCCCGGTGACCACCAGGACCTTACCGGCCGCCTTCATGTGAGCCTCCTGCACAGTCTGGTCGGGATGCGGCAGACGTCGCGGCATCCCGGGTTTCGGGTTCGGCCGGCGACGTCACCGGAAGATCGACGGGTGCAGTATCGCCCAGCCCCGGTCGGCGACGTCGCGACGGGCCGGGGCCGTACCGCCTACGACAACTACGACGGTGACGGGGGCTGATCGACGGTCCCGGTGCGGAGGGGCACTCCGCACCGGGACGGCCGTCAGGTCAGGTGGCGGTACAGGTGGGGGTCATGCCGGCGGCACTGCCGGTGCCCTGGAAGCCGAACTCGGTTGATTGTCCGGCGGCGATGTGGCCGTTGTAGCTGACGTTGGTCCATTGGACGGTGCCGCTGTTGCCGCTGCGTTGGGCGTTCCACGCGTTCGAGACGGTGGCGCCGGAGGGCAGGGTGAGGGTCACCGTCCACGAGTTGGTGCCGGACGATCCGGCCGTGACCCGGACGGTGGCGACGAACCCGCCGGTCCAGGAGTTCAGCGACACGGTCGCGCTGCAGCTGCCGGGCCCGCCCGGTGGCGGCGTCGTCGGCGGGTTGGTGGGCGGGTTGGTCGGCGGCGTGGTGGGCGGGTTGGTGGGCGGGTTCCCGCTGTTCAGCGCGGACAGCGCCGCGTCGTAGGCGGGCTTCTTGTTTCCGCTGTTGTCGAACAGCAGGGGAGTCTGGGAGGCGCGCCAGGAGTCGCTGTCCCGGATGCCCCACACGGTGATGCCGTTGCAGCGCGACACGGCGAGGCAGTCGTTCACCACGTTGCGGTACGTCGTGGCCGAGGCGCCCTCGATGTCCAGCTCGGTGATCTGCACGTCCACGCCCAACGCCGCGAAGCTGGAGAGTGTGGTGCGGTAGTTGCCCGGGTACGGCGAACCGCTGTTGAAGTGGGATTGCAGGCCGACGCAGTCGATCGGCACGCCGCGCTGCTTGAAGTCCTGGACCATCCGGTAGACCGCCTGGGTCTTGGCGTGGGTCCAGTCGTCGGTGTTGTAGTCGTTGTAGCAGAGCTTGGCGCCGGAGTCGGCCGCGCGCGCGGCGCGGAACGCGGCTTCGATCCAGTCGTTGCCGGTGCGTTGCAGGTTGGAGTCGCGCCGGGCGCCGCTGCTGCCGTCGGCGAACGCCTCGTTGACCACGTCCCAGGCCACGACCTGGCCGCGGAAGTGGGTGGCGACCTGGGTGACGTGGTTGAGCATCGCGTTGCGCAGGGCCGTGCCGGACATGTTCTGCATCCAGCCGGGTTGCTGTGAGTGCCAGGCCAGGGTGTGGCCGCGCACCTGCATGCCGCGGGAGCGGGCGTGGCTGACAATCCGGTCGGCGTTGGTGTAGGTGAACTGGTTCTGCTGCGGCTCGGTCGCGTCGATCTTCATCTCGTTTTCCGGCGTGACCGAGTTGAACTCGCGGTTCAGGATCGTCGTGTACACGCTGTCGCTGAGCTTGTTGGCCGCGACCGCTGCGCCGAAGTACCGGCCCTTTTCGGCAGCCGAAGCGCCGAGCGTGGTCGCGGCGGTGGCGGAGGTCGCCATGATCATCGACATGCAGGCCGCGAAGCCCACAGCGGACAGTACGACCGACATGCGCCGGACGGTCCTCGCCGTCGGGCGCCGGACCGGGCGTCCGGATTCGTTTGTCATTGCTGCCTCTCAAGAACACGTGGAGTGGGGATGCCGCGGTAGCCGGGGCCACGCGACGGTGGGGGACCATCCGCGGAGGTGTCGAGCGAACCGTGACGGTCCGCGCTCGCCCGGGGACGGTGACATTGGCCGGGGTGCCACTCCGCCAGGCCCGTTGTGCTCAAGCCGCACAACCAACCGGACCTCCGACCGGTGCGGCCGGCGGGACCAGGTTCCAGTTCAGGTTACGGAAAATTTCCGGTAAATCCAAGGTACTCGATACATCACCTGTCGGCCCGCTGTGGCGTCAGACGCCGTAGCGAGGGCAGGCGGATCGCGGCGGTCGCGACGCCTACGGAGGACCGACGGGAATCGGTTGGGGGCCGACGGGGACGCCGGCAGGTCGCGTGCCTGCCGGCACGACCAGCGACTGAGCGACTTTCAGGACGTCCAGATCCCGGAGGCGGTCAGGATTCCGCGGGAATCGCGGCGTCGCGCGTGGGCCGGCGTTGGCATCGCAGCACGCCGTCGTCGACCCGGCCGTACCGCAGCTTCAGCACATCGTGCGCGTAGCTCATGCCCAGGCGCCACGGAGCCCGTGAGCCGGCTTTCGGGAACTCGTCGATAGAGCGCAGCACGTAACCGGCCTGGAAGTCCAGCAGTGGCTGCTCGGTCAGGCCCGGGTCGGCGTTGGTCGGGACGCACTGGTCGTAGCCGTGGGTGTCCAGGTGTCGCAGCAGCCGGACGACGTATTCGCTGACCAGGTCGGCCTTGAGCGTCCAGGACGCGTTCGTGTAGCCGATGGTGAACGCGAAGTTCGGCACGCCGCTGAGCATCATGCCCTTGTAGGCCATGGTTTCCGGTGGCGTGATGTCGCGGCCGTCGACGGTGAGTTGGATGCCGCCGAAGGCCAGCAACCGCAGCCCGGTGGCGGTGATGACGATGTCCGCCTCGAGTTCGGCGCCGGATTCCAGGCGCAGTCCCGTCTCGCTGAACTCCGTGATGTGGTCGGTGACCACCGATGCTCGGCCGTTCCGGATCGCGGTGAACAGGTCACCGTCGGGAGCGACGCACAGCCGCTGGTCCCACGGCTGGTAGCGCGGCGTGAAGTGGGTGTCGATGTCGTAGCCGGGCGGTAGCTGCTGGACAGCCCCTTTGCGGATCATCGACTTCATCACCTGGGGTCGGCGTCGACTGAGCTGGTAGATCAGCGTGCTCAGCGCGACGTTCTTCCACCTCGTGATCGGGTATGCGCGCCGTACGCCGACCAGACGCCGCAGCCGGTTGGCGATCGGGTCCTCGGCGGGCAGGGACGCGATGTAGGTGGGGGAGCGCTGGAGCATCGTCACGTGCGCTGCCCGGTCGGCCATGGCCGGCACGATCGTCACCGCCGTCGCGCCACTGCCGATCACGACGACCTGCTTGCCGGTGTAGTCGAGGTCGGCCGGCCAGTGCTGCGGGTGGACGAGTGTTCCGCCGAACCGCTCGATGCCGGGGAAGTGCGGTGTGTGGCCGGCGTCGTAGCGGTAGTAGCCGCTGCAGACGTACAGGAAGCTCGCGGCCAGGTGGACCGGTTTGCCGTCGTGTACCGCCTCCACTGTCCAGCGCGCGTTTTCGCTGGACCACTCCGCGCGCACCACCCGGTGCCCGAAACGGATGTGTCGGTCGATGCCGGCTTCGGTGGCGGTATCCCGGATGTAGCGGAGGATCGAGGGCCCGTCCGCGATGGCCTTGGCCTGTGTCCACGGACGGAACCGGTAGCCGAGCGTGTGCATGTCGGAGTCCGACCGCACGCCCGGGTACCGGAACAGATCCCACGTTCCGCCGATGGCGTCCCGCGCTTCCAGAATCGCGTAGGTCCGCTCGGGTAAGGCCGCCTGGATGTGGTGCGCGGCGCCGATGCCGGACAGCCCGGCGCCGACGATCAGCACGTCGACGTGGTCGGTCATCGCACCGACTCCCTGCGCCGACCGCGCAACCCGGACTCGAGCCGCGAGATCACGGCGTAGTAGTGGGTGGGTGCGATCCGGGCGAGTGCGTCGAACAGGTACGCGTCCGGGCCGACGAGGATGCGTGCCTTACCGCGTTCCACGCCACGGTGGATGATCGTCGCCGCCTTCTCCGGCGAGGTCATCGTGACCGCCTCGAACTGCGCCGCCATCTGTTCCTTCGTCCGTCCCAGCCCTTCGGGATCCTTGCGCATCCGCGCGTTGCGGGCGATGTTCGTGGTGATGCCGCCCGGGTGCACGGTGACGGCACGCACTCCGGTCCCGCGTAGCTCCTGGCGCAGCGCCTCGGTGAAGCCCCGTACCGCGAATTTCGCGGCGCAGTAGGCGCTCTGGTAGGGCATGCCCAGCAGCCCGAACACGCTGGAGGTGTTCACGATTACGCCGGCGTCCTGTTCGACGAGGATCGGCAGGAAGGATCGGGTTCCGTTGACCACCCCGTGGAAGTTGATGTCGTGCAACCAGTCGTCGTCTTCCGGCACCGCCTCCAACACGGTCGAGGTCACCGCGACACCGGCGTTGTTGAACACCGCCGCCAGGGGGGCCGGGAGCCACTCACGCACCTCATCGGCGAACCGGAGCTGATCCGCCGCTTCGCGGACGTCGAGGACCCGGCTGAGCACCGGACCGCGCAGCGACGCCGCGGTCTGCTTCAGCCCGGCCTCGTCGACGTCGGCGATGGCCACGGGCGAGCCCAGTCCCGACAGTCGCCGGGCGAGGCTGCGGCCGATGCCCGATGCGGCACCGGTGATGACCACCGGACGGCCGGTGATCCTAGGAGCTGGTCGCGGCATCGGTGCTCCTCGTGGCTGGGGGCCGCCCGGCAGGACGGGCGTGGTTGTCGATGAGGTCGAGCAGGGTCGGCCAGGCGTCCTTCGGCAGATCGTGGCCCATGCCGGCGATGCTCTCCAGCCGGGCATCCGTGATCGCGCGTGCCGTGGCCGCTCCGCCGGTGGGATGGACCATGCGGTCGCGATCGCCGTGGATCACCAGCGTCGGGGCGGTGATCGTCCGTAGCTGTGCTGTCCGGTCGCCGGAGCGGAAGATCGCGGCGAGTTGGCGTGCCGTCCCCGCCGGCGACGGCTCGCGGTCCCACGCCAGGCCGGCCTGCTCGCGTACCCACGCCTCGTCGAATGCGAAGCCGTGCGAGCCGATGTGCCGGAACATCCGTACGGTCCGGTCGACCGCTTCCTGTCGCGTCTTCGGCGGCCGGGCGGCCATCAACCGCCAGGTGGAGAGCGCGGGCCGCCCGGTGCGCCGCGCCCCGGTCGTCGACATGATCGAGGTGAGGGTGCGCACCCGGTGCGGGTGCAGTGCCGCGACGGTCTGCGCGATCATGCCGCCCATGGATACGCCCACGAGATGCGCCTGGTCATATCCGAGCGAGTCGAGTAGACCCACGGTGTCGGTGGCGAGGTCGGACAGGTCGTACTGCTCCGCGGGCCAGCGTCGTCTCATGATCGAGGCCAGGCTGGCGGGCCGGAACGGCATCTGCGTCGACCTGCCGGCGTCGCGGTTGTCGAAGCGGATGACGCGGTAGCCCCGGGCCGCGAGCTGTTCGCAGAACGCGGTCGGCCAACTGTGCAACTGCTGGCCCAGCCCGGCCACCAGGACGATCGGGTCGCCGCCGGCGTCGCCGAACTGCTCGTAGGTCAGGGAGATGCCACGCCCGACGGTCGTCAGCTGCTCGGTCACGGCGCCACCTCGCTGCGCTCGGCGTTCATGGCTGCTACGGGGGATGCCGACGGGCTGCTCCGGCGACGCACGATCGCCTGGCCGCCCTTTGCCGGGGCGTTGGCGACACCGCGGGAGTGCCATCGCTCGTCGCGTTCGTCCGTCGGTATCAGCTCGACGTCGCGCAGCAGCGTGCGCAGGACGACGTCCAACTCCATGTTCGCGAATGCCGCGCCGACGCAGCGCCGGGTGCCGCCGCCGAACGGGATCCACTGGTACAGGTCCGGCTTCGCGCCGAGGAAGCGGGACGGATCGAAGGCCCGCGCGTTCGGGAAGAGCGACTCGTCCTCGTGGATCAGGGCGATGCTGACCAGCACCGCGTACCCCTTGGGTATGGTCCACCGGCCGAGTCGCAGGCTCTCGCCCGTCACCTGGCGCCCCACCATGTCGATGACCGGTCGGGTGCGCTGCACCTCGACGATCGCCGCCTCGCGCAACGCCTTACCGCCCGCGTCCACCTCCGCTACCAGGTCGCGCAGGACCGTGGGGTGGCGGCGAAGCCGCTCGATCGCCCAGGCGAGCGTCGTGGCCGTTGTCTCGTGCCCGGCGGCGAGCAGGGTGAGCAGTTCGTCGGCGATCTCGCTGTGGCTCATCGGCGAACCGTCGTCGTAGCGGCTCTGCAACATCATCGCCAGGATGTCGTCGCGTTCGTCGAGCTTCGGGTCCTGCTCCGCCTTGTTGATCAGCCGTTCGACGACGGCGTCGTAGTCGCGGCGCATCGCCCAGAACCGGCCCCACGGACTCCACCGTCCCCAGTCGACGGTCGGAACCGGTACCACGGCCAATCGGGAGCCGAGCGTGATCAGAGCGGGCAGCACTTCGCGGAGCTGGGCGAACTCGGCGCCTTCGGCGCCGAAGACCGCCCGCAGGATGACATTGAGGGTGATGCGCATCATCGACGGCAGCGTCGCGAATGCCCGGCCTTCCGGCCACGAGGCCAACTCGCGCACCGTCTCCGCTTCGAAGATCGCCTCGTACGCGGCGAGCCGGCGGCCGTGGAACGGCGGGACGAGCAGCTTGCGCCGCCTGCGGTGCTCCTCCCCGGTGAGGGCGAACAGCGAGCCGGGACCGAGGACCCGCCCGAGGTTGCGTTCGAGGTTGTCGGCGGCATCGGGACGGGCCTGGAACAGTTGCTTGATCTCGGCGGGGTCGCTGATGACCACGGCGCGGCCGAAGATCGGCATGTTGACGGTGAAGGCGTCGCCGTAGCGGTCGCGCCGCCCGGGCATGCCGCGCCGCGGCGCGGTCAGCGTGTACGCGGCCTGCACGAAGCGTGGCGTCGACGGGCCTGGCGGAAGCGTCACAGTGGTCATGGGAACCAGCACCTTCCCGGCGTGGTACGTGGACGTACCACCCGAACGGTACGCCCGTGTACCGTTCCATTCAAGGGCTTCACTGGAGGTGAGAGGTATAGCGTGACCACGGTGATGACCGCACGACGCCAGCGCCACGCGGAGACGACCGCGAGCGCGCCCGATGACGCCGGCGCCTTCCGCGAGCGGCTGCTCGACGGCCTCGCCGTGTCGATCGCGGAGGTCGGCTACCGGAACACCACGGTCGCCGACATCGTGCGCCGGGCGCGCACCTCCCGGCGGACCTTCTACGAGCACTTCTCCGACAAGGAGGCATGCTTCGTCGCGCTGCTCACCGACACGAACACGGCGATGGTGCGCCAGATCTCCGCCGCCGTTGACCCGGCCGCGCCCTGGGCTACCCAGGTGCGACAGGCCATCGAGGCGTGGATCGCCTCTGCGGAATCCGCGCCCGCCATCACGTTGAGCTGGATCCGTGATGTGCCGTCGCTCGGCGCACCGGCACGTCGGTTGCAGCGCGACGTGATGGAGGCCTTCATCGTCATGATCCAGACGCTCTGTGACACCGATGAGTGGCGCTCCGTCCGCGCCGGCCCGGTCTCCCGGCAGCTCGCGATCATGCTGCTCGGTGGGTTGCGCGAACTGATCGCGGCCACCGTCGAGGACGGCGGACAGACCAGCGACGTCACGGAGGTCGCGGTCCAGGCCTCGATCGCCCTGCTCGGCCCGCGCGCGTAACGTCCCGAACCCCGCGTCAGAGCAGGAGCGCGCCCCCGGCGCCGATCAGCATCAGCACCCCGCGGCGCGATGGCCACGCGATCACCTTCGAAGGCCCCATCGTCCCCGGGCAATATCAACTAACGCCCGTCAGGCCAGTCGCGCCGAAACCGGGAGAGCCTCATCGAATCCGAAGACGCCAATTCGTCGTACCGGGAGAGTAAGACTGTGGGTGCCGTCTACTTCGAGATCCGAGGTACCTGGGTCGAGAACGAAACGGCCCACGAGGCTGGACCGATGAGTTTCGGCGCGGCGGACGGTCCTACCCGAGCGCATCGTCGAACACCAGTGGAGGGACGAGGATATGAGCGGCGTACGGGTGCTGGTAGGCACGCGCAAGGGCGCGTTCACGTTGACGTCGGACGGCCGACGCGGCGAGTGGACGGTCGACGGGCCTCATTTCGGCGGGTGGGAGATCTACCACCTCGCTGGATCGGCGGTCGACCCTGACCGGCTGTACGCGTCCCAGTCGGGCGGCTGGTTCGGGCAGCTGATCCAGCGCTCCGACGACGGCGGTAAGACCTGGACGGCGGCCGGCAACGACTTCACCTACGAGGGCGAGGTCGGCGAGCATCTGTGGTACGACGGCACCCCGCGCCCGTGGGAGTTCAAGCGCATCTGGCACCTTGAGCCGTCCCGCCACGACCCCGACACCGTGTACGCGGGTGCGGAGGACGCCGCGCTCTACGTCTCCACCGATGGCGGTGGGAAGTGGACGGAACTGACCGCCCTCCGTACGCATCCGACCGGGCCGACATGGCAGCCGGGCGCCGGCGGCATGTGCCTGCACACGATCATCCTGGACCCGCTGAACAAGGACCGGATCTACGTCGCCATCTCGGCCGCGGGCGCCTTCCGTAGCGACGACGCCGGAGCCAGTTGGCTGCCGATCAACAGGGGGTTGCGCTCGGGGGAGATCCCCGATCAGGACGCCGAGGTCGGCCATTGCGTACACCGCATCACCCAGCACCCGTCGCGGCCGGACACCCTGTTCATGCAGAAGCACTGGGACGTGATGCGCACCGACGACGCCGGCGCGAACTGGCGGGAGATCAGTGGAAATCTGCCGTCTGACTTCGGGTTCCCGATCGCGGTGCACGCGCACGAGCCGGAGACCATCTACGTCGTGCCGATCAAGAGCGACTCCGAGCACTTCCCGCCGGAGGGCAAGCTGCGCGTCTATCGCAGCCGCACCGGTGGCGACGACTGGGAGCCGTTGACCAGGGGTCTGCCGCAGTCCAACTGCTACGTCAACGTGTTACGCGACGCGATGGCGGTGGACACGCTCGACCCGTGCGGGATCTACTTCGGCACCACCGGCGGTCAGGTCTACCACTCGGCCGACGGAGGCGACAACTGGGCTGCGATCGTACGGGACCTGCCGGCCGTGCTCTCCGTGGAAGTCCAGGTGCTGCCGTGATCCGGGTCGTCCTCCCGGCCCACCTGAAGAACCTGACTCACGTCAGCGGCGAGGTACGTCTCACGGTGGCCGCTCCGGTCGACGGTGCCGGACCGGTCACCCAGCGCCTGGTACTGGACACCCTCGAGGCGCAATATCCGATGCTGCTCGGCACGATCCGCGATCGCCACAACGGCAAGCGCCGGGCGTTCGTCCGCTTCTACGCGTGCGAGGAGGATCTCTCCAACGAGTCGCCCGACGCACCACTGCCCGAGCGGGTCATCGCGGGCGAGGAACCGTTCATCATCCTCGGGGCGATGGCCGGCGGCTAGGCGTGCGTGACCGGCGGCTGGTCCGGATCCACGAGGATGCGGTCGAGCACCGTGTCGGCCACGCGCTGGGCGCTGTCCGCGTAGGCGCGTCGCAGGCGTAGCGCGACATGCTCGGCGCGGACCGCGGGCCAGTCGGCGGGCAGGTGCTCGAGGGGCAGCCCGGGGTCTTCGCGGTGCAGGACCAGCCAGTCGCTGGCCAGGCGGAGTTGCCGGGCCAGATCGTCTTCGGCGTCGGGCATCGGGTCGGGGCGGTCCCAGCGGTCGAGGAACTCGGTGTAGCGCTGCCGCAGCGCGTCGAGGTTCCACGCCTCGCGGATGAGCTGCGCGGCCTGTGTGGGCGGCAGCGTCGTGGCGTGGAAGGCGCTGACGTGGTCGAGGACGTCGAGGCCTTCCAGCAGCCGCGGTACGTCGACGGGGGAGGCCGCGAGCCACAGGCCGTTCTGCAGCAGCCCGAAGCGCGCCCACAGCAGGCGTGACCGGAGCAGGTGCCGGTCGGCCCGGCGGGTCTCGGGCAGGGAGAAGGCGAGCAGCGTCCAGCGCCCGTCCCAGTTCCGGTTCACCGGGGTCTGCCAGGCCCGCGCGCCGCCCTGTTCGAGGATGGCGCCCACGCGGTCGGTCAGGCCCAGGTACATCTTTTTGCCCTGGCGGTGCCGTTCGAGCAGCCCGCGCTTGACCATCCGGGCCAGGGCGGAGCGGGCCGCGTGCTCGGCGACGTCGACCCGCCGGAGAACCTCGATGAAGCTGCCGGTGAAGACAGCCTCCTGCCGGCCGAGCAGGTGGATGCCGCAGAAGGTCAGCACGTAGGTCTGCGGGCGGACACCCGTCCGGCGGCCGTTGCTCCCCGCGGTCGCCGGTTCATCACCGACCGCGGCCAGCTCGGCCATGGTCGGGGCCACGGACCCTTCCTCGCGCGCCACCGGCATTGTCCTTTGCGGTCTCGGTCCGTGACGTCGGCCGGCGGCAATCCCTGCCCGTACCGGTCAGTCACGCACTTTTGCGATGTCACGCTGACGGGCGTCAGGAGACAACCGATTGAGTGACGCCTGTGAACGGCGTCGCTCCCATCGTACGTGTCCCCGCTCCGCACTGTAAATCGGCGTAAGGCGGCTCCGCCAGGGCCAGGCGACCAGTAAAAGCAAGTGAGTTAGATCGTTGACGTCCGCAACGGATGTGACTAACGTCTGGCCAACCGGCGCGCGGTGGCCGATAAGGCTGTTCGACACGTCCATCGCCCAGCGCCGACCCCCGGCTTGAGAGGACACGCGCATGCAACTAGAGGGCAAATCTGCGGTCGTGACGGGGGCCGGGCGCGGCCTGGGCCGCGCGTACGCCATCGCGCTGGCTGCCGCGGGAGCCGCGGTCGTGGTCAACGACGTGGACTCGGAGGTCGCCGAGGCGGCCGTCACGGAGATCCGGCAGGCCGGCGGCACCGCGGTCGCCGAGGTCTGCGCGGTCGGTTCGGCCGAGAGCGCCGACGCTCTCGTACGCCGCGCGGTCGAGGAGTTCGGGCGGCTGGACATCATGGTGACCAACGCCGGCGTGCTGCGCGACCGCAGCCTGGCCAAGATGACCGACGAGGACTTCGACACCGTCATCGCCACCCACCTGCGCGGCACGTTCACCTGCGGCCGCGCCGCGGTGGCGCAGTTCCGGGCGCAGGGCGGGGGCGGGCGGCTCGTCCTGATCGGTTCGCCCGCCGGCCAGCGCGGAAGCTTCGGCCAGACCAACTACTCGGCGGCCAAGGCGGCGATCGCCGGCCTGGTCCGTACCTGGGCACTGGAAACGGAGCGGTACGGGATCACCGTCAACGGCGTCATTCCGGTGGCCCTGACCCGGATGGCCGCCACGATCCCCGGCATGGGCCCGCTCGTCGAGGATGTGGAGGCCGGTCGGCCGCTGCCGGCGCCGGTGCGCCGCTCCGGTCTGGGCACCTCCGAGGATGTCGCCCCGGTGGTCGTGTTCCTCGCCTCCGACGCCGCCGCCGGCGTGACCGGGCAGTGCCTCGGTGTCGGTGGTGACCGCATCTCGCTCTGGTCGCACCCGACCGAGGTCGTGGTGGCGCTGCGCGAGGGAGGCTGGACCGCCGACGCGATCGCGGACGCCTTCCCCGGCACGTTCCAGCCCCAACTGCAGGACTTCCGCCAGCTCAGCCAGGGCCCGCCGCCGGCCGCTGCGGACAAGGGCGCGAGCGCGGAGGCGGGCCGGTGAGCTGGGTGTCGCGACTGGATGTCGACGCGCTCACCGCCATCGACGTGCACACCCACGTGCACCGCTCGGTACGGGCCGGCGCCGGCACCGAGGGCCTGGACGACATGCTCTCGTCGATGTCGGACTACTTCGGCTCGGGCGGGGTCCCCGGCTACACCGTGCCGCAGATCGCCGCGTACTACCGCGAACGGCGGATGGGCTGCGTCGTGTTCGGCGTCGACAGCGCGGCCGACGGCGACGAGATGGAGCCGACCAACGAGGAGGTCGCGGAACTCGCGGCCGAGAACGCCGACGTCGTCATCCCGTTCGCGAGCATCGACCCCGCACGCGGCGCGGCCGGTGTCCGCGCGGCGCGCCGACTCGTCGAGCACTACGGCGTCCGGGGGTTCAAGTTCCACCCCAACACGCAGGCGTTCTACCCCAACGACCGGGCCGCCTACCCGCTCTACGAGGTGATCGCCGAGTACGGCCTGATCGCGCTCTTCCACACCGGACAGACCGGGGTGGGGGCGGGGACGCCCGGCGGCGGTGGCATCCGGCTGAAGTACTCGAACCCGATGTACGTCGACGACGTCGCCGTCGACTTCCCCGAGATGAAGATCATTCTGGCCCACCCGTCGTTCCCCTGGCAGGACGAGGCGCTGGCGGTCGCCACGCACAAGCCGAGCGTGTACATCGACCTGTCGGGCTGGTCGCCGAAGTACTTCCCGCCGCAGCTCGTCCAGTACGCCAACTCGCTGCTGCGCGAGAAGGTGCTGTTCGGCTCCGACTTCCCGGTCATCACGCCGGAGCGCTGGCTCAGCGACTTCGAAAAGCTCCACATCAAGCCACAGGTGCGCCCGCTCATCCTCAAGGAGAACGCGGTGCGGCTGTTCGGCCTCGGGTCCGGCGGCGCGGAGCCGGCGCGGTGAAGGAGAACTTCGCCACCCTGCTGGAGACCGTGGCCGACGTGATGGGCGACCGCACCGCCGTCATCCACGGTCCGCGGTCGGTGAGCTTCGCCGAGCTCGACCGGCGGGCCTCGCGGCTCGCCGGGCACCTGGCCGGGTGCGGCGTCGGCCAGGAGTCCCGGGTCGCGATCGCGCTCTACAACGGCATCGAGTACGTCGAGAGCGTGTTCGCCGTGCTCAAGCTGGGCGGCGTACCGCTGAACGTGAACTACCGCTACCGCGAGGCGGAGCTGACCCAGCTGCTCGCCGACGCCGGCGCCGAGGCGCTGGTGTTCGACGCCACGCTCGACGACCGCGTCGCCGCGGTCGTACCGGAGCTACCGCGGCTGCGCGCACTCGTGCGCGTCGCCGGGAGCGCGTCCGGGACCGCGTCCGGGGCCGTGCCAGGGCACGGAGGAGGGTCATCGGGCGCGCAGGAGGGCGCGACACCGTACGACGACGCGATCCTCTCCGCCGAGCCGTTACCGCGCACGGCCCGGGACAACGGCCACTGGCTGATGTACACCGGCGGGACCACGGGCGCGCCGAAGGGCGTCCTGACCACGCACTCCTGGTTGTTCGACGCCGTGGCGCCCAACGGGTACGCGCTGATCGGGGTGACGCCGCCGCGGTCCCTCGCCGAGTTGGCAGAGCTGACCCGCCGGCTGCGCGACCACGGACCCCGTCTGATCACCCTGCCCGCACCGCCGCTGATGCACTCCACCGGCATGTACTGCACGCTCGCCGCGTTGCTCGCCGGCGGCACGGTCGGCTACCTCACGTCCCGTTCGTACGACCCGGACGAACTCGCCCGCCTGATCGGCATGCACCGCGCCACCGTGATGGCGATCGTCGGCGACGTGTTCGCCCGGCCCCTCGCCGACGCGCTCGACGCCGCGGCTGCCTGCGGTGAGCCGTACGACCTGTCGAGTCTGGAGTGGATCCTCAGCGTCGGCGTGACCTGGAGCGCCGACGTCAAGGAGCGGCTGCTGCGGCACGGCGACTTCACCTGCCGGGACGTGGTGGCCGCCTCCGAGGGCGGACCGTTCGCCATCGCGCTGACCCGCCGCGGCGATTCGGCGGTCACCTCGCGCTTCGAGCTGATTCCCGGCGCGCGGGTCGTCACCGGGGACGGCCGGGACGTGGTGCCCGGCTCCGGCGAGGTCGGCGTGCTCGCCGCGCCGGCTGACGAGGAGATCGCCTACCAGGGCGACCCGGACAAGACAGCGCAGACGTTCCGGTACATCGACGGGCGGCGGTACTGCGCGCCCGGCGACCTCGCTGCCGTCGAGGCCGACGGGTCGCTGGTCTTCAAGGGCCGCGACGGCCGCGTCATCAACACCGGCGGCGAGAAGGTCTTCGCCGAGGAGGTTGAGCAGGTCCTGTTGCGCCACCCCAAGGTCGACGACGTCTACGTCGTCGGGATCCGCGACGACCGGTGGGGTAGCCGCGTCGCGGCCGTCGTCGCTTCCACCGCCGCCGATCCCCCCTCCGAGTCGGAGCTACGCCAGTTCGTCGGCGCCTCGCTCGCCGACTACAAGTGCCCGCGATCAGTCATCGTCGTCACCGCTCTGCCCCGCAGCCCGGCCGGCAAGGCGGACCTGCGCTGGGCCCAGCGGATCGTCACGTCGTCACCGTCAGAAGGAGAATCATGACCACGCCCACGATCGTCAGCGGTGTCGAGGGAGCGCTGTCCCTGCAGGGACGCGACCTCGGCTACACGCCCTACCTCGAGGTCACCCAGGAGCAGGTCAACCTGTTCGCCGACGCGACCGGCGACCACCAGTGGATCCACGTCGACCCGGAGCGGGCCAGGACCGGGCCGTTCGGCGGCCCCATCGCGCACGGCTACCTGACGCTGTCGCTCACGCCCGCGTTCCTGCCGCAGCTGGTGCAGTTCGAGGGCTTCTCGATGGGGGTCAACTACGGCTGTGACAAGGTGCGCTTCCCGGCGCCGGTCCCGGTCGGCAGCAGGCTGCGCTGCGGTGCGACCGTCGACGCGGTGACCGGGATAACCGGCGGCGTCCAGGTGACGATGACGCTGACCTTCGAGGTCGAGGGGCAGAACAAGCCGAGCTGCGTGGCCACCATCCTCCTGCGCCACTACGTGTGACGGTCGCGTTGAACGCCCCCGCCACGGCGCGGGCGGCGCTGTTCGCCCAGGCTGGCCGCCCTGCTACCTGCTAGCGCTCGGCCGCCGCGACCCTGCTCGCCACCGGACTCTCGTCACGGTTGCTGAGCAGCCGATTGACCCGAGTACACCCCGATCCGGCGCGGACAACGTCCCGCTGAACAAGGAGCACCAGTGACATCTCGAGAGCAGGGTAATGAGGCTGTAGCACCGATCAGCCGACCGAGCCTCACCGACGGTTCGCTGTTCATCGGCGGCGCCCGGCGCGATGCCGTATCGCAGCGGCGGCGCGACGTCATCGACCCGTCCACCGGCAAGAAGATCACCACCGTCGCCGAAGGCGACGCGCAGGATGTCGACGCGGCCGTACGGGCCGCGCGCGCCGCCTTCGACGAAGGCCCCTGGCGGCACACCCCGGCACGGGAGCGGGGCCGCGTACTGACCAGGGCCGCTCAGCTGATCAGGGAGCGGACCGACGAACTGGTCGCGCTGGAGAGCATCGACGCGGGCAAGCCGGTGAGCCTGACCCGCATCATCGACGTCGGCAACACGATCGCCCAGTTCGAGTACTACGGCGGCCTGGCGCACAGCCTTGCCGGCGCCACCCGGCAGACCGCGTTCCCGTCGATGGCCTACACGGTGCCCGAGCCCATCGGGGTGATCGGCGCGATCACCCCGTTCAACTTCCCGCTGATCCTGTCGACCGTCAAGATCGCCGCAGCGCTCGCGGCAGGCAACACGATGGTGCACAAGCCGGCCGAGGACACCCCGCTCACCGCACTGGTGATCGCGGAGATCCTGGCCGAGGCCGGACTGCCCGACGGCGTGCTCAACGTCGTCACCGGCGGCGGCGAGGCCGGGGACGCGTTGGTCCGCCACCCCGGCGTCGACAAGATCGCCTTCACCGGGTCGACCGCCGTCGGCCGGGCGATCGCCAGTACGGCGGGGGAGAGCGTCAAGCCCGTCACCCTGGAACTGGGCGGCAAATCGGCGCAGATCATCTTCGAGGACGCGGACCTGGACGTCGCGATCGGCAAGGCGATCGAGGGGTTCGTCTTCAACACCGGCCAGTTCTGTATGGGCGGGACCCGGCTGTTGGTCGCGCGGCCACTGTTCGACACGGTCAGCAAGGCCGTCGCCGGGGCCGCCGGCGGGGTGCCGCTGGGTGACCCGTTCGACCCGGCGACGGTGATCGGCCCGATCGCCGGTGCCCGGCATCTGGAGAAGGTCGAGCGGTACGTGGAACTGGCGCGCTCGGAGCCGGGCGCGGAGATCCTCGCCGGTGGTCATCGCATCGATCTGAACGGCGGTTACTTCTACGCGCCGACCGTCATCGTCGGGATGGCCAACGACTCCCGCCTGGTGCAGGAGGAGGTGTTCGGCCCGGTGCTGACCATCCAGCCCTTCGACACCGAGGACGAGGCCGTTGCCCTGGCCAACAGCACCCAGTACGGCCTGGCCGCGGGCCTGCACACCCGTGACCTGAACCGTGCGCACCGGGTCGCCTCCCGC
This sequence comes from Micromonospora sp. NPDC049679, assembly GCF_040659735.1. NCBI lineage: Bacteria > Bacillati > Actinomycetota > Actinomycetes > Micromonosporales > Micromonosporaceae > Micromonospora > Micromonospora sp. NPDC049679. Next base: position 73,985 of record NZ_JBFANZ010000005.1, read on the forward strand.
CTGCAGGCCGGCATCGTCTGGGTCAACACGTGGGGGATGCTGGACCCGGCGATGCCGTTCGGCGGGCTCAAGCAGTCCGGCTACGGCCGGGAGTACGGTCCCGAGGGCCTGGCCGAGTACCTGAACACCAAGTCGGTGATCATCGCGACGGCCTGACGGGCTCACACCTGCTGTCGACGCAGCAGCCGTCGGGTCACCCGATGGCTGCTGCGTTGTCGCCGGTCCGCCAGCCGGCGCGGCGTCTCGCTCGTGACGTGACTCTCATCTACTCCGGACCTACCGCAGGAATGCTTCGCATTGCGAACTAGTTTGATCTCTGCGGTTCACCGTCCAGCCGAGGAGAGACCCGTATGGCGACAACACCGGCAGCCGATACGCACGCGAGCTCATCGGCAGGCGGCACCCGGGCAGGCGTCGGCTTCCGATCCGAGCGCGGTCCGGTACTCGCCGCGATCATGCTCAGTACCGGCCTGGTCGCCCTCGACGCCACGATCATCGCCACCGCGGTGCCGTCCATCGTGCGCGACCTGGGTGGTTTCTCCCAGTTCCCGTGGCTGTTCTCGATCTACCTGCTCACCCAGGCGGTCACCGTGCCGCTGTACGGCAAGTTCGCCGACTCACTGGGCCGTAAGCCGGTGATGTTCTTTGGTATCGCGCTGTTCCTGCTCGGGTCGGTCCTGTGCGGCTTCGCCTGGAGCATGCCCGTGCTGATCATCGCGCGGGCCATCCAGGGCATCGGCGCCGGCGCGGTGCAGCCGATGAGCATGACGATGGTCGGCGACCTCTACAGCGTCGAGGAACGCGCCCGGGTGCAGGGATACCTGGCAAGTGTCTGGGGCATCGCCTCGGTACTCGGCCCCACCCTCGGCGGGGTGTTCGCCGAGTACCTGTCGTGGCGGTGGATCTTCTTCGTGAACCTGCCGCTCGGGGCGGTCGCGGCGTGGGTGCTGGCCCGCCACTTCTCGGAACGGGTGATCCGCAGCACGCACAAGGTGGACTACGCCGGCGCCGCCGTCCTCACCGGCGGGTTGTCGCTGATCATCCTGGGGCTCCTCGAAGGGGGCGTGGCCTGGCGGTGGGCCTCCCTCCAGAGCCTGGTGATCTTCACAATCGGTGCTGTCCTGCTCGTCGCGTTCGTCTTCGTGGAACGTCGCGCCGCCGAACCCGTGCTGCCGTTGTGGGTGTTCAGGCGCCGGATCCTCGCCGGCGGCAACCTCGCCTCACTGGTCATCGGGGCCCTGACGATCGGGGTGAGCTCGTACCTGCCGACCTACGCCGAAGGCGTGCTCGGCACCAGCGCGCTGGTGGCGGGGTTCGCTCTGGCCGCGCTCACCGTCGGCTGGCCGATCGCGGCCACTCTGTCCGGGCGCCTCTATCTCAGGATCGGCTTCCGCGACACCGCGCTCATCGGCGCTGTGTTCGTCATCGGCGGCGCGGCGCTGATCTCGTTGTTGGCAGCGGACTCGTCGGTGTGGGCGGCCGCAGGGGCCGCCTTCGTCGTCGGCGTCGGGCTCGGCCTGTGCTCCAGTCCGACGATGGTCGCCGTCCAGTCCGTGGTCGGGTGGGAACGCCGGGGTGTGGTCACCGGCACCAACATGTTCAGCCGTTCGCTCGGCAGTGCCGTCGGCGCCGCGATCTTCGGTGCGATCGCCAACGCCACCCTCGCCGCCCGGTTCGCCAGCCCGCCGGCCGAGGTCGCCGGGCGGATGCCCGGCGATGCGGATACCAGCAGTCTCCTGGTGGGTGGGCACACCACGCGCACGGAACCGGCGGTGACCGAGTACATCCGGAACTCGCTGTACGACGCGACGCACCACGTTTTCCTCGCGTTGGTCGTGGTCGCCATGCTCGGTGTGGGTGCGCTGCTGCTGATGCCACGGCGCACCGAACCACTCACGTTCGAGTAGCGGCACGACACGCGCCGCCGCAGTCCAGCGTGGGGTGCCGGCGGCGCGCGGAAGAAGGGCAGGGCGCGTTCGTCGACGCCCGACTGGCTCGCGTCCCGGCGCAGACGTGGCAGACGCGCGTTGATCTGGAAAGCGACCCGAACTACGGGCGTGAGCGGACGGCCCTGTTCGGTGCGGTCGGGGGGGGATTACCCGCGCGGACGCGAAGGTCCGGCACAGGGCTGAGATGCCAGCGGCGGTCAGGGGGTAATCGAGGCGACGATGATCGCGGAGACGGCGACCTGTGATGCCGCGGTGACGAGGCTGGCCGGGTGGAACGGCACCTGCACGACGATCTCGCCCAGCTTGCCGGGGGTGATCAAATCGAGGACGACGAACGCGACCGCCTGCAGGACGATGCCGAATACGCCGAAAGCGACCGTCCAGGCAAGCGCGCTCCCGAAGCCGTTGGTGGCATTGGTCCAGATCGCGGTGAACGTGATCGCGCCGAGGCCGAGGAACCCGGAAGCGAGCACGATCCCGGCGTTGATGCTGCGGTTGTCGTAGATGTGCTTGCCGAGCCGGCCCGGGGTGAGCAGGTCCAGAGCGAAGAAACCACCGGTGAGCAGGGCGATGCCGACGGCGGTGTAGGCAAGTGCGTACCCGAGGCTGGCGAGCATGGCAGTGGGGCCTTTCGTAACGGGAAGCGTGGGGGGCAGCGGGTCAGATGTCGGTGCTGCCCGGTGGGGGCATAGCGCCGGTGGTGTTCGGGCCGGCGTCGGGCGGGTCGATGCCGAGGGCGGCGAGAATGCGGGCCTGGCCCGCCAGGATCTGCTCCATCTTGTTCTCCAGCCGGACCTGCTCGGCGTGCGTGAACTCGTCGTGATCCACGATCAGCCGAGACGTGATCTGCGCTCCCAGGCACAGGGCCAGCACGAACATCGAGATGATCAGAAACGCGCCCAGGGCACGACCGGCGGTGGTTACCGGGAAGGTGTCGCCGTACCCGACGGTGAAGCCGGTGACGGCAGCCCACCACAGGCCCTTGACCACGTCATGGCCCTCAATGACCGCGTAGGCCAGTCCGCAAGCGACCAGGTCGACGACGGTGGCGATGGCGAGCAGCTGAGGACGGTTGGCAACCCTGACGAACTGATCGACCAGCCAGTTGTCCGCCGTGAATCTGCCCCTGGTAGCGGCCTTCCTCTCGTCCGGGTCGCGGGACGGAAGGTCGCCGTAGGGAACGAACCGTGCGTTACTCATTCGTCCAGCCACCGTTGGATCGTTGACCCGTCCGGTCGCGGCGCGTCGATGATGTGCGGAACGAAGCGGGCGTAGTAGTCGGTGACCCAGGAGTCGGATTCCCGGATGCCGACGCCCGCCGCTTTGCCGTCCACCACCCACGAGCCGAGCACAGCCTTGTTGCCGTCGAAATCCGGCAGCGGGCACCACTGCTGGTAGCACCAGCCCTCAGCGCCGTACCCGCCCGGCTGGGTCACGTTGACACCGTCGGCGTGGATCCTGATGTTGTCGCCTTCGCGGCCGTGCAACGGCTTGGCCACCCATTCGGTGAGTTGGCCAGGATTGTCGAGGTACGCCGGGAGCAGGTTCGGGTGGTCGGGATAGAGGTGCCACATGGCCGCGAGCAGCGCCTTGTTGCTCAGCAGGACCTTCCATACCGGTTCGATCCAGGCGACGCTATCCGGGTCGGTCATCACATAGACGCCGAACTCCTCACTGAGCATGTCCTCCCAGGGATACAGCTTGAAGCACGTGTCGATCGGAGCCCCGGCGAGGTCGACGAAGCGTCCGGTCGACTTGTCGTAGCCGATGTCCTCCATCGTCAGCCCGACGGTCTGCAGCCCGGCCTGGTCGGCGGTGTCGCGCAGGTACGCGACGGTCATCCACTCCTCACCGGACTCGTCAGCCACGCTGTGGGCGAAGTGGACGATGTTCGACCGGAACATCAGTGACTGCTTACGCCAGGCCATCACGAGCCGGTCGTGCAGACTGTTCCACTGGTCGCGCTCGGGGAAGACGTCCCCGGCCCAGAAGTACTGCGCGACGGCGGACTCGACCAGCCCCGTCGGGGTGTCGGCGTTGTATTCCAGCATCTTCGCCGGACCGGTGCCGTCGTAGCGCAGGTCGAACCGGCCGTACAGGGACGGCGGGTTGTTGGCCAGTGACTCGCGCGCCAGGTCCAGGGCGAGGGCCGGCAGGCCCAGGTTGCCCATCGCCCCGGTGGCGAGGAACCGGGCTGCCTCGATAGCCATGCGGTGCAGGGCCTCGGTCACCTCTTCGAGCTCTTCGACCTGCGGCATCGTCAACTCGTAGTAGGCCGATTCGTGCCAGTACGGCGTCTCGGTGCCGTCCTCCCGTACGGTGACCGGAAAGACCAGCCCCTGGGATTCGACCGTCTTCCGCCAGTCGGCCCGCGGGGTGGACTGGTGGCGACGTATCACGAGCCGCTCCCGCCGGCTTTGCCGCCGAACCCGCCGCGCGACACCGACCCGCTCTCAGCCCCACCGCCGGTCGCTGCGTTGCCGCCGGATTTCGCGAAGGTACCGCCGGTCGGGGACGCGCCACCGTACTTCACGGTGGAGCCGCCGGACGGCCGGGTGAACGACCCGCCGGAGACCTTCTGGCCCTTGGCCGGGTAAGGCCGTCCAGCCGGGATGAAGTACCAGCCACCGCGTGACTGGTGACCCGAGTCGTCGTCACAATCGTCGTCGTCCAGCCGCTCCTGCGTCTGCGGGTCACCGCACACCGCTCCGTACTCGGCCCCGTCGTCGCTCGACCCGTCAACACGCTGCGGGGAACACGCGGCCGTCAGAGCGACCGCGAGCAGCGAGGTCACGCCGAGGGTCACGGAGGCGGATTTCCTACGGTTCGGTGCCATCTCGGTCCTTCACTACAACAGGCGGGCTCGGTGAGCATGCGGGTGATCACCAGGTCAGATCAATTACCACACAGCCTGTCAAGCTGGCAGTTCGCCGGTTCCACCCCCTGAAACCCGCGAGCGACCGAAATTCTCCGGATCTCGGTGAGGCACCCGGCTTGCGCCCGGCCTGCAACGGCGGGGCGCAAGCCGCACGAGAGATCAGGTCTGGTCAGACCGGCACCGCAACGGACGCGGGGGAGGGTTCGCCCGGCTTCGCGCCGAGGTCTTCCGTGGGCATCTTGTGCGTCTCGCGGGCGGTGGCCGCGGCGACCAGGGGCACCACGCACAGGGCGGCGGTAAAGATGGCGACGCCCAGCCAGTTGGTTCCGTTCGGGCCGGCGATCGCGGTCGCGATCGTGGGGGAGAAGCCGCCGATCGCGAACCCGATCTGGGTTCCGATCGCCGTCCCGGAGAGACGAACCCGGGTGCTGAACATCTCGCCGTAGAACGACGGCCAGATCCCGTTGGCGGCACTGTAGACCACCCCGAGGGTGAGGACACCGAAGATGAAGATCAGCGCGTAGTTGGCCGAGGAGATCGACCACAGATACGCGAAGATCAGCACTGCGCAGCCGGCCGCGCCGGTCATGAACACCGGCTTACGCCCGATCCGGTCCGACAGCGTCGCCCACAGCGGGATCGCCACCAGGGCCACCGCGTTGGCGAGGACGCCGACCCACAGCATGGTGGAGCGGTCCAACCCGACGGTGTTCACGGCGTACGACAGGGCGTACACCGTGAAGATCGTGCTTACCGAGGCGATGACGGCCGCCGCCACCACCCGCAGCACGTCGCGCCAGTGGTCGCTCAGCAGCACGGCCAGCGGCAGCTTGGCCACCGCGTTGTCGGCGACGGCCTGCTGGAAGACGGGCGTCTCCTCGAGCTTGCGCCGGATGACGAGTCCGGCGACGGCGACCAGGGCGCTGAGCCAGAACGGAACGCGCCAGCCCCAGCTGAGCAGTTGCTCCTTGGGCAGGGCGGCGATCGGCAGGAAGACCGCGGTCGCGAGCAGTTGGCCGGCCTGCGTGCCGTTGAGGGTGAAGCTCGTGTAGTACCCGCGGCGGTGGGCGGGGGAGTGTTCGAGCGTCATGGAGTTCGCGCTGGCCTGCTCGCCCGCGGCCGAGAGGCCCTGCAGCAGTCTCAGTGTCACCAGCATGACCGGAGCCGCCGCGCCGATCTGGGAGTAGGTGGGCAGGCAGCCGACCAGGAAGGTCGAGATCCCCATCAGCAGCAGGGTGAAGACCAGGACTCTTTTCCGGCCGAACTTGTCACCGACGTGTCCCAGCACGAACGCGCCGACCGGGCGGGCCAGGTAGCCGACGCCGAAGGTGGCCAGCGCCAGCAGCGTTCCGGTGGCGGGCGCGGAGGTGGGGAAGAAGATCTGGCCGAAGACCAGTGCCGCGGCGGTTCCGTAGATGAAGAAGTCGTAGTACTCCAGGGCGCTGCCGATCCAGGCGGCGAGCGCGGCCTTGCGGGGCTTGCCCTGTGGGACGGGGGTTGCGCCGATGGGGGCGGCTGGTTGATGGGTCACGGGATGCTCCTCGGCTAGCACTGCTGTGGGGGAACAGCGGGGCGATCGGTGCTGGGGGATGTGCCGGGATCGGTTTTGGGTCGCGGAAGCGGTCTGTGCCAGGGGTTGAGCACTACCTGCGCAGCGGGACGGCCTGCTCGACGTGGCGTAATCCGGGTCGAGCGACCGCGCAGGGAGGTAATGAACGAAACAGTTAGGTACTAGTTGAGAAGATGGTGATGTGACGGCTGTCACGTGTCAAGAGGTGGTGCGCGACGTGCGCGGACATCGCGGCCCGTCGAGTGGGGGACCTCAGCGCGCTGTCAGGTACTCCAGCACCATGTCGCCGAGCATCCTGCGGTAGTGCTCGCGGCGGGCGGGGTCCAGCATGTCGCGGTCGAAGATGGCTTTGAAGGTGTGCCTGTTCGCCGTTCGGAAGACGCAGAACGCGCTGATCATCATGTGTACGTCGAGGGCATCGACGTCGTCGCGGAAGTGTCCGGCGGTACGTCCCCGTTCGAGGATGCGGGCCAGTACGTCGAGCGCCGGGTTGGCGAGGCTGGACAGGGTCGACGACGTTGCGATGTGCTCCGCGCGGTGGATGTTTTCGATGCTGACCAGGCGGATGAAGTCCGGGTGCGACTCGTGATGGTCGAAGGTCAGCTCGGCCAGTTGCCGGATCGCGTCGACGGGGTCGAGGTGCTCGACATCGACTGCCTGCTCGATCGAGCGGATCACCGTATAGGCCCGCTCCAGTGTCGCGACGTAGAGCTGTTCTTTTCCGCCGAAGTAGTAGTAGATCATCCGCTTGGTGGTGCTGGTCTTCGCGGCGATCTCGTCAACCCGCGCGCCGCTGTAGCCCTTGTCGGCGAACTCGCTGGTGGCGACGTCGAGGATCTCGGCACGCGTTCGCTCGGCATCACGTTGCCGCTCCGGGCTGCCGAGGGTGCGATCGGTCGGCGCGGCGTTCGATGGCGGTGCGCCCACCGGGGCTCCTCTCGCGACGGATATGTCGATGTCCAACTGTAGGCGGCGACGCGCGCTGTCTGTTCGGCCCTGCCGCGCGGCCCTTTCCCCATCCCGCATCGTGGAGTACAACTAACTAGCCAGTTCGTTCATTGCTGGTCTGTTTCGGAGGAGCTCCCCGTGCCGATGGTGGTGCCGACGTGAACGGCCAGCGCAGCGTCCTCATCGGGCTGGTCGGCACGGGCATCGGCCCGTCGTTGACTCCGGCCCTCCACGAGCGTGCCGCCGACGAGCTCGGAATCCGCTACCTCTATCGCCTGCTGGACCTCGACGATCTGCGCCTGCCGCCCACGGCGATCGGAGCGATCCTGGCCGCGGCCCGGCTCACGGGGTACGACGGCTTGAACATCACCCATCCCTGCAAGCGCGTGGTGCTCGAACACCTCGACGAGGTGACTCCTGATGCCGCCGCCGTGGGTGCGGTCAACAGTGTCGTCTTCACCGCAGGCAAGGCCATCGGCCACAACACCGACTGGTCGGGCTTCGCCCGAAGCGTCGCTCTCGGGCTACCGGGCGCCTGCCTGGACCGCGTGGTGCTGCTCGGGGCCGGCGGCGCCGGTGCCGCGGTCGCGCACGCCCTGCTGACGCTGGGCGCCGGTCTGGTCCGGATCTTCGACCTCGAGGCATGCCACAGCGCGGCATTGGCCGCCTCGCTGTGCGCACGCTTCGGTGCCGACCGTGCCGCCGGCGGGCGGCTCGACAACGGCGGACACGAACTGGCTACCGCGCTGGGCGAGGCCGACGGCCTGGTGCATGCCACTCCCACCGGCATGGCCGCCCATCCCGGACTGCCGGTGCCGGCGGAGCTTCTGCGCCCCGGGCTCTGGGTGGCCGACGTCGTCTACCGCCCGTTGACCACCGAACTGGTGACCACCGCGCGGACCCGGGGCTGCCGCGTCCTGGACGGCGGCGGAATGGCGGTCTTCCAGGCGGTGGAAGCGTTCCGCCTGTTCACCGGCGTCGAACCCGACGCTGATCGGATGGTCCGGCATTTCGCGTCACTCATCGCCGCCACGACGACAGAAGGGCACAACGCCGATGCCCTCGGTTGAGACCCGCACATCCCCGCCGCCCGTCGACCACCGCCGCGACCTCCCGGCTTCCGGCCTGCGCCGGGGAATCGCGACCGTGTGCCTGTCCGGCACCCTGGAGGACAAGCTCTCCGCGGCGGCGGCCGCGGGCTTCGACGGGGTGGAGATCTTCGAAAACGACCTCATCGCCTCGCCGTTGTCTCCGAGCCAGGTGCGCGGGCGCTGCGCCGACCTGGGCCTTTCGATCGACCTTTATCAGCCCTTCCGTGACTTCGAGGCCGTCGGACCGGAGCTGCTCGCGGCGAATCTGCGGCGTGCCGTGCACAAATTCGACGTGATGGAACAGCTCGGCGCCCACACTGTCCTGGTCTGTTCGTCGGTCTCCCCGGCAGCGGTGAACGACGACGACCTCGCCGCTGAGCAGCTGCGCACGCTCGCCGCACTCGCGGCCGAGCGCGGCGTGCGGATCGCCTACGAGGCGCTGGCCTGGGGGCGCTTCGTCAGCACGTACGAACACTCCTGGGACATCGTGCGACGTGCCGACCATCCCGCGTTGGGCCTGTGCCTGGACAGCTTCCACGTGCTCTCCCGTGGCTCGGATCCGTCGGGTATCAGCAACATTCCGGGCGCGAAACTGTTCTTCCTGCAACTGGCCGACGCGCCCAGGCTGGAGATGGATGTGTTGCAGTGGAGCCGTCACCATCGGCTCTTCCCCGGCCAGGGCGCCTTCGACCTGCCCGCCTTCGTCGGCCACGTGCTGGCGGCCGGGTACGACGGCCCGCTCTCCCTTGAGGTCTTCAACGACGTGTTCCGCCAGGCCGATCCCGAGCGGGCCGCCGTCGACGCGATGCGCTCGCTGCTCGCCCTTCAGGAGGGACTCCAGGTCGGCGGCCCGGCGGCGTTGACCGAGCGGGTGCGCGTTCGCGACCTACCGCCGGCACCCGAACTCGCCGGACACGCCTTCACCGAGCTGGCGGTCGACGACGTCTCCGGCCCCCAGGTGGCGCGCGCCTTGGCTGCGCTGGGCTTCATGCACACGGGACAGCACCGCTCGAAGCCGGTGCAGCTGTGGCAGGAGGGTGCCGCCCGGGTGCTGCTCAACGCCGCCGCGCCGAGCGGGGCGGGTCCGGGGGGCGCCGCACTGTGTGCGCTTGCCGTCGAGAGCGTGGACCCCGTCGCTTCCGCGCGGCGTGCGGAGCTGCTGCTCGCGCCCGTGCTTCCGCGCACCCACGGCGCGGACGAGGCAATCCTGTCCGCGGTCGCCGCGCCGGACGGAACCTCGGTGTTCTTCTGTCGGACCGGCGCGAACGACGCCACCAGTTGGTTGTCGGACTTCATCCTCACCGACGCGACGCCCGGCGCGGGTGCGGGCCTCACGAAGATCGACCACGTCGCGCTCAGCCAGCCGTTCGACCACTTCGACGAAGCGGCGCTGTTCTACCGCGCGGTACTTGGGCTCGAACCCGAGACCATCACCGAGTTCGCCGCACCGTTCGGCCTGGTACGCAGCCGCGCCGTCGCCGACCCTGCGCACGAGGTCCGGATCGCGCTGAGCGTGGCTCTGCTGCGCCGGGGCGAATGGGCGCCAGGCGTACCCGATCCGCAGCACGTCGCGTTCGCCACCGACGACGCCATCGCCAGCGCGCGAGCTGTGCGTGCCCTCGGCGCGCCGCTGCTGCAGATCCCGGGCAACTATTACGACGACCTCGACGCACGGCTCGGCCTGCCGGCAGAACTGCTCGCCGCGATGCGTCAGTACTCGGTGCTCTATGACCGCGACGAGCACGGTGAATTCCTCCACTTCTACACCGAGATACTGGGGTCACGGGTCTTCTTCGAGGTGGTCCAGCGGATCGGCGGATACGCCGGCTACGGGGCCGCAAATGCCCCGGTGCGGATGGCCGCACAGCGCAGACTGCGGATCGCCCGGGTTGATGGCAGCACTGCTCATAGCGAAGGCCACGAGTCCGCTCCGGTCGGGAGCGTCCCACGTTCCTCGTAACTCATCCAGCGGCACCGGTCCGTGGTTGCGCGGGTGAACCCCGGGGGCCGGTGGGCCGTACCCCTGAACATGTTCGAGACGCAAAGGTTGGGCGCGCCTGTTGACGCCCGCGGGCGCGGTTGGTGCTGATGCGGGTGCTGCTCGTCGAGGACGACGACACGATCGCTGAGCCGCTGGCGGAAGGGCTGTGTCGGTACGGCTTCGCGGTGTCGCGGGTGGCCACGGGCGCTGCGGCGTTGCAGGCGCAATCGAGCGACATGGTGTTGTTGGACCTGGGGCTGCCGGACATGGATGGTTTGGACGTCTGCCGCCGGCTCCGGCAGGTGTCGCAGATACCGATCATCATGTTGACCGCGCGTGGGTCCGAGGCTGATCGGGTGGTTGGTCTGGAACTCGGTGGCGACGACTACCTGTCGAAGCCGTTCGGCGTACGTGAGCTGGTCGCGCGGATGCGCGCGGTAGGCCGACGAGCGCGGCCGTTGGTCGAGGCGACACCGCGTGGCGATGGCTGGCTCGGCTCGGGGCCTGCCGTTGTGACCAGCACGGCAGACGCGCCTGGGGCGATGTCGCCGTCCGGTCAGGTCATCGGCTGGCTGGTGATCGATCGACGGACGCGGCAGGTGTGGGTGCGGGGTCGCCCGGTCGCGCTGGCGCCGAAGGAGTTCGATGTGCTGGCGTTGCTGGCCGAGGATCCGGGCGCGGTGGTGACGCGGCAGCGGCTACTACATGCGGTGTGGGGTCCGCGCTTCTTCGGGGCCGGGAAGACGTTGGATTTCCACGTAGCGAGCCTGCGCCGCAAGCTGGGCCACCCGGACTTGATCGAGACGCGGCGCGGTGTCGGTTTCCGGATCACCGTGCCCTGCGCGTCGGTGGTGCCCCACCCGTCGCCGCCTGCGGCCGATCCGGCGACACGGTGAAATGGGCGGCGAGCGCGTGATCCGCCATTCGCGCCGATGACCCGTCGACTCGTGCTGAGCTATGTCACCGTCGCGGTGGTCGTGCTGCTGTGCCTGGAGATCCCACTCGGCTATCTGTACGCCCGCGCGGAGCGTGAGCGCCTCGAAGGACAGGTGGAGCACTCGGCTGAAGTAGTGGGGGCCTTAGCCGATGAGGCCATCCGTGACGGACAGCTCGACCGGCTGGACCTGCTCGCCGCCGAAAGCGCCGAACAGTTCGGTGGGCGAGTGGTCATCGTGGACGGTGAGGGCGCGTTGCTGAGCAGCTCGCACCCGCTGCGTACCGAGGAGGCTCAGCCGGCGGCGCTGCCGGAGATCCAGGCAGCGCTGCGGGGCCAGGCGCATATCGGCATCCGGACGAGCGTGATCGGTGGGGTGAAGAGTCTGTCGGTTGGGGTGCCGACGCGGCCCGGGGCGACGGTGCGCGGCGCTGTACGGATCACTATCGCCACGACCGGCGTCGAGGCACGCATCCACCGGCTCTGGCTGTCTCTGGCGGCCGTGGGGCTCGTCGTGCTCGCGGTCGTCATGGGGGTCGGGTTCGTTTTGGCCCGGTGGATCAGCAGGCCCGTCGACGCGTTGGAACAGGCGACCCGGCATCTGGCCGACGGCACGCTGCCCGCGCCGGCATCCACCACGACTGGCCCTATGGAGTTGCGCCGGCTCGCCGACACGTTCAACCGCACCGCCGCCCGCCTCCAGCACCTGATCGCGGCGCAACACTCGTTCGCCGGTCACGCCTCCCATCAGCTCAAGACGCCGCTCGCGGCGCTGCGGCTACGTCTGGAAATCTTGGAAGCGGACGTGCCGGCGAACGCCCGCGGCACCCTCGCGGCCGCGCTCACCGAAACCGATCGGCTGGGCCGGATGGTGGAAACGCTGCTGGCCATGGCCCGCATCGAGGAGGGGTCCGACCTGCCCGTACCGGCCGACCTGGATGCCGCTGTGGAAGACCGGGTGAGGATGTGGCAACCCCTGGCCGGTCAGCGGCGCGTCCAGCTGGCCGTCACCGGCGACCCCGTCGGTCAGGTCTACGCCCTGCCCGGAGCGCTGGAGCAGATTCTCGACAACCTACTCGCGAACGCCATGAACGCCGCACCCGAAGGCAGCACCATCACCGTCAAGACGCACCGGGTGCGCGTGGAGACAGGGGCTCGAGGCGACCGTCACGACACGGTTGTGGAGCTGCACATCATCGACCAAGGGCCCGGGATGAGCGAGGCGCAACGGCTGCGCGCCTTCGATCGGTTCTGGAGGGCACCTGACGCGGTCAAGGGCGGCACAGGACTGGGTCTGGCGCTGGTGCAACAACTCACCGAAGCCAGTGGGGGCCACGTGGAGCTGCGCGCCGCGGCCGCTGGCGTCGACGCCGTGGTCAGCCTCGCCCCCGTCGCGGCTACTGAGAGACTTTCCGCAGGATCGATGTCCGGCCATGAGCGGGTGGTGCCCATGGCGGGGGCGACAGGCCAGGAAAGCGCCAGCAGGGCACCAGAATTCCGCCAGGCCCGCCCGGAACGTTGAGCGCCGCGGGCCCGGTGACTCGTATTGCCAGTCGTAGTAGCCGCAACGGGCACGGCGAGTTGCGGTCGAGGGAGGCACCACCACGTACAGCCAGGTGGGGCATCGAGCATCGACGATGGGAGCACCAATGCGTAGGACATTTCTGGCAGCGATCACCGTAGCCGGCGTAGCTGTTCCGCTGGTCACCGGAACAGCACTGGCAATGGCGGACGATGACCGGGAGCGCAGGACCCGCACCCAGGCGGCCGCACCGCGGGGCGCAGCCGGCGCATTCGAGATCGAGATCGATCCTGAACTCGACGCCCGCTTCGGTCCACGCCCGGTCAACGCCGTCAAGGCCGCCGCGATCGTCACCCGGCAGTTCGCCGGCGCGCGCGTGACCGAGGCGGAGTTGGACGAACGAGACGGCGGGCCCATCTGGGAGGTGAAGTTCCTGCTCGGCGGTGGCGAACGCGAGGTCGATGTTGACGCCGTCACCGGATCGATCCTCGACGGCGGCGGGGACGACGACGGATTCGACGATGACGACGACTGACGACGGGACTCCGCCCCTGGGCCCGTTGGACAAGCTGGTGATGAGTTCGCGGCACAGTCAGCGCAGCAGCGCACACCCCGTACCACCATGAGCCCACCATCGCGACCGGCCGGCTCGGCCGGTCGTGTCGGTCTGCTGTCCGTACATCGAGCGGCGCCTGCTCCCACGCATCGGCCTGCCATCGACGCCCTGTCGGGCGCGACGGCAGGCCGATGCGTGGGATATCCGACCCGTGATCCGGGGGGTCAGGCAGCAGCCGCGCCGACCTCGGGCCGGCCGGACCGGCGAGACCGGCGGAGCCGGCTGCCGAGTACGTGGTCCACACCGAACCGGCCGGCGCCGGTGGCGGCGAGCAGCAACGCACCGACGCCCAGGGCGAGCACCAGCTCGAAGCCGCCATCGGTGACGAACACGCCCTTCGTCGCGTGAACGAAGAGGAAGGCGCCAGCCATGTTTACGGCGAGCAACAGCCCGGCCACCGGCACGGCGGCACCGAGGATCAGGGCGGCGCCACCGATGAGCTCGACCGTGGCGGCAAAGAAGGCCGCGGCGGAGGGCATCGGGACGCCCATGTTCTCGAACGCGCTGGCTGTGCCCTCGTGACCGAAAGTCGCCCACTTCTGCCAACCGTGGGCGACGAACACGATGCCCAGACCGAGACGGGCAATGAGCAGCGCAAGGTCACGCAACAGGGGGTTGGTCATGAGATGTCACTCCTGCGACTAGTTGAGCGTTCAACGGCCCGGTAACCGTACGCTGATGTTGAGCCTTCAACAAACTCGGTGCGCGCCGCGCGCGCGATGTGCGACCCGACCCGGTGCGAGCGACCCGGATACCCTTGCCGCGGCGATCACCGCCGCTGGCTATCCCGTCCGACTGGAGCAGCGATGACCACCCCCACCCCGCCCGAGTCTGGCCGTGCGTTCGACTCCTCGTCGTCCACGGTCCAGTTCCCCGTCGTCCCGTCCGTGGACTCCGCACCGGGCATGGAACCGCAGCATCCTCAGTCGCCGGTCAACGTTGGGTCGCCGGGCGCGGGTGTGGGCGACGCTGCCGCGTCCGACGCAGCCACCCCTGATGGCGGCCCGCCATCATCGAGCCGGGGTCCGAAGCGGCGCCGCATGATCGTCGCGGCCGTGATCGCGGCGGCCCTCGTCTCGTCGGCCGGTGGGGTGGCGGCCTACGCGTACGCCGGGGACGTGCCGCCCGGCACCACGGCGCTCGGGGTCGAACTCGGCGGTAAGACGAGGGCCGAGGCCGCCGAGGCGCTGCGCAGCGAGGTCGCGCGGCGGTCGGACGCGCTCGGTCGACCGGTCACGGTCACGGTCGGTGACAGGACCGGTCAGATCACGCCGGCAAGCGTCGGGCTGGGCGTCGACGTCGAGGCCACGGTCGCGGCCTCGACACGGCGCCCCGGAAACCCGCTGCGGGCGATCTTCGGATCCCGCACCGTGGAGCCCGTCGTGACCGTCGACGCCGCGCGGCTGGACGCCGAGCTGCGCAAGATGGCGGGCAAGGTCGGCGAGCAGATGACGATGCCGGCGGTCGTGTTCGAGGGCACCACGCCGAAGCCGGTCTACCCGCGGCCGGGCAAGGGGCTGGAATCAGAGCGCTCGGCCCAAGCGCTGCGCGACGGATGGTTGAAGGGGCAGCACATCGCCATTCCGCTGGTCGATGTGCATCCCACGACCACTGCCGAGGAGGTCGACCGGCTCGTCGCCGAGCTCGCGAAGCCTGCAGTGTCCGCCGCGGTGACCGTCACGACCGATCGCGGGCAGTTGACCATTCCGCCGGCCGCGACGGCGAAGAGTCTCGTGCTGGGCGCCGACAAGAGCGGCAGGATCGATCCACGAATCGATGAGAAGGCGCTGCGGGCTGCGATTGCCGGCGAGTTGGCGAAGATCGAGGTCAAGCCCAAGGACGCGACCGTATCGATCGAGGGCGGTAAGCCGCGGGTCACGCCGAGCGTGGCCGGTCAGCAGGTGGATCTGGCGGCCGTCTCCGGCGAGCTGCTGGCGGTGCTGCCCAAGAGCGATGGACGCCAGGTGACCGGCGTCCTCAAGGAGAAGCAGCCCGCGACCACCACGGAGGAGGTCGCGAAGCTGGGCATCAAGGAGCGGGTCTCCACCTTCACCACCCACTTCTCCGGTGGGCTTTCCGATCCGCGCAGCCACAACATCGTGACGGCGGCGAAAACGGTGGACGGTGCGCTGGTCAAGCCCGGCAAGGTGTTCTCCCTCAACGGCTATACGGGACCACGCGGGTACGCCGAGGGATACAAGGACGCCGCCGTCATCCTCGACGGCAAGCTCGTGCCCGGCGTCGGCGGCGGGATCTCGCAGTTCACCACCACGCTGTTCAACGCCACGTACTACGCCGGCCTCGAGGACGTCCAGCACACGCCGCACTCGTACTGGTTCAGCCGCTATCCCTCGGTAATCGAGTCGACGATTTTCTATCCGACGTTGGACTTCAAGTTCCGCAACGACACCCCGCACGGGGTGGTCATCGACACGTCGTTCACGGCGAGTTCGATCACGGTGTCGATCTGGAGCACCAAGGTGTACGACAGCGTGACGACCCAGTGGAGCCCGAAGCGGGACACCACCACGCCGAAGACGGTCTTCCTCGACCCCGGCCCGTCGTGCATCGCCACCGACGGCATCAACGGCTTCACCCAGGACGCGTGGCGCATCTTCCGGCAGGGCGGCAAGGAGATCAGACGGGAGAAGTTCACGTGGCGGTACGACGCGGAGCCGCGCTACCGCTGCGCGAAGCAGCCGGCGTGACATCGCGTTGTCGCCACTGTTCATGGCCGCCCGTCGCGTGAGCCCACCGACGGGCGGTGACGTGATGGCCGGTACGGAATGCGGCGCAACCCGAACCGGCTGCTCGGTGGTTAGCCGGTGGGCGCCTGCGATCGCGGGGGAAGCGTGTTCCGGGACCAGGCCGGGGTGTAGCCCCCATTCGCTCAGACCAACCGGCGGTCGCACAGCAGCAGCGGCGGGAGGCTAGGCGACGTCCGTCAGTTCGCGGACGTGCCGTAGCCCAGGACGCCCGTCGAGCAGCACCTCGCCGACCGGGGCGAATCCGGTGCCCCGGAGCACCGCGAGCGAGCCGGCGTTTTCCAGCGTGGCCGACGCGATCAGGCGGCGCAGCCCGTACTCGTCGCGCGCCAGCTCGCAGGTGCGCCGGACGCCGTCCTTCGCCACGCCCCGCCCGGACGCCCGTTCGGCCACGCGGAAGCCCAGCTCGGCTCCACCGTCGGTCACGTCGACCAGGTTGAACCGGGCCAGCACGGTGCCCTCGTCGTCGACCAGGACGTGGAAGTGGTGCCGACTGGCGGCCTGTTCGGCGAGCAGTTCCGCATGGCGCGCGGCGAACCCGGCGAAGTAGTCGTCGCCCCGGTCGGGCACGGACCGCGCGAAGTACGCCCGGTTGTCCCGCTCGAAGCGGAGCAGCGCGGCGGCGTGATGGGCGTCGAGCCGCTGGAGTTCGGTCACGGCGTGACGGTAGCAACTCGGGGTGAGCGCTCGCCGACGAAGCGGCGCGCGAGGCGGTGGCGGCAGAAATGCTCTGCGGCCTGCCACTGATCGCAGCATGTGCTGGACCACGAGCGCATACCAGCAGAACTCCTCGGTTCCCGTACACAGTGGAAGCCGGCATTTTCCAACGCGTGCCGTGATGGGACGTCGGTGCCGCAGTCGCCGATCACGACGCCGTTGAGCGTGGCGAGCCAGGCGTCTACGCCATGAGCGACGCCGCCGAGACCTACGTTGCCAACGGAAATCTCAGCGCTTGCCGAGAAGCGCCATGAGCTGGTCGAAAAACCGTGTGTTGACCAGGAGCACGACGCCCGCGATGGCGAGAAGCCAGGCGGTGTCCTCGCGTTCGTTACGCCGGATCCAGTCGTTGACCCTGTCCAACATCGGCGTCAGAGCCTCGCCCAACAACATCCGTCCCAGCGTGACGATGCCGGCGGGGGCGACCATGACCAGGCAGTACAGCGCGAGTATGAGAACGCGGGTGATCCAGGGATGGTTGGTTCGGCCCAGGGTGTCGATCGCCATGAGGTACGGGAACATCGTCGCGATCTCCAAGGTCACCGCGATCGCCGCCACCATGACGACGCCACGAAGCGTCGCCGATTCGCCGACGGCCGCCTCGCGCCAGCGGTTCAACCGCCCCTCGGCACCGCTGTTCTTCCTGAGGAGGCCGTACCAGGCGGCGAACAGGATGAGGGCGATGCCGACGGCTGCCACGGCGATGTCGCCGGCCCGTGACTCCAGCGCCGAGCGAACCTCCTGTCTGGAGACGGAGAGGCCGCCCATAAGTGCGATTCCCAGGAGCAGGTATCCGGCGCCGACGAGCAGCAGGTAGAGGTAGACGTTCGCGAACCGCAGCCCTCGCGGCGCCAGGAGGAACCAGAGCGGGATCGCGAGCGTGGACACGCTGACCGTGTCGAGGAGAGCGAGAGGAAGCACTTGGCCGAGCACGTGCAGAAAATCCTCAACAGCGATCGTCGGAGCAAGGGGCCATCACGCCGGCACTGGGCTCACATTAACCGTCAATCTGGCAAGCGGCTGCCCCGCTAACGCAGGTCGCGCATGAGCGCCATTCATCGGCTCATGACCGGCCTGCTTCCAGGAGGTCAGTCGATGACGCCGGGAACCGACGCTATGATCGCGATTCTTTCATCGCAGGGCGACACGATGGTGCGGCGTGGCGGCGGGACAGCCCTCACCCGCACACCCACCCGGGCCGTGCGATGCACCACCCGAGCATCATCCGGATCCCGACGCCGAGGCATAGACCAACCCACCACGTCGGTACGACAGACCCGGCCAACGTTAGTGGCCAAAGCAGGAGCTGGCAGCCGCGATCAGGTCTTCGTCCCCGACCTTGCAGAGGGAATTCGGTGGTGGACTCCGCGGGAGGTGAACGACGCCGATCCGGAGAGCCTCGATCTCATATGCACCGCATGATCGCCAAACTCGGCGCAGTGTGATCGAGCGGACCTACACGACCCGAAAGCGTTTCAGGCCAACTCCATTGCGGCGGTGGAAGGCGTCGCGTCGGCGCGGCGGCGGGCGGCGGGGATGACCATGGGTGTGCCGCTCTCCGGATCGTCGATCACCCGGCAGGGAAGTCCGAAGACCTGCTCCACCAGGTCTGCGGTCACGATGTCCCGAGGGTTTCCGGCCGCCATCACCCGGCCCTCCCGCATCGCGATCAGGTGCGTGGCGTAGCGGGCGGCGTGGTTGAGGTCGTGGAGTACGACCACCAGCGTTCGGCCCTGCTCCTCGTGCAGGTGGGCGCAGAGGTCGAGGATCTCGATCTGGTGGGCGATGTCGAGGTACGTCGTCGGCTCGTCCAGCATCAGCAGCGGGGTCTGCTGGGCCAGCGCCATCGCGATCCACACCCGTTGCCGCTGACCGCCCGACAACTCGTCGACGGGGCGGTCGGCGAGGTCGGCGACCCCGGTGGCCGCCATCGACTCCTCCACCACCCGTTCGTCGTCGCGCGACCATTGCCGCAGCAGTCCCTGGTGCGGGTAACGTCCGCGCGCGACGAGTTCGGCGACGCTGATGCCGTCGGGTGCGATGGAGGACTGCGGCAGCAGGCCCAGGGTGCGGGCGACCTTGCGGGCGGGCAGGGTGTGGATGTCCTCCCCGTCCAGCAGCACCGCTCCGGCGGTCGGCTTCAGCATGCGGGACAGGGCACGCAGCAGGGTGGACTTGCCGCAGGCGTTGGGTCCGATGATCACGGTGAACGACCGGTCGGGGATGGCGACGGTCAACTCCTCGGCGATGATGCGTCGCTCGTAGGCGAGCCGCATCCCGCTGCCGCTGATCCGTGGGGTCCCGGGCTGCATGCTCCGTACTCCGTTCTGGTTCGTGGTGGTCATATGCGGCCGGCCTTCCGCTCGGTGGCGAGCAGCCACACCAGGTAGGCGCCGCCGAGCGCGCCGGTGACCACGCCGACCGGCAGTTGGTGCGCGGTGAACGCCCGTTGTGCCGCGAAGTCGGCGGCGACCAGCAGAAGCGCGCCCACACACATCGACGGCAGCAGGTTCGGCCCGGGGGTGCGGGTCAGCCGCTTCGCCACATGCGGCGCGGTGAGCGCCACGAACGACACGGGCCCGGCGGCGGCCGCGGCCAAGGAGACGAGCAGCACCGCCGCGCCGAGCAGGACCAGACGCAGGCGCTCGACGCGTACGCCCAGCGCGTTGGCGGTGTCGTCGCCCATCTCGATCATCCGCACCGCCGGTCCGCAGGCGAGGAGCACCGGCACCAGCACCGCCATCGCGATGAGCAGCGGCATGGCGTTCACCCAGCCCCGCCCGTCCAGGCTGCCGGTGAGCCAGAGCACGGCGCGGGCCGCCTGCATGAGCGGGGCCCGGGTCAACAGGTAGCCGTTGACGCCGGTGAGGATGGCCGCGACGCCGATGCCCACCAGAACCAGGCGGTAGCCGTGTACCCCCTCCCGCCAGGCGATGGCGTAGATCAGCAGGCCGGTGGCGAGGCCGCCGGCGAGCGCCGCGCCGGCGAGCGCCGCGCTGCTGCCGCCGACCACGACCACGACGAGCGCGCCGGTCGCCGCGCCCTGGGTGAAGCCGAGCACGTCCGGGCTGCCCAGTGGGTTGCGGACCAGGGACTGGAAGACCGTGCCGGCGAGCGCCAGCGCGGCGCCGACCAGCAGGGCGGTCACCAGTCGGGGCAGCCGTAGCTCGCCGATGATGAAGTCCTCCGCCGGGGAGCCCCGACCGGCGAGGGTCCGGAGCACGTCGGCGGAGCTCATCGGATAGTCGCCGCTGCCGATGGCGAACACGCTCAGTACGACCGCCAGCAGCGCGGCTCCGGCGCCGACGGCGAGCGCGCGGGGGTGGAAGCGGACGGACCACCCGTTCGGGATACGGAGCACGATCACGGTCGGGCCACCCTGCCTCGGATCACCACGTAGAGGAAGAGGGGCCCACCCAGCACCGCGGTGATCAGCCCCACCTGGAGCTCGCCGGGACGGCCCAGCACTCGCCCCAGCACGTCGGCGGCGAGTAGCAGCACGGGCGCGAGCACCGCGCAGTAGGGCAGTAGCCAGCGCAGGTCCGGCCCGGTCAGGGCGCGTACGAGATGGGGCACGATCAGGCCGACGAAGACGATCGGGCCGCACGCCGCGGTTGCCGCGCCGCAGAGCAGCGTGACCGCCACGATCACGGCTCCCCGGATCAGGGCGGGTCGCGCGCCCAGTGCCCGCGCCGCGTCGTCGCCGAGCGCCAGCGCGTTGAGCGGACGCGCCGCCGCCAGGGCGATCAACAGGCCGGTAACGATGAACGGCAGCACCTTGACCACCGTGGTCGATTCGGCGCTGGCCAGCGAACCGACCGTCCAGAACCGCAGCCGGTCCAGGGAGGCGGCGTCCAGCAGCATCACCGCGCTGACGTAGGAGTAGAGGGTGGCGTTGAGCGCCGCCCCGGCCAGCGCCAGCCGGGCCGGGGTCGCGCCGCGCCCGCCGCCCACCGCGTAGACCAGCGCGGTGACGGTCGCGGCCCCGAGCAGGGCGAACCACACGTAACCATCGAATGTGGAGACGCCCAGAAAGGCCGCCGCCGAGGCGACCGCCGCCGAAGCGCCGGCGTTGATCCCCAGCAGTCCGGGATCGGCCAGTGGATTGCGGGTCAGCGCCTGCATCACGGCGCCGGCCAGGCCCAGCGCCGCGCCGACGAGCAGGCCGAGCAGGGTACGGGGCAGCCGCATCCGGTGCACCACGGCGTATTCGGCGGAGTCGCTGTGCAGCAGTCCGTGCCACACCTCGGCCAACGGAAGCTGCTTCGCACCCACCGCGATGCTGAACACCAGCACGACGATCAGCAGCAGCAGGGACGCGGCCAGCCCGGCGAGCCGAGCCGCATTTCGGCGGCCCGGGCGTGGCGACGGCGGAGCCTCCGCTGGGTTACCGGCCCGTAGTAACTGTGTACCGGACAGTGTGGACTCCCGGGTGATGAGAATCGGCGAACGTCTGTTGACAAGTTCTTAGGTTAGGTTAACCTAACGGCGCTGTCACGGTCATTGCGACCGCCCTCTGATCGAAAGTCGTCGCCATGTCGCATTCCGTATCCGCTCATCGCCTGACCCGTCGCGGCCTGTTCGCGGCCGGCGGGGCCGCCACCGTCGCGGCCCTGCTCGCTGCCTGCGGCGGGAACGGCGACTCCACGTCCCCGTCGACCGCCGGCGGCAGTGCCGGCCCCTGGTCCTTCACCGACGACCGGAACGAGAAGGCCACCGCGGACGCGACCCCCGGCCGGATCGTGGCGTTCACCGGCGCGGCGGCGGCCCTGGTCGATTTCGGGCTGGACAAGCAGATCGTCGGCGTCTTCGGTGAGACCACCCGGGCCGACGGTACGGCCGATCCGCAGGCCGGCGACCTCGACGTCAAGGCCGTGTCGGTCCTCGGCAACGTCTGGGGCGAGTTCAGCATCGAGAAGTACGCGGGGCTGCGGCCCCAACTCCTGGTCACCCACACCTACGACCCCGGCGCCCTCTGGTACGTGCCGGACGAGAGCAAGGACAAGATCCTCCCGTTGGCCCCCAGCGTCGCCATCACCACCGCCCGGGTGCCGATGACCAAGCCGATCGAGCGGTACGCCGCGCTTGCCAAGTCGCTCGGCGCCGATCTCAACGCCAAGAAGGTCGCCGATGCCAAGGCGCGGTTCGAGGCCGCTGCCGAGGCGGTGCGACAGGCAGTGAAGGCGAATCCCGGGATCAAGGTGCTGGCCGCCTCCGGTAGCCCGGACACCTTCTACGTGTCGAACCCGAAGGTCAGCACGGACCTGATGTACTTCGCCGAGCTCGGGGTCGACATCGTCGTCCCGACCAAGCTCGAATCCGGCGACTACTTCGAGAGTCTCAGCTGGGAGAACGCCGGCAAGTTCCCCGCCGACCTGATCCTGCTCGACAACCGCAGCACGGCACTGCAGCCGAAGGATCTCACCGGCAAGCCCACCTGGCAGCAGCTCCCCGCCGTCAAGGCCGGTCAGGTCACTCCGTGGGACGCCGTACCCCGCTTCTCGTACGCCGGCTCCGCACCGCTGCTGGAAAACCTGGCCAAGGCGATCCAGGGCGCGAAGAAGGTCTGACACGATGACGACGAGGACTCCCGACCCGGTTGCCGTCCAGTTCCGTTTCTACGAGGCACACGTCGTACGCAGTCGCCGTCTCACCCCTTCGATGGTCCGGGTCACCTTCGGCGGCGAGCAGTTGGCGACGTTCGCCGGCGGAGGCCGGGACCAGAGCCTCTCCCTGTTCCTGCCGCACCCCGGGCAGAGCGCGCCGGTGGTGCCCATCCACTCCGGGGAGGACTGGTTCTCCGAGTGGCGGGCCATCGACCCGGGGGAGCGCGCCGTCATGCGCTCGTACACCGTTCGCGAGCAGCGCCGGGCCCAGGCGGAAGTGGACATCGACTTCGCGCTGCACGGTGACACCGGCCCGGCCTCCCGGTGGGCCGGTCGGGTTCGGCCGGGGGACCGTGTGGTCATGCTCGGCCCGGCGGTCGAGGACAACCGGGGTGTCTGCTTCCGCCCGCCGCCCGGCACGGACCACGTGCTGATGGCGGCGGACGAGACCGCCCTGCCCGCCGTCGGTGCGATCCTGGCCTGGCTGCCGGCCGGCATGCGGGCCCGGGTCTGGATCGAGGTGCCGGACGTGGCGGACATCCAGGATCTGCCCAGCGCGGCGACCGCCGAGGTCAGGTGGCTCGTCCGTGGTACGACCCCGCCGGGTAGCGGTCTTCTGGTGGAGGCGGTCCGGGGGGCCCGGATGCCCGCCGGTACGCCGTACGCCTGGATCGCGGGGGAGTCGGCGAGCGTGCGGACCCTGCGTCGGCACCTCGTCGCCGAGCGGGGTCTCCACCGCCGGCAGGTGACCTTCGCCGGCTACTGGCGCCTGGGCGCCTCAAACGACGATCTCCAGGCAGAGGCACTCTCCGCCGCAGCGGTCTGACCGCCCCCGCCGGACGGCGGAACCACGCACCGATGCTCCACGGCCCGGCTCCTGCCGTCCACAACCACTGTCCACTAGAGACTGTCGAGGACTCTGCATGAACCTTTCGGGACATCCGACCGACACCGTGCCGGCGATGGAGACGCTACGGTCGGCCGCCCGCGCCCACCTGTTCAACAACGGCTCCGTGGAGCACTACCGGCGGGTGCTGGCCGACGGGATCGACCGGGTCGCGACGCGGGTCGCGGGCACGGACGCGCCGTTCACCGGGGTGTCCCCGGAAGAGTTGGCGCCGAAGGTCTCCGGGATCGACCTGGACCGACCACTGGGCGACTCCGGTGCCGCCCTCGATGAACTCCAGGATGTCTACCTGCGCGACGCCGTCTGGTTCCACCACCCCCGCTATCTGGCGCACCTCAACTGCCCGGTAGTCATCCCGGCCCTGCTCGGCGAGGCGGTGCTCAGCGCCGTCAACTCGTCCCTGGACACCTGGGACCAGAGCGCCGGAGGGACGCTGATCGAGCGCCGCCTGATCGACTGGACCGCGGCGCGCATCGGCCTGGGGCCGGCCGCCGACGGTGTGTTCACCAGTGGCGGGACGCAGTCCAACCTGCAGGCCATGCTGCTCGCCCGGGAGGAGGCGCTGACCCGTATGGCCGAAAGCGCCGGGATGCCGTCGGACCGGCACGAGCTACTGCCCCGGCTGCGCATCCTCGCCTCCGCGGCGGGCCACTTCAGCGTCCAGAAATCCGCCAAACTCCTCGGTCTCGGCGCGGACGCGGTGGTCACAGTGGAGACCGACGCGGACCGGCGGATGCGACCCGAGGCGTTGGCCGGGGAACTCGAGCGCTGCCGCCACGCCGGTCAGGTCGTCATGGCCGTCGTCGCCACGGCCGGCACCACCGACTTCGGTTCGATCGATCCGTTGTCGTCCATCGCCGCGCTGTGCGCGTCCGCCGGCGTGTGGCTGCACGTCGACGCCGCGTACGGCTGCGGCCTGCTGGTGTCGCCGACCCGGCGGCACCTGCTCGACGGGATCGAGCGCGCCGACTCGGTGACCGTCGACTACCACAAGTCGTTCTTCCAGCCGGTGAGCTCCAGCGCGCTGCTGGTGCGGGACGGGCGGGTCCTTCGGCACGCCACGTACCACGCCGACTACCTCAACCCGGCCAGGATGGTCGAGCGACGCATCCCCAACCAGGTCGACAAGAGCATGCAGACGACCCGCCGCTTCGACGCCCTGAAGCTCTGGCTGACCCTGCGGATCATGGGGCCGGACGCCATCGGCGCACTCTTCGACGAGGTGGTGGACCGGGCGGCCGACGCGTGGCGGATCCTGGCCGACGATCCCCGCTTCGAGGTGGTGACCCGGTCCCAGCTGAGCACCGTGGTCTTCCGCTACCTGCCGGTCGACCCGGCCCGGGAGTTGGCCGACGAGGCGAACCTGTTCGCCCGTGAGGCGCTGGCCGCCTCCGGCGCGGCAGTCGTCGCAGGGACCAGGGTGGACGGTCGCCACCATCTCAAGCTCACCCTGCTGAACCCGGAAACCACGCTCGACGACGTCCGGCAGGTCGTCGACCTTATCGCCGAACACGCCGGCTGGTACGTGCAGACCAGGACCGCCGAGCTCTCCTGCCCCGTCGGCTGACCGTCCCCGCCCACGTCTCACATGGACCCGCACCGGGAGAACCGCATGGCCACTCACGATTTCGTCGCGATCGGGCTGGGCCCGTACAACCTGGGCCTGGCCTGCCTGACCGAATCGATCGCCGAACTCGACGGCGTCTTCCTGGAGGCCCGACCGGACTTCGACTGGCATCCGGGGATGCTGCTGGAGTCGACCAGGTTGCAGACACCGTTCATCGCCGACCTGGTCACCCTCGCCGACCCGACCTCCCCGTACTCCTTCCTGAACTACCTGAAGGAGACCGGGCGGCTCTACCCGTTCTACATCCGGGAGAGCTTCTACCCATTGCGCAGCGAGTACAACAACTACTGCCGCTGGGCCGCCGCGAAGCTTTCCGGCCTGCACTTCGGGGAGGAGGTCACGACCGTCGGGTACGACCCGGCCGAGGACGTTTACACCGTCCAGGCGACCGTGGCCGCCACCGGTGAGCGGGTCACGTACCGCGCCCGGCACCTGGTGCTCGGCACCGGTACCCCGCCGAACGTCCCCGCCGCGTGCCAGGGCCTCGGCGGCGACGTCATCCACAACTCGGGTTACCTGCAGAACCGCGACGCTCTGCGGGCGAAGCGGAGCATCACCGTGGTCGGTAGCGGTCAGAGTGCGGCCGAGATCTACCACGACCTGCTCTCCGACATCGACGCGAACGGCTACCAGCTCAACTGGGTGACCCGGTCGCCCCGCTTCTTCCCGCTGGAATACACCAAGCTCACCCTGGAGATGACCTCCCCGGACTACGTGGACTACTTCCACGCCCTGCCCGAGCCCACCCGCTACCGGCTCGAGGCGGAGCAGAAGGGCCTGTTCAAGGGGATCAACGCCGATCTGATCAATGAGATCTTCGACCTGCTCTACGCCCGCAGCATCGACGGGCCGGTGCGCAGTCGGCTGATGACCAACACCGAACTGACCTCGGCCACGTACGACGAATCGACCGGCACCTACACGCTCGGCCTACGCCACGTGGAGCAGGAACGCGACTTCACGCTGGACACCGAGGGCCTGGTCCTGGCGACCGGCTACAGCTACCGGACCCCGGACTTCCTCGAACCGGTGCGGGACCGGATCCGCTGGGACGACCACGGCCGCTTCGACGTCGCCCGCAACTACAGCATCGACCACACCGGCCGCAGAGTCTTCCTGCAGAACGCCGGCACCCACACGCACAGCATCACCTCACCCGACCTCGGCATGGGCGCCTACCGCAACTCCTGGATCATCCGCGAACTGCTCGGCCGTGAGCATTACCCGATCGAGAAGACCATCGCCTTCCAGGAGTTCGGCGCGGCGGCGGGGGTCGCGTCATGACCGCGGTGATCTGGACCCGGATCGACGAGCGGCTCGGCGAGTTCGCCATCCGTACCCTCGCCCCGGACGCCGACGCCGCGCTGCTGCACCACTGGGTGACCGACCCCAAGGCCGCGTTCTGGCTGATGCAGGACGCCGACGTGGCACGGGTCGCGCAGGAGTACCGCCGGATCGCCGCGGACCCGCACCACGACGCCTTCCTCGGCCTGTGGCACGGCCGGCCCGCCTTCCTGGTCGAGCGGTACGACCCCGCCCACGTCGAACTCCCCGGACTCTACGAGGCGCGCGCCGGCGATGTCGGCATGCACTTCCTCTGCGCGCCGACCGACACCCCGGTCCACGGCTTCACCCGGGCCGTCATCACCACGGTCATGGCCTGGCTCTTCGCCGACCCGGCCGTCCGGCGCGTCGTGGTCGAGCCCGACGTGCGCAACACCGCGGTGCACGCCCTCAACGCGGCCGTCGGCTTCGAACCCGTTCGCACCATCGCCAAGCCCGAGAAGGACGCGCTGCTCAGCGTCTGCACCCGCGACCAGTTCCGGGCCGCCACCAGAGGGGAAGTACCAGCGTGAACCCGCTCGCATCCGTGGACCATCTGCGGCCGGAGAACTGGGCCCGGGCCAACCGGCTGCTGGTCCGCAAGGCGCTCGCCGAGTTCGCCCACGAGCGGCTGCTCACCCCCGAGCCGACCGCCGCCGCCCCGGCCGTCGCGTCGACGGGGGAGCGGCACTACCTGGTTCGCAGCGACGACGGCGAGGTCGCGTACCGGTTCGCCGCGCGGCTGCTCGCCCTCAACCACTGGCAGATCGACACCGACAGCATCACCCGCCGCCGGGGCGACACCGAACTGCCGCTCGACGCCCTCGACTTCTGCATCGAGCTGCGCGGCGCGCTCGGTCTCACCGACCCGATCCTCCCGGTCTATCTCGAGGAGATCAGCTCCACCCTGGCCGGCACCGCCTACAAGCTCGACAAGCCCGCGGTCAACGCCGTCGACCTCGCCCGAGCTGACTACCAGACCATCGAAACCGAGATGACCGAGGGACACCCCGGCTTCGTCGCGAACAACGGGCGCATCGGCTTCGGCATCCACGAATACCATCGGTACGCCCCGGAGGCCGCCAATCCGGTACGCCTGATCTGGCTGGCCGGCCACCGCGACCACACGACATTCACCTGCGCCGCCGACGTCGACTACGACACCTTTGTCCGGGCCGAACTCGGCGACGACACGCTGGCCGCCTTCGCGGACACCCTCTCCGGTCTCGGCCTCGACCCGGCCGACTACCAGCTCATCCCCGTCCACCCCTGGCAGTGGTGGAACAAGCTGTCGGTCACCTTCGCCGGCGAGGTCGCCCAGCGTCGGCTGGTCTGTCTCGGCCCCGGACCCGACGAATACCTCGCCCAGCAGTCCATCCGTACCTTCTTCAACGTCACCGACCCGTCCCGGCACTACGTCAAGACGGCGCTCTCCGTGCTGAACATGGGCTTCATGCGCGGGCTCTCCGCCGCGTACATGGAGGCGACCCCGGCCATCAACGACTGGCTCGCCGAACTGATCGACACCGACGACGTACTCAAGCGGACCGGGCTGTCGATCCTCCGCGAGCGGGCCGCGATCGGCTACCGGCACCGGCAGTACGAGGCGGCCACCGACCGGTACTCCCCGTACCGCAAGATGCTGGCCGCGCTCTGGCGGGAGAGCCCGGTGCCCGGCCTGGCGCCGGGCCGGCGACTGGCCACCATGGCCTCCCTGCTGCACACCGACCGCGACGGCCGCTCGATCGCGGCCGCGCTGATCGCGGAGTCGGAGCTGTCGCCCGAGCTCTGGCTGCGCCGTTACCTCGACGCCTACCTCACCCCGCTGCTGCACAGCTTCTACGCCTACGACCTGGCCTTCATGCCGCACGGTGAGAACGTCATTCTCGTCCTCGACGGTGGGACGGTCGAGCGGGCGATCTTCAAGGACATCGCCGAGGAGATCGTCGTGATGGACCCGGATGCCGACCTGCCGCCGCAGGTCCAGCGGATCAGGGCCGAGGTTCCGGAGGAGATGAAGCTGCTGTCGATCTTCACCGACGTCTTCGACGGCTTCCTGCGCTACCTCAGCGCGATCCTGGTCGTCGAGGGCGTCCTCGACGAGGAGACCTTCTGGCGCACGGTCGCCGAGTGCGCGGCCGACTACGCCGAGAGCGTGCCGCAGCTGGCCGACCGGATCCGGCGCCACGACCTGTTCGCCCCGGAGTTCGCGCTCTCCTGCCTGAACCGGCTCCAGCTGCGGAACAACCAGCAGATGGTCGACCTCGCCGACCCGGCGGGAGCGCTGCAGCTCGTCGGCACCCTGGCCAATCCCATCGCCCGCTTTGCCCCGGCCCGGTGACCACCGTCGACGCTCCGATCGGCACCGCCACCGCCGGCCGGCTCCCCACCCGGTGGCTGATCCTGGGCGTGCTCTGCCTCGCCCAGGTCACCGTGGTGCTCGACAACACGGTGCTGACCGTGGCGGTGCCGGTGCTCACCACCGAACTGGCGGCCACCACCGCCGACATCCAGTGGATGATCAACGCGTACGCGCTGGTCCAGTCAGGTCTGCTGCTCACCGCGGGCAGCGCCGCCGACCGGTACGGCCGCCGCCGGCTGCTTCTCGCCGGTCTCGTCCTGTTCGGACTCGGGTCGCTGGTCGCCGGTCTCGCCCAGTCCAGCAGTCAGCTGATCGCGGCCCGCGCCGGCATGGGGGTGGGAGGTGCGCTTCTGGTCACCACCACCCTCGCCGTCGCGATGCAGATCTTCGACGCCGCCGAGCGGCCTCGGGTGATCGGCATCTGGGCGGCAGCGAGCGCGCTGGGGTTCGCGGCCGGCCCTCCCATCGGCGGGATCATCCTCGCCTACCTTCCGTGGGAAGCGATCTTCCTGGTCAACGTCCCGATCGTGCTGGTCTGCCTGGTGGCGGCCGCGATGTTGGTGCCGGAGTCCCGCCGCCCGGTCGGTGGGCGCCTCGACCTGGCCGGGGTGCTGCTCTCCACGGCAGGGCTGACCGCGATCGTCTACGCGATCATCTCCGGGCCGGACCAGGGCTGGAGTTCCCCCCGGGTACTCGGCGCGGCCGGCGGGGGATTGCTCCTGCTCGGCGCCTTCGTGGCCTGGGAGCGGCGGGTTCCCGACCCCATGCTGGACATGCACTTCTTCCGGGACCGACGCTTCGTCGGCGCGGTCTCGGGAGTCGTCCTGATCACCTTCGGCGCCACCGGCGCGCTCTTCCTGCTGACCCAGCACCTGCAGTTCGTGCGGGGGTACCCGGCCTGGGAAGCGGGTCTGCGGATGATGCCGTTCGCGCTCTCCATCGTGCTGCTCAACCTCGGCGGGGTCGCCGCGCGGATCATCCGCCGACTCGGAGTGCCGTGGGCCATCGCCGTCGGCATGGCGCTGCTCTCCGGCGGCCTCACGCTCATCACCCACGCGGGGACGGACAGCTACGCCGTGCTGCTGGCCGGACTACTCGTGATGGGTGGCGGCTGCGCCCTGGCCAACCCGGCCATCGTGGAGGCCGTGATGAGCGCGATCCCGGTGGAGAAGGCCGGCGCCGGAGCCGGCGTCGACGGCACCATGGCGGAGGTCGGCGGCAGCCTCGGCATCGCTGTCCTGGGCGCCATCCTCAACGCCCGGTTCGCCGCGTTGCTGCCCGCCGCCGTGGCCGGCGCCGGTTCGTTCCCCGCGGCGCTGGCCGGCGTCCGTACCGAGACCGACCGCGGGCTCGTCTCCGACGCCTTCCGCTCGGCGCTGGAGACCGGCCAGACGGTGGGTGCCATCGCCGTGCTGGCCGGCGGTTGCCTCGCGGCCCTGTTGCTGCGCCGGGCCGAGCGGGCTGGCTGAGCCCGACCGACGGGTGCCGGGCGTCTGCGAGGTCGGCTGCTGGCCGGAACCCTCGGGGCTCAGAACCACGCGCCGATGCCTCGGCGGACTTCCATGTCGGCCGGCCGCTGGGGTTGCACAGGCTACGAGGCTGAGGTGCCGCTACGGCGTCTCGTTGGACGAGACGTAGGTGAACCGGTTGTCGCGCACGGCAAGCAGCAGGAACGTGGGCTTGGCGCGGGTGCCGTCGGGGTTGAAGCGCGGGTCGCCGGAGAGCAGCGGGAGCTGGGTGGTGCCGGCGATCGCCCGGCGGACCGCATCGCGGTTAAGGCTGCCGGCCCGGCGGATCGCGTCGAGGGCCAGCTTGACCGCGTCGTACGCCTCGGGCGTGGCAGGACCGGGCGCGTGCCCGACCGCCGCGGTGAAGCGGGTTGACCACTCGGCGAGCGCGGGCATGAACTCCGGCACCAGGAATGTGGTGCCGAAGACGTCCCTGCTCTGCTGGGCGGTCAGGTTCTCCAGCAGCGGGCCGTCGACCGCGCCGTCGCCGACCATGATTTTCCCGGTGAATCCCGCGTCGCGCAGGTCGATGATGAGTCGGTTGGCCTCGGCGTAGTACCCGGTGAAGTAGATGCTGTCGGCGCCGCTGTCGCGTACCTGCTCGGCGACGCGGGTGTAGCGCGGGGCTCCCTGACTCAGCTCGAACACTCCACCGAAGTCGACGCCGCCCGCTGCGCGCGCGGCGTCGACCGTCGCCTCGGCCAGGGACAGCGGGAAGCTCGTGCCGTCGTGAACGACCGCCAGCCGTCGGCCGCCGAGGCGCTCCATCGCCTTCACGGCGAACTCGGCCTCCGCGTAAACCGTGCCGCAGACGAGAAAGACGCTGTCGTACTTCGGCTGGAGAAGCTCGGCGGAGTTGGACAGCGGGATCAGCATCGGGATCCCGGCATCACGGAAGATCCTCAGAGTCGGGACGGTCGCGCTGCTGCAGTATCCGCCCACCGAGACGGTGATATCGCGGGCGATCAGCTTGTTCGCCGCGACCACGGCGGTCCCCGGATCGCACGCGTCGTCCTCCACCACCAGTTCGACCCGTCGGCCCAGCACGCCGCCGGCCTCGTTCGCCTCGCGCACCGCGAGTTGCTGCGCGTCGACCATTGCCCGGCCGGAGGGGGAGTTGCGTCCCGACAGCGGCACGAGCGCGCCGAGCCGGACCACGCCGGCCTGCGCTGTGTCCTGTTGCGGCTTCTCGCCGCAGCCGGTGAGGGTGCCGGCGGCCAACGCCACCGCGGCGAGCACGACGGCGCTGAGCCTTGTTGGTGTGCGCATCGTGCCCCTCTCGTCGGTGAGCGTCGCCGCTCCATCGACCTGGACGCCGCGTGGTTGAGCAGAAGGGTCAGGTGGGCTGTCCGGCTGCCGATGCTCTCATCCAGGGACCGCGGTCCAGGCGACGCGACCCCGGCACCGCGGCGAGAGGAGGGGAGCCGCCGCCATGTGGCGTAGACGCAACGTGGCCGGCCCGACGGCGCAAGCGGGCAGCGGCGGGACGGGCGATGAGCCGCGGTCCCGACGCCGACGCAGTTTGGCGACGACGGGGGCGCTCGCGAGCGTGCTCCTCGCCCTCTCCGGGTACACGATCATCGGCACCGCGTTGACGACGTCCGCGGCCCGCGAGCACAGCCAGGCCCTGTCCGTGGACGGCTGGTTCGGTGAGGCACGCAGCGCCGTCGCGCTGGAGGAAGTGCACGCCCGCCACTACCAGGTCGAGCCCTCCGCTGCGGTGCGGCTCCGCTACGTCGGGGCGGCGAACGCCGCCAACCAGGCGCTCGGCCGGGTGACCATGGCCGGCACCGGGGCGGCCGCGCGGGATGCCAGCCGGCTTCTCGCCAGACAGGCGGCGTACCGCGAGCTTACCGATCGACTGTTGGACATGGTCGCCGATCGTGATCCCGCCCGCACGAGCTTCGACCGGCTCGAGGTCACGCCCGCCTACTACCAGCTTCAGCACGACATCGACTCGGTGACGCGGGCCTACCATGCCAGCGCCCAGGTGCAGGCCGCCGCACTGCGGCGGGCCCAGGTACGCATGCTGGTCGGTACGTCGATCGGGTTTGGACTGGGCTTCGTTCTCGTCGCGCTGATCTGGCGCGTGGTGCTCGGCTACCAGCGCCGGCTGGCCCAGCACGCCGAGTTCAACGAGCGGCTCGCGATGCATGACCCCCTCACCGGCCTGCCCAACCGCGCGATGTTCCATCGCCGTCTGACGAGCGTCCTGAAGCAGCTGACGTCCTCACCTGACAGCCAGATGGCACTCATGATCCTCGACCTCAACGGCTTCAAGGCCGTCAACGACACCCTCGGTCACCAGGCGGGCGACCAGTTGCTGGCCGAGACGGGCCGGAGGCTGAGTGCCAGCGCCCGCGAGGGAGACCTGGTGGCGAGGCTCGGCGGCGACGAGTTCGCCATCCTTCTGTCCCGGGTTGTGGGTGTGGCCGACGCGACGCGCGTGGCGGACCGGATTGTCCATACCCTGCGCGAGGACTTCCTGCTCGACGCCGGGGCGGCGGCGGTCAGCGGCAGCATCGGCGTAGCGGTGGGCCCGATGCACGGCACGAACGAAGAACTGGTCCGCCACGCCGACGCGGCGATGTACCGGGCCAAGTCCGGCGGCGGCGGAGTTGCCGTCTACGACCCGCAGGTCGACGCCGAGACCCCCGACCAGATGGTGCTCTTCGGTGAGCTGCGGGCTCTCCTCGACGCCGGCGACCCGGGCCGACAGCTTGTCCCGTTCTTCCAGCCCCAGATCCGCATCGCCGACGCGATCGTCACCGCGGTCGAGGCGCTGGCGCGTTGGCGGCACCCGACGCGGGGGCTGCTCATGCCCGGCACGTTCCTGCCGATCGCCGAGGGCCGTGCCCTGGAGATCCCGTTGACGTACCACATCCTCGACGTCGCGGTTGCTCAGGCGGCAGCCTGGCAGGATGACGGAGCGCCGCTCGTGGTCTCGGTCAACGTGTCCCCACGCTGCCTGCTCGACCCGCAGTTCGTGCCGCGGGTGAAGGCCGCGTTGGCCGCTTCCGGACTCGCGCCCGGGCTGCTGCAGCTGGAGGTCACTGAGACCAGCGTGATGACCGAGCCGGAGCGCTCGCGGGAGACGC
The DNA here is from genome assembly GCF_040659735.1 of Micromonospora sp. NPDC049679. Taxonomy (NCBI): domain Bacteria; kingdom Bacillati; phylum Actinomycetota; class Actinomycetes; order Micromonosporales; family Micromonosporaceae; genus Micromonospora; species Micromonospora sp. NPDC049679. Next base: position 107,387 of record NZ_JBFANZ010000005.1, read on the forward strand.
TGCGGCAGGTCCGGGACCACGGCGTGCAGGTCTCCATCGACGATTTCGGCACCGGCTTCAGCTCGCTGTCGCAACTCAAGCAGCTACCGGCGAACGAGCTGAAGATCGACCGGACGTTCGTGCGGGAGTTGGCCAACGACCCCGAGGACGTCGTCCTGGTACGGAGCGCCATCGATCTGGCCCACAACCTCGGCCTGTCCGTGGTGGCTGAGGGGGTCGAAGGGCTCGACGCCCTCGCTCTGCTGGCCGAGCTCGGCTGCGACGTTGCGCAGGGGTTCGCCCTCAGCCGGCCGGTGCCGGCCGAGGAGCTGCCACAGGCGTGCGTGCGGGCGCACCAGCAGGCGAGCAAGATCGTTGCTCGGCGGCGCGCCGGCATCGACGTGTCCTGAGATTGCGACGGACCCCGACCTCACCCGAGGGCCATCGGCGGCGCTGCGGTGACTGCCCGGCGTTCAGTCCACAGAGGATGATCTGCCGACGGATCCCTGCGGCGTGCACATCAACTCCTCGGGCGGAGAGTGTCGACGCGCGCGACCGACTGGTCGATCCGTGCCTCCGTGATACGTCCCTTGCGGACCAGGTCGACGACGTTGTCGAGCGTCTCGTCCACGATCTTTGTGTCGTACACCTGCTGGTTCGCGAACACGAGCAGGTCGAGGCCGGCCTCGAACGCCATCGCGACGGCCTCGTCCCGGCCGTACTTGCTGGAGATGGCGACCGCCTGCATGTCGTCGCTCACGACGGCGCCCTTCCAGCCGAGTTGGCCACGGAGCAGGTCCGTCACGACCGCCGGCGACAGCGATGCCGGGCGGTTCGGGTCGAGCTGCTTGTTGAGCAGGTGGGCGGCCATGACGGACTCGGCGACGCCGCTGTTGATCAGCCGTTGAAACGGTTCGAGTTCCCTCCTGTGCCAGGTGTTGGTCACGTCGACGACGGTGAAGTCGGTATTGCCGGTCGCGCTGCCGGAGCCGGGGAAGTGCTTGAGTACGGTTTTGACGCCGGCGGTCCGGTGGATCTGGATCTCCTCGGTCGCGTTCCTCACCACGACGTCGGCATCGGCGGAAAAGCTGCGTCCGAGCTTGGCGATCGCGGGATTGTTCGGGTTCAGGTTCAGGTCGACGACCGGTGCGTAGTTGAGGTTGACGCCGATCGACGTGAGGCTCTGGACCATGCCCTGGGCCCATGCCCGGGTCGTGGGTGTGGAATTGGCGGCGCCGATGTCGGCCTGCGACCTGGTGGTGGGGAAACCGTTGCCCGGGTTGAGGCGTGAGACCTGGCCGCCTTCCTGGTCGATCGACACGATGAGCCGCCCCGGCGAGGCTTGTCGTAGCGTCTTCACGAGCGCGGTGACCTGGCCCGGCGACCTGATGTTGCGTGGGGCGTTCGTCTGCAGGTCGCGGTCGAACAGGATGATGCCGCCCAGGCCGTCCCTGACCGCATTCATGATCCAGTCGTTGTCGTTGAGCCTCTCGCCGCGAAAACCGACGACGAGCAGGCTCGCGATCTTGCGTCGTAGAGAGGTTTCACCGGGCGTTGAGGGTGACGCTGTGGGTCGGGACGGTGAGAACGGTGGCGAACCCGCCAGCTGTGGCGTGGGCGGGTTGGAGGTGGGCGAATCGCAGCCGCAGAGACCCGCCGCCACCGCGGCCGACCCGATGCCGCCGAGCAGCAGCCGGCGGGTCAGGTGGCCATCGTTCACCCGGTCCACGCTACGGGCGGTCGCCCGGCCCGGGGCGGATATCGGGGCTCAAGCGGAGTCGAGGCATGCCGGTGCCGTCAGCGGGGAGTGACCCTCGTGACGGGTCTGTGGTCCGCCGAGGAAGTCGTGGGTGGCGGCGTTGAGCGCCGCGACGCAGGCGGCCACGGCTGGATGGGCGGCGGCCCCCTTCCGGTACGAGACGCGCGTGCGGCGCTGGATGGTCAGCGGTAGGAGCCGGACCTGTGGGAGCGGCACCGTGACGGCGAGTTGGGGGACCAGGGCGACACCCTGGCCGGCGGCGACCAGCGCGAGCACGGCGGCGAAGTCATCGGCGTGGTGGCGCACGCTCGGAGTGAACCCGGCCATCTGGCAGGCATGCACGACTACCGAATGGCAGAGCGTGCCGGGGCTGCCCACGATCCAGTGCGCATCGCGGACGCTGTGGAGCGGGTCGCCTTCCGTACCGCCTTCCGTATCGCCGCCGGGGTCGGCGGAGACGGCGAGAAACACCGTCTCGTGCAGCAGTGGTGTGGAATGCAGCGCCGGATCGGGCGCGACCGGCACGATGTCGTAGTCGTGCACGAGCGCGACGTCGAGCCGCCGGTCGCGCAACGCGGCGGGCATGGCGACCGGGTCCAGCTCGGTGACCATGAGGTCGAGTGCCGGGTGGTCGCGTGCCAGCCTGACCAGGGCTCCCGGGAGCAGAGTACGTACCGCACTGGGATACGCGGCTATCCGTACCGTTCCAGCCAGGCCCGTGCGCGCAGCGGCCAATGTGGAGTCCGCCGCTTCCAGGGCGGCGAGGACGACCTCGGTGTGCTGCACGAGCGCCACGCCGGTCGACGTGAGGTTCACCCGGCGCCCCGCGCGTTCCAGGAGCCGGACCCCCGCTTCCCGTTGCAGTGCCGCGAGTTGCTGTGAGACGGCGGACGGCGTGTAGGCGTGGGCTTCGGCTACCGCGGCGATGGTGCCCAGCCGGGCCAGGTCCCGCAGCAGGCGCAGGCGGCGGACGTCAAGCATCAGCTCAGCTTACGGTTCTGTTGAGGAATCCGAACTGGTTCTTTACGTTCGCTGGCCGCAGGCTGGACCCATGACACTGACCGGCCTGTACGTCCCGCTGATCACGCCGTTCGATGATTCCGGAGCCGTCGCGCTGCATGCGCTGGAAGCCCTCGCCCACCAGGTGCTGGACGCCGGAGCCGCGGGTGTGGTCGCACTGGGCACCACCGGGGAGGCGGCGGCCGTCAGCGAGGCGGAGCGAGGTGAAGTGGTCGACGTTGTCGCCTCGGTCTGTCGGGAACGCGCGGCGCATCTCGTGGTCGGGGCCGACACGGTGCAGGCGCTCCGCGCGCTGCGTGATCGACCCGAGGTGTCCGCGGCCCTCTGCGTGGTGCCGCCGTTCGTCCGACCCGGTGAGGCGGGCGTGCTCGCCCACTTCGCTCACCTGGCGCAGGTCAGTCCGGTGCCGCTGGTCGCGTACCACGTCGCCTACCGCACCGGGCAGGAACTGTCGGCGGATGCGTTGCGGCGGCTCGCCGAGCTGCCCGGCGTCGTCGGGATCAAGTACGCCGTGGGTGGGATCGACGCGGACACCATCGCCTTCCTCGCCGCCGCCCCGCCGGGCTTCGCGGTGCTCGGCGGCGACGACCTTTTCATCTCACCGCTGCTCGCCCTCGGCGCGCACGGCGGCATCCTGGCCTCAGCGCACGTCGCCACCGCCGAGTTCGTCCGGCTCCTGGAGCTGTGGCGAGCTGGCGACCTCGTCGCAGCGCGGTCCCTCGGTCGCGGGCTCGCGGCGCTGTCGGCCGCGTTGTTCGCCGAACCCAATCCGTCGGTGATCAAGGCGGTTCTGTACGCGCAGGGCCGCATCCCGAGCCCCGCGGTACGGCTGCCGCTCCTGCCCGCAACACCGGAGACCACGCACGCGGCCCTCCGGCACGTCGACGACCTGGCGGGCGTGCCGGGGTGACCGGCGATCATGTTGGCATGGCGAGTTGGCAGCCGTCGGCGCGGAATCTGACGGACCGCACCGAGCGGAGAGTCCGGCGGTGCTCGACGGACCGGACCGACGAGTGGAGCCACCAGAACGGCAACTGCTTGCCAATACGGTAAGTAGATGCCAGAGTGGTGTGCATGGACAACGAGATGACGCCCGACGCGGCCCGCGCCGCCCTACTCTCCGCCACGAACACGTCCCGGCGGTTGCGCTCACGGGCGCGTTGGGCGAGCACGAAGCTCGCCGTGTTCGGGGTCGGCATCGGCCTGGTCACGGCCACCATCGGCCTGGTCGAGTCGAAGCTGGTCGGGGCAGCCGTCCTGGCGGGATGGTTGATGCTGGTAGGGGGGATGACGGTGTGGGAGCGGAGTCGCCTCGTCCACCTCGCCGGGACCCGCGCGCGCATCACCCCGTACTGGATCGGAAGCTTCGCCTTCTACGGGGTCGCGCTGGCCGTGGGCACCGACGAGAAGTCCGGCGACCTGACGTACTGGCTCCCCGCCAGCGTGGTCGTCGCACTGCCCATGCTCATCGGGGCGTTGCGGGAGCGGCGGGCATGAGCCAGGAACAGGACGGCAACACCGGCCACGACGGTGGCCTCAGCCATCCGCGCCGCGACCTGGACGATCTGCTGACCCATGCGGTCCGGTTCTCGATCGTCGCCGCGCTCGCCGGCGTCCAGCGCGCCGAGTTCGCCGCGGTGCGCGACAGTGTGGAGATCAGCGATCCCATGCTCTCGAAGCAGGTGGCACTCCTGGAGAAGGCGGGCTACGTCCAGGTGGAGAAGGGGCGCGTCGGTCGGCGACCGCGTACGTGGCTGTCGTTGTCCGACGACGGGACGGCGGCCTACACGCGGCATGTGGCGGCGCTGCGCGCCATCGCCGGCCTCATGGGCTGACCGGGACATGGCCGCCGAACGTCGCGGGGCGAGCATCGCGCGTCCCGAGGTCACCGTCTACACCCGACCGGGATGCCCGTACTGCTTCCTGCTGCGCCGTGGATTGCGTCGGTACGGCGTGCCCTTCACCGAGGTCGACATCTGGCGTGATCCGCCCGCGGCGGCCGCCGTGCGCGCTGTCGCCGACGGTAACGAGACCGTCCCCACCGTTGAGGTCGGCGGACGGTGGCTGGTCAACCCCCGCGCCCGGCGGATCCGTGACCTTGTCCCGTCGAGCGGCGGTCGCGGCGGAGTCGACAGCGCCCTCGAACAAACCGGTGCGCGACCGGGTGAGGCAGGGGAGGAGCGTCCTCAATCGTGGCGCGGCATCGAGGACAGACGTCGGTAGGGTGACCGGCCGATGGAGACGAACGCAGGAAACGAGATGATCGCGATCCCGTCGGGGCGGGTGACGCTGTCGGACCGGCGAACGCAGCGCAGCTGGCCGGTCGAGCTCGCGGCATACCAGCTCGCGGTGTTCCCGATCACGCAGGCGCGATACGCGCAGGTCACCGGTGAGCGACCGAGCACCGCGCAAGGCGACCAGTTGCCCGTCGAGGGCGTTTCGTGGTTGGACGCCGTCCGGTTCTGCAACGCCCTGTCGGAACACGAGGGGTTGGCGCCGGCGTACCGCCACCATGGTGACGTCGAACGTATCCAGTGGGACGCATCCGCTGACGGGTACCGGCTACCGACGGAGGCCGAGTGGGAGCACGCGTGTCGTGCCGGTACGACCGGCGCGCGGTACGGGCAGCTCGACGAGATCGCCTGGCATCGCGGCAACTCGAACGAGCGGATTCACGAGGTGGGCGGCAAGCAGCCCAACGCGTGGGGCCTGTACGACATGCTGGGCAATGTTTGGGAGTGGTGCTGGGATATCTACGACGCCGAGGTCTACGGCACCTACCGGGTGCTCCGCGGCGGTGGGTGGTTTGATGAGCGCTGGAGCTGCCGGGCCTCCGTGCGGCGCCGCAGCATGCCGACCTTCCAGATCGACGACCTGGGATTCCGCGTCGCGCGTTCCATCGTGCGCTGATGCGCAACCATTGCCGCGACTGCATGAGCGTCTGCTGCGGCCGTCTCGTCTTGGCGGATGGCTTCGAGCCTCAGGGGTAGGGGCCGCTGGCGAAGGCGATGCCGGCCACCCTGGGGTCGCTGCCGAACGGGCCCGAATGGGGGTTCGAGTTCACGTGGGACGGGGATCCGCGCGATCGTGGCGGTCGCGGACGGGCCGGCGCAGCTCGCCGGCATCACCGGTCATGTCTGCTTGTCGCCGGGTGGTGCCGAGCCGCGCGCGGACCGCGGTTGCGGCGCACAGGATGACGACGAGGCCTCCGGCGATCGTGGTCCCGGTGATGTGCTCGCCCAACAGCAGACCTGCCCAGGCGATGCTCATGACGGGCTGGGCGAGTTGCACCTGGCTGACCTGAGCCATCGGCCCGATGGCCAGGCCGTGATACCAGGCGAAGAAGCCGAGGAACATGCTGACCACGCCGAGGTAGCCAAAGGCCGCCCACTGCACCAAAGTCCCCTGCTGGCTCTGCTGGGCCGCCGAAACCACCGTCAGGACCACCATCAGCGGCGAGCACAGGACGAGCGCCCAGGAGACGGTCTGCCAGGCGCCCAGCTCGCGCGCGAGCAGGCCTCCTTCGGCATAACCGACGGCCGCGGACACCACCGCGCCGAAAAGCAGCAGATCGCCCCAGTGCAGCTGACCCAAGCCACCCCACTGCGCGGACGCGAAGGCCATCGCGGCGAACGCGCCGACGCCCGCGGCGACCCAGAACCCGACCGGTGGATGCTCGTGCCCACGAATGACGGCCATCACCGCCGTGGCAGCCGGCAGCATGGCGATGACGACCGCACCGTGACTGGCTGGCGCGCTCGTGAGTGCGAACGACGTCAGCAGCGGGAAGCCGACAACGACGCCACCACCGACCACGGCGAGTCGGGGCCATTGCGCACCACGAGGCAGCCGTTGGCGGGTGACGGCCAGCGCCACGACGGCCAGAGCCGCCGCCACAACCGCCCGGGCAGAGCCGATGAACAGCGGCGAAAGTCCGCCCACCGCCACCCGAGTAAGAGGGACCGTGAACGAAAAGGCCGCTACTCCCAGCAGTCCCCACCACAGGCCCGATGTGCGGGTATCCGATACCGCAGGGTCCGCAACCGTAGTAGCGCTACTCTGATCTCTCATGAATGACGGTAGCAGCTCCCGGATTGCCGCAGGTCTGCGGAAATGGATCGCTACGGCGGTGCCTGGTGCCCGGCTGCCTTCAACGCGAGAGCTGGTCGCCCAGTACGGGGCAAGCCCGGTAACGGTGCAGAATGCGCTACGGACCCTCACCGTCCAAGGGCTCATCGAGACTCACCCCGGGGTCGGCACGTTCATCCGAGCGGTGCGCACCGCGCGACCGGCCGACTACGGCTGGCAGACCGCGGCCCTGCGCTCACCCCGAACGCGCATCCAGTCGGTCTCCACCGCGCTGCGCAGCACTCCCAACGACGTTATCGCCCTGCATGCGGGCTACCCCGACCGTGAACTTCTCCCGGGGCGTCTGATCCGTTCAGCCCTCACGCGTGCAGCGCGCGCTGACGCGGCCCTGACCCGCCCTCCCGCGGCAGGCCTGCCGGAACTGCAGTCCTGGTTCGCCGATGAGCTCGGCGCCGTGACCCCGGCTGGGGTCACGCCACCCACACCCAGCGACGTCATCATTCTCCCCGGAAGCCAGAGCGGACTGAGCTCGGTGTTCCGCGCCCTGGCAGGGACCGGGCAACCCCTGCTGATGGAGTCCCCGACGTACTGGGGAGCCATCCTGGCCGCACAGCAAGCCGGCGTCCTCGTCGTGCCGGTGCCCACCGGCCCTGCCGGCCCGGACCCCGACGAACTGGCACGCGCCTTCCGCGAGACGGCCGCACGCCTGTTTTACGCGCAACCGAACTACGCCAACCCCACCGGAACGCAATGGCCGACGGCACTGCATGGGCAGGTACTCGAGGTGGTGCGCGAGCACGGCGCGTTCCTGGTCGAGGACGACTGGGCACACGACTTCGGCATCACCAGCACCCCGACGCCCGTGGCCGCCCACGACGACCGCGGACACGTCGTCTACCTGCGCTCGCTCACCAAGAGCGTGTCCCCGGCCATCCGCGTCGCCGCGGTAATCGCCCGCGGACCGGCGCGTGAACGGATCCTGGCCGATCGCGGGGCCGAGTCGATGTATGTCAGCAGCCTGCTCCAAACCGCGGCGCTCGACATCGTCACCCAACCGGCCTGGCGCACACACCTCCGCGGCCTGCACCAGCAACTCGGCACACGGCGCGACCTTCTCGCCACCGCCCTGCAGGAGCACGCACCACGAGCAGACATCGACCACGTGCCGGCAGGAGGCCTGAACCTGTGGGTACGCCTTCCCGACGGAACGGACGTCCACCAGCTCGCGTACGACTGCGAGAAAGCCGGACTGATCATCGCCCCCGGAACCGAATGGTTTCCCGCAGAACCCACCGGACCGTTCGTACGGCTCAACTACGCAGGGCCCAACCCCGCAGCCTTCCCCGCCGGCGCGCGCATCCTCGGCCAGGCACTCGCGCACCAGCCGGCCTGACACGCAACGGAGAGGGGGCGCGTACCCGGGGCATGGTCCGGTAGCGAACGCTGATCACCGCCACGGCGGGACCGACCGACGGCTGAGGCCCGCGCTCCCCGGCTTTTCTGGTTCCGCAGGCGACCAGCTTGATCACACCATCCGTCGGTCGCCGTACCTGCTCCGTAACCTTGTCCGGGTGACAACGGTGCGGGAGAGAATCAGCGCGGTACTCAACGGGGCGATCGGCTACGAACGCGGGCTGGACGCGCTGACCGTCATACCGTCGGCTGAGGTCGACCCCGTGCTGATCGCCGTCCTCCACGACGCGTTCACCGCGCTGTGGCAGGGCGGCTGGCAGCCGGTCGAGCTGCACCGGGTCGTTGCCCGACGGGGCGACACGATGCACGCCCACCTGGTGACAGACGCGGTCGCCGCGCACCTGCGGCAGTTCCCCCCGGCCGCCGTCGACGAGCGGTGGCTGGGACAGGCCGACGCGCTCGGCGCGCACGTCTGGTGGACCGACCCCGCCACGTACCTCGACGAGATCGCCACCCGCTGGAAGCTCGACCGGGTGGCCGTACTCGACGTGGTGTTGACCCTGCTCGCGACCCTGTCCGAACTGCCGCCCATCGAGGTGCTCGTCCCGCCGCCCGGAACCGCCCTTCCTCGCGGCCACCGCTCAGGCATCGGTGGATCGGGTGCACGCCGGCCGATCGACGTGCGGCTCCTGGACCGGGTGCGTGCACTGCTCGCCAAGGCCGAGTCGAGCACGTACCCGGCGGAGGCGGAGACGTACACCGCCAAGGCCCAGGAACTCGTCGCCCGACACAGCCTCGACGAGGCGCTGCTGGTCGCGCGGGGCGGCGGCGCGGAGGTCGTGCCCTTCGCGCGGCGGATCGGCGTGGACCATCCGTACGAGGACGAGAAGGCGACCCTGCTCGACGCCGTCGCCCGGGCCAACCGCTGCCACGCGGTATGGTCGCCAGAGCTCGGATTCGCTACCGTCTTCGGCTTCGACGCCGACATTGACGCGGTCGACCTGCTGCACACCTCGCTGCTGCTGCAGGCGCACCGGGCGATGGCACAAGCCGAACCGCCTGGCGGCAAGGCGGGCCGGGCCCGGCTGAAGACGTTCCGGCAGTCCTTCCTCGTGGCGTTCGCGGTGCGGATCGGTGAGCGGCTGGCCGGTGCCGCCGAGGCCGCCCTGGCCGACGCCACCCGGACCTCCGGCGAGGCCGGGACCGCCGACGCGCCCGACCTGCTGCCGGTGCTCGCCTCCCGCGACGAGCAGGTTCACGAGGTCATGCGCAGCGTCTTCCCCCGCACGGTCCGGGCCCGGGGCAGCCGGGTCGACAGCCGCGAGGGCTGGGACTCCGGCCGGGCCGCCGCCGACCGTGCCGCCCTGCACACCCGGAACGCCGCGCAAAGCCGCTAGCCGCCGCTTCAGTCGACGCTGCCGCCCGCGCGCATCAGCGGGGTATCGAGAAACTCCTGTATCGGACGGGCGACCGTGCCGAACCCGAGTGAGGTGGTCACCTCGAGCTCGAGCGGGGAGGCCTGGGTGCGATCCGAAACCCTCGCGCGGTACCGCGTGAACCGATGAGCGCCAACGAGACCGACAAGGAGTGGCCCGTCATCGCGACCGCGGGCATCGATGTCGCCGAGGGCCACGACGATCAGGTCGTCACATCGGTTGTACGGCTCTTCGCTTCGCGGTTATGGTGGAGGGGATGTGAGCCGCTGACACTTCCGCGCCCGCGACGAGGCACTGCCCGGCGGGCAACAGAGATGTATCTCTTCGGTGGTGTTGCATGCCCGCATCAGCTCTGCTCGCCCATGACCTCGTCCGCACCCTCGGCACCCGCCGCGTGCTCGACGGCGTCTCCCTCACCGCCGCCCCCGGCCACCGGATCGGGCTCATCGGCGAGAACGGCACCGGGAAATCGACGCTGCTACGGCTGCTCGCCGGGGCGGACGAGCCGGACGCCGGCACCGTCGTGCGCCCCGCCGACCTGGGCTTCCTGCACCAGGAGATGCCGTACGACCCAGCGGCGACGATCACCGACGTGCTCGACGACGCCCTGCGCGAAGCCCGCGACGACCTCGCTGAACTCGACCGACTCACGCACGCCCTCGCCGCGACACCGGAGGGCTTCGACGGATACACCGACCTGCTCGGCGCGTACGGAGAGCGGCTCGACCGCGCTCAGGAGCACGACGCGTGGGACGCCGACCGGCGTGCGGAGATCGTCCTCGCGGGACTCGGCCTCGGGCGGATTCCGCACGACCGTACGCTCGAGTCGCTCTCGGGCGGACAGCGCGGCCGGCTCGCGCTCGCCGCCCTCCTGGTCCGGCGCCCCACGGCGCTGCTGCTCGATGAGCCCACCAACCACCTCGACGACGACGCCGCGGCCTTCGTGGAAGCGCAGCTGCGTGGCCTGCCCGGCGTCGTCGTGGTGGCGAGCCACGACCGGGCCTTCCTCGACGCCGCCTGCACGGACCTGATCGACCTCGACCCGGCGGTGGAGGGCCCGACCCGCTACGGCGGCAACTACACGGCGTACCAGTCGGAGAAGCGTGCCGAGCGGGAACGCTGGCAGCGGCGCTTCGACGACGAACAGGAAGAGCTGAACGATCTGCGCCGGGTGGTCGCGGTGACCGCGCGTCAGGTCGCGCCGGGCCACGGCCCGCGGGACAGCGAGAAGATGGGCTACGGGCACACCGCCGGCCGGGTGCAGAACCAGATCTCGCGGCGGGTTCGCAACGCTGCCCGTCGGCTCGACGAACTGGAGCGCGACCAGGTGCGCAGACCGCCGGAACCGCTGCGTTTACGGGCGCCGGCGTTCGCCACCACCGCCACCGACGGGATCGTGATGGCGCTCCGTGACGTCCGGGTGCCGGGTCGACTCACCCTCGACCGCCTCGACGTGTCGGCCACCGACCGTCTGCTGGTCACCGGAGCGAACGGAACCGGCAAGTCGACGCTGCTCGCGGTGCTGGCGGGGCGGCTGGAAGCTGCCGGTGAGGTCCGCCGGCGGCGGGGCCTGCGGGTCGGTCTGCTGACCCAGGACACCGTTTTCGACCGGCCGGACCGCACCGCCCAGGAGACCTACGAGCTGGAATTGGGCGCCGAGCGCGCCGGGTCCGTACCGCTGGGCTCCCTCGGCCTGATCGCCCCGCGCGACGCACGCAGGCCGGTCGGTGAGCTGTCGGTCGGCCAGCGGCGTCGGCTCGCGTTGGCGCTGCTGGTGGCCGACCCGCCCGAGTTGCTGCTGCTGGACGAGCCCACCAACCACCTCGCACCCGGGCTCTGCGACGAACTGGAAGAGGCTCTCGGGACGGGTCCCGGCGCCGTCGTGATGGCCAGCCATGATCGCTGGTTGCGGTCCCGCTGGCCGGGGCAGGAAGTCCGATTGTGAGCGCGACCCTCCTCGGCCGGAGGGCGGTCGTTCAGATGGGCTGGCGTTTCAGCCGACGCCCCGCATCGGAGCTGGACGGTCGCGAAGCCCGGGGCGGCCCACGGCGCCTTCCCGGGCGGCACGGAAGACGATCGTTGTGCTGAAGGTGGCGCCGTCGACCTGGTAGGCGTAGCAACCCGGCCCGTCGACAACTGTCGTTGCCGGTATGTCGTTCTCCGACGTGCTCAGGTCGGCGTAGTGGCCGCCGTCGCGCTCCTCGCCGCGGTAGGAGAACGTGACGCTCGCGGTTCCCTTACCGTCGATCCGGCCAGCCCGGACGAGGACAGGTCCAATGTAGCCGGTGCTGATCCAACGGACCTTCTTCACGTAGCTGCCGTTGGACCCGGCGTCCTGGTCCCGCAGTTCCAGGACGGTACCTTCCATGAAGTAGTCGGCCACCGGGTACAGCGGGCCCCCGCCGAGCACCGCTGTCGCCACGCCGGGGCCCGACCAGGACTGGCGAGGGGTCGTCGGACATTCGGCGCCGGCGGCGACGGTGGGCAGTCGCAGCGGCCGGACGGGCAGCGCCCCCGGGGGTGTGGAACGCGGCGCGCCTGGATCTGTGGGTGCCGGATCGTCACACGCGGCGAAGACGGGCAGAGCCAGCACGGTGAGCAGAAGAGCGCGACCTCTCATACGTCAAGGACTCGTACGGTCGGGGGAACGGTTGCGTGACGCGCCGTTTCTTCGGCTCGACGGACGTGTCGAACGTGGTCCCGGTGCAGGTGAGCTCGCGCGGGCGATCTCGGAAAAGACGTCACGGGTTCCGTGATCGGCGGGCCGGCGTGGGCGCGGTGGTGCGTCCCGGTACGCGCCGCTCGCGGGGTCTGCGCGACCGGTGGAAGGCAGGTCGCCGCGGTAGCCGCCGGGTGTTGCAGGGGCGGCGCATCGCGGGTGTGGCGGGCGTGGCGAGCAGCAGGACACCGAGGATGGCGAGCGCCGTGGCGAGTACGGCGACGACCGTCGCGCGCGGGGTCAGTGCCGTGTTCTGGCGGAGTAGCACGAATCCGACCACCGCTGCGGTGACGGGGTTGGCGATGGTCAGGGTGGCCAGTGGGGCGCCGAGTCCGGTTTGGTAGGCGGCCTGCGACAGCAGCAGCCCGCCGACGGAGAGGACGGCGACCGCGGCTGCCGTGGCGGCGGTCGTGGCGTCGGGGATCGCGCCTGACGCCGGGTCGGTGAGGCGCAGCATGACGGTCTGGGTGAGCACCGAGGAGATACCGAAGGCGATCCCGCTGGCGGTCGCGAGGCGCAGGCCACGGGCACGGGCGGACGCGTTGCTGGCGCGACCCAGCACCGTGATGGCGGCGGCGGTCAGGACGCTGAGTGCGACGATCCCGGGGGTGTCGAGTGCTTCGGTGGGTGCCCCGGTGTCGACGGCGAGCAGCAGTCCGCCGAGTCCGGTGAGGGTGGCTGTCGCACCCCGCCATTCGCGTCCGGTGACCCGCCGTCCGGTGACCGCTGCGCCGATGGGCAGCGCGAGGACCAGGGTCAGCGCGCCGAGAGGTTGCACGACGGCCAGCGAGGCGTATCGCAGCGCCACGATGTGCAGGACGGCGCCGCCGGCGTTGAGGCTGACGGAGCCCCACCAGCGCGCGGAGCGGAGCAGCGCCCAGGGGTTCGCCGGGCGGCGTGACCGTGCGGCGAAACGCTCCTGGGCGACGGCGGAGAGCGCGTACGCGATCGCGGAGAGCACGGACAGCGCGACGGCCGTCAGTGTCGCGGTCATGCCGGCGCCGCGCTGGCGTTGCCGACCGCCGTCACCACGTTGCCGTCGATCGCGAGCCGGCCGAGCTTGTACGCGGCGAACAGGGCGGCCACCAGCCGCAGCTCGCGCACCGGGCGGGGGCGCGCAGGGACGCGGCGTACGTGCGCCGTGGTGGCGGACTCCGGCGACAGGATGAAGCCGGCGAACACGCTGATCATGGTACGGGCAGGCCGTGGCTGACCTGGTCGAAAGCGTCGTCGATGAGGTCAGACAGCGTCGCGTCGCTGCACCCCTCCGACCACATGTCGAGGGCGGTCTTGAAACAGGAGGCCGAAACGGCGGCGAGGAGTCCGGGATAGAGGTCGCGCCTGGCATCGGTGCCGGTGCGCTCGGCGATGAGCTCGACGAGCTGCTGGTGCATGGCTTCGAAGACGGTCAGGTGCTGGGCCAGTAACGCGGGATTGTCCTTGACCAGCCGCATGAAGGCGACGATCTGGTGCTCTTCCTGCCTCGGCGGTTCGATCACCGTGCCCACCACGGCCCGCAACGACTGCCAGATCGGCTCGTCGGCCGGCCGCGACCGCAGCGCGTCCGCGATGTCGGTGACGCGCTGCTGCAGTTCCGCGACGATCGCCTCCTCCTTGCTGGAGAAGTAGTTGCGGAAGGTGCGTGGCGAGACGTCGGCGGCCTCGGCGATGGCCTCCGGCGTCAGGGAATCGAGACCATGTTCGACGGCGAGTCGCAGCGCGGCGCGACTGAGCGCGAGTCGGGTCGCGAGTTTTTTGCGCTCGCGAAGGCTCATCTCACCGGTCATGCGCCCAACACTAACAGCAGATCTTGCCAAGCTGGCAAGTTTTCCACCTTGGCAAGTTGGTGTGCCGTCTCACAATGCTGGGCACCCGGCCCGGGTCACCGTCGTCCGCGCGCCGATCGGCGTGTCATGCCGAGCTCCGATCGCTGCCCGGGGCGGCGCGGGAAACACCGGCGGCCGGGGGGCGCTCGTAGCTCGGTACCGGTCGGCTGTGTGGACGCACCCAGGCCCCGTCCTGCACGAACTGGTGCAGCTCCGTGGCGCCCGGCGACCGGGCGGGTGAGGTCTTCCGGTGCTCGGTCACGGCCAGCAGCTCAGCCGCCGTGAGTGCGAGGTCGGCATCGGTACGGTGCCGGTGAGCGCGTGCGCCGAGGTGAACCTGCGCGATCGCGTCGATGCCGTGCAGGGACGCGGTGTCCACAAGCGTGGAAATCTCGACTCCGTACCCGACCGGGATGCTCAGCGATTCCATGAGCTCGCGCCTGGCCGCCCACTCCCCGGCGAGCGGCTGCACGACGCCGGCCAGCTCCGGCCAGTACAGGCTCAACAGCGGGCGTGCCACCAGCTCCGTGACGCGCCCGCCGTCGGGTGAGGTCGAACCGTCGGTCCCGGTACGAAGTCGGGTGTAGGCGGCCCGGACCAGCAGCGTGCCGGGGTCGGCGAGCAGTGGTCCGAGCAGACCGGTCACGAAGTGCGGCCCCCACTGGGTGAGGTCGGCGTCAACGAAGACCAGCAGATCGCCGCTGGTGACGAAGAGTGATTTCCAGAGTGCTTCACCCTTGCCGTGGTGGTTGCCCTGTTCGGGGAGGATGTCACTGGCTCGATACACCGTCGCGCCGGACCGCTCGGCAAGTGTCGCCGTGGCGTCACTGGAGTTGGAATCGATGACGACGAGCTCGTCGAGCAGCGGAGCGTCCTTCACGAGAGCCGTGTGCAGCCCGGTCACTATCTCGGAGATGGTTGTCGCTTCGTCCCGCGCGGGAATCACCAGGCTGATCCGCAGGCCCTGACGGAACTTGCCGTCGAGTAAGCGGTCCAGCGGCCAGTCGTGCCACGTCGAGCTTCGCTCACGAAACCACGTCAATGCCCGGTCGTGCATCTGGTCGGTCCTCGCAGTATGTCAATGGCTCGCTCCAGCCGGCCCGTCGCCACGTCCGGTGCGGCGCGTTGCCCCGGACGATGACGGCAGAGGGCGGGGCGGCGTCGGTTTTCGGGCATCGCGTGCGGCGGGTCGGGTATGGCACACGGCGCCCCGCCGCCGCGCTCGGACGTCATCGCATTCGTACGATACATCTTGATCATCTGGTGCTGATCGGCCGGATCGGACATATTGCCGCACCCCGGGGACGCGCGGCGAGCACCGGCGCGGCATCACCCCGGCTGGTCACCCCGACCGTGTCGCAGGACCGACCGACGGACGGTGATCGCGGGGGAGCGTGGTCGCCGCCCCGCGTCCGACACGTCGGTGGAGAAAAATGCCTCGGACTGGTTTGACGCCCACCCGGGTCGGTACCCCCGCGCATGGCCGACCCTCCAGCGCCGCCGCCGCCGACCACCACCGTCGTCGTCATGGGGGTGGCCGGCGCCGGGAAGACAACCGTGGCGATGGAGTTGGTGCGTCGGCTCGGGTGGGACTACGCCGAGGGGGACGGTTTCCACCCCACGGTCAACGTGGAGAAGATGCGTTCCGGTCGTCCGCTCGATGACGAAGACCGGTGGCCGTGGCTGCGGGCGATCGCGCGTTGGATCCACGACCACCAGGTCGCCAGGAAGAACGTGATCGTCACCTCCTCGGCGCTCCGGCGCGCGTACCGGGACCTGCTCCGCAAGGACAACCCGTCCGTGTGGTTCGTGCATCTGAACGTCCCGCGCGACGTGCTGCGTGATCGGCTCGTCCAGCGACGCCGGCACTACATGCCCGCCTCGCTCCTCGACAGCCAGCTGGACACGCTCGAGCCGTTGCAGCCGGACGAGCCCGGGACGGCGATCCCGGGCGACGTGCCGCCGGAGATCGTGGTCGATCACGTCCTGGAGGCGCTGGGGCGTGAGCGTCCCACCACCCTCGCCACGTCCCAGGAGGCGCCATGATGCAGCTCGCCGCCGAGGCCTCGACGAGCAACACGGTTCTCGTCGTCGCCGCGCTCCTCGGCATCGCCACCGTGGTCCTGCTCATCACGTGGCTCAAGGTCCATCCGTTCCTCGCCCTCATCCTCGGATCGGCCGTGCTCGGCCTCGTCGCCGGGCTCGGGGCGGCAAAGACCGTCGACAGCTTCGCCAAGGGCGTCGGTTCGACGGTCGGCAGCGTCGGGCTGCTCATCGCGCTCGGGGCGATGATCGGCGGCCTCCTCGCGGACTCCGGCGGCGCCGACGAGATCGTCGAGACCATCGTGGGCCGCACATCGTCCAGGGCGCTGCCCTGGGCGATGGCCGGCGCCGCGGCGCTCATCGGCATCCCGCTCTTCTTCGAGGTCGGCGTGGTGCTGCTGGTGCCGATCGTGCTGCTGGTTGCCACGCGCACCGACGTGCCGCTGCTGCGTCTGGGCATTCCCGCGCTCGCCGGTCTGTCCGTGCTCCACGGGTTCGTGCCACCGCACCCGGGGCCGTTGGTGGCGATTTCCGCCCTCAACGCAGACCTGGGGCTCACGCTCGCGCTGGGCCTGCTGCTCGCGATCCCCACGGTGATCATCGCGGGTTCGGTGTTCGGCTCGTTCATCAGCAGGTACGTCTCCGCCCGGCCGCCGATCCTGGTCGCGCGTGGGGAGGTGGTAGAACTCGGCGCGGCGCAGGCCGAGGACGATCTCGGGAATCCGAACAGCGTCGCCACGCCGGCCAGCCGCCGCGACGCGGGCCGTGGCGGCGGTCCGGGCGTCGCTGGTGGCGGCGATGTGCCGACCGGAGACCGGCGCCGGCGGCCCGGCTTCGCGCCCACCGTGCTGACCGTGCTGCTGCCCGTGATCCTCATGCTCGCCCGGGCGGTCGGCGAACTCCTCCTCGACAAGGGCAACAACGTCCGCGACGTCCTCGACGTCCTCGGCAACCCCGTCGTGGCGCTGCTGATCGGCACGATCGTCGCGATGCTCACCCTCGGCGCCGCGTCCGGCATGAGTCGCGGTCGGGTCTCCGACGCCGTGGGCGGGGCGCTCCCGCCGATCTCGGGCATCGTGCTGATCGTCGCGGCCGGCGGCGGTTTCAAGCAGACCCTCGTCGACGCCGGCGTCGGAAACGTGATCGCCGACGCGGCCGAGGGCGCCCACCTCTCCACCCTGGTGCTCGGCTGGCTGGTCGCGGTGGGCATCCGGCTCGCCACCGGCTCCGCGACGGTCGCCACGATCACCGCCGCGGGCATCGTCACCCCGCTCGCCGCCGCGCTGGACCGGCCCCAGGTCGCGCTGCTGGTCCTCGCGATCGGCGCCGGCTCGGTGTTCTTCTCCCACGTCAACGACGCCGGGTTCTGGCTGGTCAAGGAGTACTTCGGGATGACCGTCGGTGAGACGATCAAAAGCTGGTCGGTGATGGAGACGATCATCTCGGTCGTCGGCCTCATCGGGGTCCTGCTGCTGAACCTGCTCCTGTGACGGGTCGGGCGCGGCCAGCCAGCTGAGGGAGCGATCCGGTTCGGGGCGCGTGGCGGTACGTCGTCCCGCGGGACGGTGTTCTCAGCTGGCCCGAGCAGGTCGTCGGGCCAGCTGAGCTACCGGCGGAAGGTCACGGCGCGCGGTGACCGCGGGCCCCCGCGACGACGGCGACACCGACGGCGGCGAAGACGACCTGCAGGGCGAGTTCGATCCAGTCGATGCCGCCGGTGTCGTCGACGCCGAGGGCCGCGGCGAGGAGGGTGCCGAGGATGGCGGCCACGACGCCGATGAGCAGCGTGAGCCAGATCGGGATGTCCTGCTTGCCGGGTACGACGAGGCGGCCGAGGGCACCGATGAACAGACCGATGATGATGGCGGTGAAGACTCCGGTCACTTCCACGTTCCTGCTCCTCTTCAACGGTGGGACGATGGCGGTCTTTCCCTGGGGCCGTGGTTGGCAGAACAGTCGATGGTGACGCGTGATCGCTTGCGCGGGTGGTGCGGTCAGGGGTTCGTCAGGCGGTGCGGACTATCGGTCTCGATGACATCCCGTCCAAGCGGCCAGAATGCGGCGGGGACGAGTTTGAAGTTGGCGATGCCGAAGGGGATGCCCACGACGGTGACGCATTGGGCGATGCCGGCGACGATGTGGGACAGGGCCAGCCACCACCCGGCGACGAGGACCCAGACGACGTTGGCTGCCCCGGAAGCGAGGCCGGCGGTGGGTTTGGTGATCAAGGTGCGGCCGAACGGCCACAGCGAGTACGACGCCAGGCGCAGCGCCGCGACGCCGAAGGGGATGGTGATGACGAGGGCGAAGCAGATCAGCGCGGCAATCCCGTAGCCGATGGCCAGGACGATGCCGCTGCCGAACACGAGCCAGAGCAGATTCAGTACGAGACGTAGCACCCTTTCATGATGCGCGGGCGGCGCCACCGACCGATCTGGACGCGTGTCCGAGCTCCCGCCGGCGACCACGTGCCGCCGGACCCCTCGACCCTGACCCGTTCCGCACCCGCGCGCGGGTGTGGAACGGGAGTCGTCGACCTCGCGGTCGGCGGGTCGGGGAGCCCGGCGGGCACCCGTGACGGCATCGATCCTGGCTGGATCAGGCGAACACGTCGGCGACGTACCGTCCGTGCTCGAGCTCCATTTCGGTCATCCACGCGTCGGCCTGCTCGGCGCTGGCTCCGGTCGCCTCCGAGTAGATGCGGGCGCAGGTCTCGTGGACGGCGGGGGCCATGTGACGGCCGTCGCCGCAGACGTAGAACTGCGCGCCCTCCTGGACGAGGTCGATGATGTCGGCGCGGTCCGCCCATAGCCGGTCCTGTACGTACGTGACGCCATCCACCGGCGCGGCGGAGAACGCGGGACGAACCTCGACGACGCCCTGTTCGGCCCAGGCGGCGAGCTCGTCGCGGTAGAGGTAGTCGACGTCGGGGTGGTCACAGCCGAAGAACAACAGCGTCCGCGCCGGGGTGGTGTTCTGCGCCTGGGCCTGCAGGGCGCGGTCCTGGAGGAACCCCCGGAACGGCGCGATCCCGCTGCCCGCGCAGACCATGACGATGGGGGTGGTGAGCGACTGCGGGGGATGGAAGGCCACGTTCGAGGGCCGGACCGTGACCGGCACCTTGGTGCCGGGGCGGGCGTGGGCGAGGTACGTCGACGCGGCGCCCTGGTGGGTGCCGCTGCCGGACATGGCCGGCGCGTTGAGCAGCGCCACCGTCAGCGTGCAGTGATCCTCGCTCCACCGGGGGGACGAGGAGATCGAGTACTGCCGGGGTGCCAGCGGAGCGAGCATCTGCAGGAACGACGCGAACGCGAGCTGGCACGAGGGATACCGTTCGAGCAGGTCCAGGACGGTGACGCGCCGGTCGAGCACCTCGGTGGTGTAGGCCGCGGCGTCGTCACAGAGAGCGTGCAGGGCCTGCTTGTCCGGCGGGCAGAGGGTCGCGGCGGCGAGCTGTTCGATCTGCTTGCGCGTGGCGGGCTGGGAGAGCTCGACGTAGCTGGCGATGAGTTCGCCCGCGGTGACCGGGGTGTCCGTGGGCAGGAACGTCTGGCTGCCCTCGCCGACCCTGACGACGGTCTGGGCGTCGTACGCCAGCCCGAAGCGGCTCAGCACGCGGTCGACGACGGTTGCCGGGTTCAGCGGCAGGACGGCGAGGTAGTCGCCGGCCCGGTAGCTGGCGCCCTCGGGGAGGGCGATCTCGATATGCCGCTTGGAGCGGGCGTACGGGGCGCTCATGTCGACCAGTTCCCGGTTGGCGACGATGGTGCCCATCTGCAGCCGGTTCTGCCGTAGGAGGGGGTCGCGGGTAGCGCCGACGAACTCGACGTGCAGCAGCGGTGCGGCGGCGGGAGCCTGCGCATCCTGCCCGAACTCGGTGCTGACCGGGCCCCAGAATCCGGCGTACCAGTCCTCGAAGTCGCCGAAGAAGTCCCCGCGCGCGTTCGCCTCGCCCCGCTCGACCAGCCGCCGCGCCCCCGCACGGGCAAGATGCTGATCGACCGCCGCGGGTACGGCCTGGTAGGTGCGCGCCCAGTCCTTGTTGCCGCATCCGAACACGGCGTAGCGCACGCCGTCGAGCGCTCCGTCGGGCAGTGCCTGCACCCAGGACAGGAACGCGCGGGCGTTGTCCGGGGCCTGCCCCTCGTAGGAGGAGGTGACGATGACGACGGCGCCGTCGGTCGGCAGGTTCGCGGCCGCGCTGTCGAGGGTGCCGAGAGTGGCGCTGTAGCCGCGCAGTCCGGCGTCGTTGGCGATTCGCTGGGCAAAGGCCTCGGACGTGCCGGCGTTGGATCCGTAGAGCACCCGGAGTGGAACGCCGTTGGCCGCGGCCGGGGCCGCCTCGGACCGCGGGGTGGTTCGATGGGTGACGGGGCCGCTGACGATGTCGGTGTCGCGGCGACGGGCATGGATGAACAGGCCTTCGGGCTTGATCGTCAGCGTCTGCTTGATCTTCAGCTCGTAGTGCGGGTCGGCCGCGGAGAGGTCGAAGCGCTGCAGCAGCATCGCCAGGAAGAGCGTGGCCTCCTGCAGGGCGAATCCGCGGCCGATGCAGGAGCGCTGACCGTTGCCGAACGGCTTCCACGCGTTGGGCGGCAACTGCTGCGCCCGGTCGAACGCGAAACGGTCCGGATCGAAGGCCTCCGCGTCGGGACCCCACGCGGCCGGGTCCCGATGCAGCGTCGGTGTGAGCACCACCAGGATCTGTCCCCGGCGCACCCGGTAGCGCCCGCCCAGCGTGGTCTCGTCCTCGTGCGGTTGCACGGCGAACGCCGGGGCTGTGGGCCACAGCCGCAACGTCTCCTTCAGGATCTGATCGAGGTAGGTGAGCCGGGCGAGGTGTTCGAATCGCGGCGCATGGTCGCCCAGCACCTGCTCCACGTGCTCGCGGGCGCGGGCGAGAATCTCCGGGTGGCGCAGCAGCTCGTAGAGCGCGAATGTGAGCATCCCACTGGTGGTCTCGTGGCCCGCGATCAGGAACGTGACCAGTTGGTAGCGCACATTCTCGTCGGACAGGTGCTCACCGGTGCGCGGGTCGGTGGCGGTGAGCATCGTGTCGAGGATGTCCTGCTGCCCCGCGGGCAGGGGATGGCGCCGCCGCTCGTTGATGAGATGGTCGGCGACCTCATGCATCAGGCGCTTGTCTTCCTCGTACTGGTGCCGGGCGCGCAGCATCAGCCGGTTCTGTAGCGGCAGCCGTCTGGTCCGGTCGCCGGACTCAACGAGGGATCGCACCATGGCGCCGACGAAGGGATGCAGGTGATCCGAGTAGAGGCTGTTGAACCGGTAGCTGAACGAACACAGCGCGATGGTGTCCAGCGTCAGTCGCGTCGTGCTGTCTCCGACGTCGATGCGCTGGCCGGGGCCCTGGCGTTCCCACTTCAGCAGGAGTTGGTCGGCGATGTCCACCATGCCGTCGAACATCCCTTGTAGCGCCGCCGGTCCGAATGCGGGCATCAGGATGCGGTGCGCCGCGCCCCAGTTCGGTTCGGATGTCTCGGCGGTGAACAGGCCGTCCCCGGCGAAGTCACGCACCTGTCGTAGCGGTGCGCTCAGCATTTTGTCGAACCGGCTCTCGTCGCAGAGCTCATCGACCAGTTCCTGCGAACTGATTACGATCATGTCCCTGCCGGGCATCTGCAGCCGATAGATCGGCCCGTACTCCCCGGCCAGCTCCACCAGCCCCAGGACGCCCTTCTCCGAGTCGAGGTCGGGCAGGTTCCCCACCAGCGGTGTCGGCTTCGGCTGGGGAATGCGCAGAGACGTGCTCATGGTCCTCCTGAAAACGGACGGCGGGGTTTGCCCGGGGCGTCGACACCGGGTTCACACCGAGACGCGCTGGAGGCTATTGGATCAAGGGGCCGGTGTCGTCGGCGGGGCTGAGACAGGCCATCGCCGAGCTCGCGTCGTCAGTGCTTCCGGGCGGCTGCACGCGAAGTGGAAGGACACGGTGTCGACCCGCCATCGCGGGTGGCCGCCACTGGCGGCGGATCGCGGATGCGCAGGTGGGCGCGCAGGTCCGCGTCGGCCGACGGATCGGTCCGGCGGCGGGAGGTCCATGTCGGTGACGGTGGCCGGGTACGGCGGTGTGGCGCGGACGCGGGCGGACAACTGGTGTCGTCAGTGCCACACGTGTGTCCACAGTGGTGACAATCACGTCGGCGGGCGCGCGGCCGGTGGCGACCTGGGGCTCTCGGTGGGAGGCCCGTGCGGGAACGTCCACGACAGCCGGGCGCGGTTGCGCATGCTCGAGCCCGTCCCGGCGATCCGCGCCCGGGCTCGTCCCGACACGGCGCCAGCGCCAGCGCCAGCGCCAGCGAAGGATGCAACTGCATCGATCAAGTTAACCGGAGGTTGCTGAGGGTACAGGGATATCGCTGGCAGGTGCCCAAGCCGGGGGTGGCGCGACCAGTCGCGCGGTTGGTCGCACACCCCGTAGCGGGGAACGTGGTGGACGAACCTGACAGCCGGGACAATCGGCCCGCGACAGGTGAAAAGTTCTTGCGACGACGTCTTGACGTTCAGCTCGGCGCCCATACCGCATCGAGTTCGAAAGGTCCTTATATGTCTGCACGCAAGCTGCGCTACTTCATCCCGACGCTGGTGGCGACACTGGGTCTGGCAGCCGTTGTGATAGGACCCAGTGGCGCGGACACGGTGTCTTCGCGTGCCGATGGCTGCAAGAATCCGAAAGGACGACCAGCAGCAGATGCGACCGGCAAGAAATTCATGGTCGCGGCCGCGAATCCTCTCGCGGTCGAGGCTGGTTGTTCGGTTCTTGCCAAGGGTGGCAGCGCGGTGGATGCGGCAGTAGCCGTTCAGGCCGTCCTCACGGTTGTCGAGCCACATGCCTCCGGGCTGGCTGGCGGCACGCTCATCACCTACTGGGATGCCGATAAACGGACCGTCCGGTTCTTCGACGGTCTTGCCAGGGCTCCGAAGAGCGTGGCCCGAAACCTCAAAACCCCCACCGATCAGGAGCGCAAGGATTTCGGGGTCAATCGCTTCCCGGGCGCGGTCTCCGCAACCGGACGGGCCTTCGGTGTTCCGGGGACCGTCCGCGTGCTCTCGGATGTGCATGAGTTGTACGGCGCCCTCCGGTGGGATCAGCTCTTCGACGACGCCATCGGGCTGGCCGCGGGTGGCTTCCCGATGCCCCCGAACCTGCACGCCGGGCTCGGGGAGCGCGTCGACGGGTCGAAGCGCTGCGACTACGCGGACCTGCGTGTGCGTTACTGCCACGGTGACACGCCGAAGCCGGTGGGGGCGACGCTGTACAACGATGAGGTCGCGGAGGTGCTGCGGGAGATCCGGCAGGGGGGCGCGGACGCGTTCTACGATCCGAACGGCAAGATCGCTCCGGCGATCGTGGAACGTGCGGGCAGGGGCCCGTTCAAGCTCGTCGGGGACAAACAGGGCCCTGCGGTGATACCCAGTCTCATGACCGTGGACGACTTCGCCGACTACCGTGCGGTGGAGCGCGACCGGGTGTGCGGTGATGTTTTCAGGGTGGTCGTCTGCAGTTCCGCGCCGCCGGCGTTCGGAGGAGTGACCGTCCTGGAAATGCTCGGGATGCTCGACCGCGGCGAGGTGCAGACGACGGACCCCGGTTCGGCGAAGCGCACGCACCTCTCGCTCGAGGCCAGTCGTCTGGCGAACTTCGACCGCCGCGCCTACATCGGCGACCCGGATTACCGAAAGGTGCCCGTCGCCGGGCTGCTCAACAGCGGCTATCTCGACAAGCGCTTCTCGCTCTTCTCCGGTACCCGGGCGATCCATCCGGTTCGGCCCGGGAAACCTGCGGGAGCTGCCGCTCCCGCGGCCGCTCCCAGCGCTGACGCCAGTACCCAGGACGGCGGCAATCCAACGAGCAACATGAGCATCGTCGATGCCGACGGAAACGCCGTGTCCATGACGACGACCATCAACAGTCACTTCGGGTCGCACCTCGAGGCACGGGGGATGATTCTCAACGACGCGCAGAACAACTTCACGGACACCTCGTCGATCTCACCCGGCAAGGGGGTGAACGTGATGGAGCCGCGCAAACGACCCGCGGCGGCGATGGCGCCGACCGTCGTGCTCGACCGCGAGGCGAAGAAACTGAAGCTCGTGGTGGGCGCTGCCGGCGGCGGGCACATCCCTGACTATGTGACCCAAACGCTGGTCGGCGTGATCGTTGACGACATGGGGCCGGCCGAGGCGATCGCTCAGGGCCATTACAGCGGGCAGGAGATCACCGGTAACTGCCAAGGGGTAATTGGAGTGCCCTCCGAGCTCGAAACACAGAAGCCGGTCGCAGGAAACCTCGCCAAACTCAAGGCGCGCGGCCATCCTTGTGCCCGGGTCGTACCACTCAACAGCGGTATCACCGCGATCGAGGTTCGAGGGAATCGGCTTATCGGCGCGGCGGACCCGCGCAGGGATGGGACCGCGCTCGGGCGCTGACGCGCGGGACACGATTAGCCGGTCGCATCGCAGGCTTTCCTGCGCCGCGGCCGGCTACGGCCGTGGTGTCACCGCCGGCTCGGCAACAACGACCACGAATCAGAACCGCGGCGGCCGCGCAGTCCTGGCTCGGGCAGGGCGCGTTCACGAAGCTCGTCGGGGTACGTCTTCTATGCAGGCATCGCGTTCCAGCTTCCCGCGATGCGCGTCTCACCCCGGCGAGTCCGATCACCGAGCCGGACGGTGCAACTTCCGATGTTCGTTGGAAGGGAAGGTCGCCATGAAGAGAGAGGGCAGACCCGCACAGCATGCGCGTGACCGGCAGACCGACCAGTTGTCGCACGAGCAGGTGGTCGCCTCGCGGCGCCGCGCGCTTGACCAACAGCTACCGACCGCCGCGTTTCCCGCCGGCTCCGGTAAGCCATCGCTGGTCTACCTCTGGGCGACGATGTTCCTGGCGGCGGTCATGGTGCTGGGGTTTGCGCTCAACCACGAGCGGGGGGTGCCCCCGGCCGTGGTCGATTCGCAGCGGGACAACGTGTCAAAGCTGGCCGCCGGCATCGAGCTGCCGAGCGAGCACTCGATCGAGGACCTCGACCGGCTGGTCGCGGCGGGGGTAGCCGCGATGACGCCTGATGCCGAACTGCTCAACCAGGTGGTAGGGGACGCGTCGACCTGGAGCGGCGCCGCGATCGTGGAGACCTCGACCCGGCGCCCGTTGGCGGCGCTCGGCCCCGCGGTCCCCTTCGAGCTGCTGCCGCCGGCGCTCCCCGTCAACGCCACGTTCCCGATCGTGACCGCCGACGGCCCGTCGATGGTCCGCAGCACGACGCTGGACGCCTCACGGACGCTGCTGGCGATGCAACCGCTCGACATCGGCACCCCTCGGCTCAACTCCGATGCCCGCCAGGGCATCTTCGTGATCGCACCGGACGGCAAGAGCACCCTGATGCAGGGGGTCAGCGCTGTCGACGAGGTCCATTTGCCGGTGGTGTTCCGCGGGCTCGCACAGTCCGAGTCCCGCGACAGCCACCCGATCACCGTGACCGAATGGCCGGACCAGCAGCTGGTCGTCTCGTCCGCACCGGTGGGGGATACGGGTCTGACGGTGGCATCCCTGATCGTCGCAGACGTGACGGGCGGCACCTCCACCACCCGCGGCGCGGTGCTCGGCCTGATCCTGCTGGCGATGGCGGGGCTGAGTTTCCTGCTGATGCGGGTTTCGCTGGTCGGGCCGGTCCGGGCGCTGTTGAACTACGTCAAGGGCGATGCCTGCGGCGCGGTGACCAAGAAACGGCAGCGGCTGCGCGTCGCGGAGGCGCACCGGATCGTGCGGGCGCTCGCCGTTACCTCCGGCGATCCCTCGGCTCCTGCCGCACGGCGCATGCGGTGGCGGCCGACCGTGACGCAGGGGCTGGCCGCCGCCACCGTGGTGGCGCTGCTGTGGCCGGCAGCGGCCGTGGCGACCACACTCGCGGCATCCGGGCCGTCGGTCCCCGATCAACTGGTCAAGGACGAGGAGAGCCGGGCGGAGGCGGCGAGCACCGCCCTGGGCAAGGCGTTGGACAACGGTCTGCAGCGGGTGACCCGCATCGCCGGGTCGCCCGACGTGACTGACCGGGCGGGGGCGACCGCGGCCCTCGACCGCGAGTTTGCCGACCAGCGCCGCTTCCGCGGTCTCTACCTGGTGAATCCGAGCGGGTCGGTGGTCAGCTCGGCCGGACGTGAGCCGCTCCGGGCGGCCAAGCCGCTGTCCGGTGAGGGCGGCATCGGTCTGGACGACCACACCTCGCGCCTGCCGGTGGTCTACGCCTTCCGGCCCGTCGCCAACGGCTTCGCGTTGGTGGGTGAGTTTGACATCGACTATCTGCTGGGGAGGATGCGCCAGGACCACGGGCGCGTACGCGTCGTCGACTCGGACCTGCGTACGGTCCTGGACTCGGAGGGTTTCCGGGCTTTCCAGGCGTTGCAGGGTGGCGCACGGCAGGCGGCCACCGAGGCGCTGACGGGCGCGACAGTCGGACGGGCGAAGACTCCCGGGGGCGATCCGGCACTGCTCGCCGCAGCCGGCCTGAGCGCGCCGAATACGGTCGCCCACCTGAAGTGGTCGGTCGTGGTGGAGCAGGACCTGGCCGGGCTGTTGCTGCCGGAAAGCTTCAGCCGGCGTTGGACGCTGCTGATCGCCGGTATCGCGGCGGGCATCGTGCTGCTCATTCAGGTGTGGCATTTCTACGTCTTCGCCCGGCCGTTGCGGCAGTTGGCCGGTGAAGCGGACCGGATCCGGACCGGCTCCTTCGACGTGCCGATCCCGCCGCAACGCCACGACGACGTCGGCGCGGTGGCGATGTGTCTGGAGATCTGCCGTCAGGTCCGGCACACCGGTCCTGACCGACTCGGCGGTGCGAGCCGGATGGGCGGCACGGGGGAGAACTGCGCGGTCTGCCCCCGCCTGCAGGAGCGGATCGGTCCTGGCCGCGCCGAGGGCTCTCCTCGCGACTGAGCCGAACGCCCCCGGCCGATCGGGGCGGAAGGAGTTGACGTGATCTACCTGTACACCGTTTTCGTCCTCTGCTGCCTGGCTCTGCTGGCTGCCGGCGTCATCGAGCAGCGAAACCACTACCGCAACCTGGACAAGATCGCGCAACGCGTGCTGGTCAACGGGATCCGGGGCAAGAGTTCGATCACCCGGCTCTGCGCCGGTGCGCTGCGCGGCGGCGAACGGGTCGTGGTGGCCAAGACGACCGGCACGGCCGCCAGGTTCATCTTCCCGGATGCCACGGAAGAGCCGGTGCATCGCAAGTTCGACATCGCCAACGTGGCCGAGCAGATCGGCATCGTCCGCCGGGCCGCCGTCTACCACCCGGATGCTCTCGTCATCGAGTGCATGGCGGTGATGCCGGCGTTGCAGGAGACCAATCAGAGCAAGCTGATCCGATCGACGATCGGGGTGCTGTGCAACGTGCGCGAGGACCATCTGACGGAGATGGGACCGACCTTGGACGATGTCGCCCGGTCGTTGAGCCGCTCGATGCCGGTGGGAGGTATCTGCATCACGGCCGAGCGGGAGCGGCTGCCCATCCTGCAGGAGGAAGCCGATCGGCGCGACTGCCGCCTCATCGCGGTCGACCCGGAGTCGGTGAGCGATCGTGAGATGGCCGGGTTCGGCTGGATCACCTTCAAGGAGAACGTCGCCATCGCGCTGGCCGTCGCCGAGCAACTCGGCGTCGACCGCCAGAGGGCACTGGCCGGCATGTGGGAGGCACCACCCGATCCCGGTGTCCTCGCGGTCGCACGGGTGATGCACGGCGACAAGCGGATCCGGTTCGCGAACATCTTCGCCGCCAACGACCCCGAATCCACCTTCATGAACATCCGGCAACTGGAGGACCAGGAGCTCATCAGTCGTCCGCTCACCATGGTGATCAACTGCCGCCCGGACCGGATCGAACGCAACGGTCAGATGGGCGAGATGAGCGCGCAGGTTCAACCGCAGACCATCGTGCTGATCGGCGAGGCGACCAAGAGCGCGCGGAACACGGTGCCCGGGGAACTTCAGGACCGGGTCGTCGACCTCGGCGGCAAGCTCGTCCCGGACCGCCTGCTCGAAGGCGTGACCGCAGCAACGCCGGACGGCTCCTCCATCATCGCGGTGGGGAACATCCACGGCCAGGGGGAGGTGCTGCTCCACGAGCTGGAGGCCCTGCCGAGTTGGTCCTGCGAGGACGGCTCACCATCCGCCCGGACGCCTCGTACGAACACGCGGGAAAGGATCCGATGATGACGTACAACGGAGAGTTCAGCGCGCCGCTGGCCACTGCGAACCTCGGCATCGGACTGGTATTCGCGCTGCTGTGCTACCTGACCACCAACCTGTCACCGGGCGGCATGATCTCCCCCGGTTGGATCGCTCTGACGCTCATCGAGGATCCGCTGCAGGCCGGGATCATCGTGGTGATGACCGTGGTCACGTACTTCCTCACCCGACTGATGCAGCGGGTGGTGATCCTCTACGGAAAGCGGCTGTTCGCGGCGATCGTGCTGCTCAGCGTCTTCCTGCAACTGACCCTGTTCGTCATCGTCCAGCGTGACTTCCCACTGCTGTTCGCCCACCAGACGCTGGGCTTCGTCATTCCCGGACTGATCGCGTACCAGCTCGTGCGTCAGCCACCGAAGGCCACCATTCTGGCCACCATCATCGTGACCGCGATGACATTCGGTGTCGCGTTCAGCGGCGTTGTCGCCGGTTTCGTGCCGGTCACCTGACAGCTCACCCGACGATCAGAGAGGAGATGGGCATGAAATACCGGAAGACTCTGCTGAGTGCCGCGGGGATCGCTCTGCTGGTCGCTGTCGCCACGACCACCTATGTCGTGGCGCGACCGTCGCCGGCGGACCAACCGGCGCTCACTCTTGGTACGGGAAAGGGGTCCGAAAGCCCGACACACGGTACGTCGGGCTACAGCTACCGCCGATCGACGGCACCGGACCGTACGGAGATCATGGACTCGTCCGGAAACCCGGTCGCGATCATGACCGATGGCGCCCGGACCGCGCACATCTACGGTCCGCCCCGTACCTTCGACGAGCCGCGGTTCACCAGGGCGAAGGTGCACACCAAGCTCTGGGTCCGGCTCGCGCCGCAGGCGTGGCAGGCGGGCGCCGAATCGCAGAAGTGGTTCACCGACTGGCTCGCCGCGGCCCGCAACGACCGCTCGCCCGACGTTCTGGCAATCGCAAGGGAATACATGATCGGTGCTCCGGCGAAGAAGGACAACGAGGGACGGCAGTATTCGGGCGACGCCTCATTCGGGCCGCTCTCGGCCGACGATCCCGATGGGCGTGACGAGGCCTCCGACTTCTACGACTACCTCGGGGTGCGGTGGGAGTTCCCCGACGGCAAGAAGCAGAGGCCGTCACCGGAGCGCAAACTGGCGATCGACTGCTCCGGCTTCCTCCGGATGGTCTACGGTTACCGGCTCGGGTACCCCCTGCGTGGCACGAACACCGCGGGTGAGGGTCTTCCGCGCCGGGCGTACGCGATGGCCGAGGTGGGCCCCGGAGCCCAGCTGATGCCCAACTCCGGCCAGCGGGCCCAGGGGGTCGACCGCCTGCTCCCCGGCGACCTGCTGTTCTTCAACGCCGGGCCGGTGCTCGACGGCCACATCGAGCACTCGGGCATGTACCTCGGACGCGACGACCGTGGGCACCCCCGGTTCATGTCCAGCCGCGCCCAGGCGGACGGCCCGACGATGGGCGACCTCGCGGGCGAGTCCACGCTGGACGGTCGCGGCTACTGGGCGGAGCGGTGGCGTACCGCCCGTCGGATCTGACCGGCCAACCGACGGTGAAGGCACCGGCCGGCGCCGCCTGCGGGCGGCGCCGGCGCTGGCGCGATCCGGGTCGTGCCGAAAGACGTTACGTAACGATGTCAGGACAAGGTGTTGACGTGCTGTTCGCTGGGCGGGCAGGCTACACGCGACGGTCGGCGGCCGGACGGAGCATGCGACGGCAGGCACGACCTGACGACGGGTGATGGGACGGGACGCCGATGCGCATCGGGCTCGCGGGTGTCGGACGGATCGGTGCCTTCCATGCCAGGACGCTGGTGGGCTTTGGTGTGATCGACGAGCTCGTGGTCATGGACACCGACCTCGAGGCCGCCAAGGCCCTCGCCGACGAGCTCCGGGTGGAGGTCGCTCCGGACGCCGAGACACTGCTCGCGTCGCACATCGACGGCTTCGTGATCGCCACGGCCACCCCCGGCCACGCCCCCCTGCTGCGCCAGGGCATCGCCGCCGGCGTGCCGACGTTCTGCGAGAAGCCGGTCGCGGCCACCCTCGCCGAGACCATCGGACTGACCAACCTCGCCGCGGCCAGCAACGTGCCGGTGCACGTCGGCTTCCAACGGCGTTTCGACGCCGGCTACCGGCGCGCGCGGCGGGCCGTGGAGTCCGGCGAACTCGGCTTCATCCACAGCATCCGGGCCAACACCCACGACCAGTCCCCACCGCACGCGTCCTACATCCCGACCTCGGGCGGGATCTTCCGCGACTGCAACGTGCACGACTTCGACATCCTCCGGTTCGTCACTGGCCGCGAGGTGGCCTCCGTCTACGCGACCGGTGCCAACAAGGGCGCCCGCTTCTTCTCCGACGCCCGCGACATCGACACCGCAGGCGCCCTGCTGACCATGGACGACGGCACGATCGTCCTCGTCTCCTCGACCCGCTACAACGGCGGCGGCCACGACGTTCGCATGGAGGTCTTCGGCGACCGGGGCACGATCGCGGTCGGGCTGGACCACTCGCTGGCGATGCACTCGGCGGAGGCGGACGTGGACTTCCCGCGAGGCCCCCGGAAACGGTCGTTCATGGAACGCTTCCTCCCGGCGTACCGGGCCGAGCTAGCCGCGTTCATCGAGGTCGCGCGGGGTGGTCGACCGTCGCCGTGCACCGTCCGCGACGCACTCGAGGCATTCCGCGTCGCCGAGGCGTGCGAGCTCTCCCGGGCGCAGCGCAGGCCCGTCGCGCTCGCCGAGATCAAGGGGGTCTGAGGCGATGCCCGCTGCCAGCCCTGTCGCCGGGCGCGTCGCCGGGGCACCCATCTCCTGGGGCGTCTGCGAGGTCCCCGATTGGGGCTACCAGCTCGGACCGGAGATCGTGCTGCGCCAGATGCGTGAGCTCGGCCTGGCCGGCACGGAGTTCGGCCCCGACGGTTTCCTGCCCGATGACCCGCGGGCCAAAGCGGCGGCGCTGGCCGAGTTCGGCCTGAAGGCGGTGGGGCAGTTCGTCCCCGTCGTCCTGCACGACCCGGGACACGACCCGCTCCCCGACGTCGAGCGCGCGATGGAAGGGCTGGTCGCAGCCCACGCCTCGACCGTCATCATCGCCGCCGTCAGCGGCGTCAATGGCTACGACGACCGCCCGGTCCTCGACGAGTCCGGCTGGTCGACCCTGCTGGGCAACCTCGACCGCATCGCCGCTGCGGCATCCGGCCGCGAACTCGTGGCCACGCTGCATCCGCATGTCGGCACGATGATCTCCAGCGGCGAGGAGACCGAACGTGTGCTCGCCGGCAGCCGCATCGCCCTCTGCCTCGACACCGGGCACCTCCTCATCGGCGGTGGCGACCCCGTCGGCGTGGCGCAGCAGCACCCCCGGCGGATCGCCCACATCCACCTGAAGGACGTACGGATCGACTGGGCGTGCCGCGTGCAGTCCGGCGAGGCCACGTACACCGAGGCCGTGGCTGGCGGCATGTACGTTCCGCTCGGCCAGGGCGACGTCGACATCGGATGCATCGTGGCCGCCCTCGAGGGCAACGGATATGCCGGCTGGTACGTCCTCGAGCAGGACACCATCCTCGCCGGCGCGCCCGGCGACGGGGGAGAGGGGCCCGACCCGGCGGCGGACGTACGGGCGAGCATCCGGCATCTGCTCGCCGTGGCCGGTGACCCGGCCGCGACCAGCGGACCGAGTACGGCAGGGGCCTGACGGATGGCGCGCGTTCCCCCTGACGCGGCGCCGTATGACCTGGTGGCCATGGGCCGGTGCGGCGTCGACATCTACCCGCTCGACCACGGCGTGGGACTCGAGGACGTCACGCGCTTCGAGAAGTTTCTCGGCGGCAGCGCCACCAACGTCGCGGTCGCCGCCGCCCGGCACGGGCGCCGTACGAGCATCATCACGCGCACCGGCCGCGATCCGTTCGGCCGCTACATCCGTAGGACGCTGCGTGACTTCGACGTCGACGACGTCTTCGTCGGCGAGGTGGACGGGCCACCGACGCCGGTGACCTTTTGCGAGATCTTCCCCCCGGACAACTTCCCGTTGTACTTCTACCGTTACCCGACCGCCCCGGACCTGATGATCGAGGCGAACGAGATCCCGCTCGACGCGGTCCGTGAGGCGGCGGTCTTCTGGGCCACCGCCACCGGGCTGTCGCAGGAGCCGTCCCGCTCGGCGCACTTCACCGCCTGGCAGGCCCGCGGGCGGCGGACGCATACCGTTCTCGACCTCGACTACCGGCCCATGTTCTGGCCGGACCCCGCGGAGGCCGGCGTGCAGGTGGGCAAGGCGCTTGCGCACGTCACGGTCGCGGTCGGCAACCGGGAGGAGTGCGAGGTCGCCGTCGGTGAGACCGATCCGCAGCGCGCGGCGAACGCGCTGCTGGAGCGCGGCGTGGAGCTCGCCATCGTCAAGCAGGGTCCCGGGGGAGTGCTCGCCGCGACCGCCGACGAGCGCGTGCAGGTGCCGCCCTTCCCCGTGACGGTGGTCAACGGCCTCGGTGCCGGCGACGCCTTCGGCGGCGCCCTCGTCCACGGGCTGCGCAGCGGGTGGGACGTGCGCCGCGTGCTGCGGTTCGCCAACGTGGCCGGAGCGATCGTCGCCGGCAGGCTCGAATGCTCCGCCGCCATGCCGACAGAGGCCGAGGTCGAGGCCATGCTCGACGGTCAGGGAGAGGACGGGTCACCATGACCACGACGTCGGGCCGACCGGGCATCGGGGAACTGACCGAGATCCGGGTGCGCGAGCCGCAGCGGATCGCCGCCGGTTGGGCCGCGCGCAAGCGGCGCGAGCTGGTGGGCGGGGACGGCAGGCTGCTCATCGTGGCAGCGGACCACCCGGCCCGCGGCGCACTCGGCGTCCGGGGTGATCGTCGGGCCATGGCGTCGCGCAGTGATCTGCTGGAGCGGCTCCGCACAGCGCTGTCCCGTCCCGGCGTCGACGGCGTCCTCGGCACGCCCGACGTCCTCGACGACCTGCTCCTCATGGGCGCGTTGGAGGAGAAGGTCGCCATCGGTTCGATGAATCGGGGGGGTCTGCACGGCGCGGTTTTCGAGCTCGACGACCGGTTCACGGCCTACACCACGCACGAGATCGTGGCCCGGGGTCTTGAGGGGGGCAAGATGCTCACCCGGATCTGCCTCGGCGACGCGGCGACCGCGGCCACGCTCGAGGCGACCGCCCGCGTCGTCACCGAGCTGGCCGCCCATGGCGTCATGGCGATGGTGGAGCCCTTCCTTTCCGTCCACGGGGACGGCCGGGTGCGCAACCTCCTCGACCCCGACTCGACCATCACCTCGATCCACATCGCCTCTGCGCTCGGGGCGACGAGCCAGCACACGTGGCTGAAACTGCCGGTCGTCGACGACCTGGAGCGGGTGATGGACGCCACGACACTGCCGACGCTCCTGCTCGGCGGTGACCCGGATGGCCATCCCGACGAGACGTACGCCGCGTGGGGCGGGGCCCTCGATCTGCCCGCTGTGCGCGGGCTGGTCGTCGGGCGGGCGCTGCTCTTCCCCCCGGGCGGCGATGTCGCCGCCGCCGTCGACATCGCCTCGGCGCTCGTGCACCGGGACCGGCGATGACCGACGACGGACGCTGGTTCCACCCCTTCGGGGCGGCCGACGAGGGCGAGTTCCAGGTGTCGATCACCGACGCTCTGGACGGGTGGGAGCACACCAGTCTGCGGGTCGCCACGCTGGCCCCGACGCGTCAGGTGGGCCTCCCCGCCGGCGACAGCGAGGTCATCGTCGTGCCCCTGCGGGGGAGCCTGGACGTCACGGCCGTCGACCACGCCGGAGAGCGCCACGAGGTGCGGCTCGCGGGACGGGAGAGCCCGTTCGCCGGTCCGACCGACGTCGCGTATGTCCCGCGGGGTGCCAGCGTCGCGGTGCGGAACGCCGGCGCGGGTCCGGCCACCGTCGCGCTCTGCGGCGCGAAGGCGAGGAAACTGCCGGCGCCGCTGCCGTTGCGCTACGTGGCCGTGGCCGACGTTCCGGTCGAACTCCGCGGCGCCGGCATGGCCTCGCGCGAAGTGCGCAATTTCGGCACTCCGCAGGTCCTCGACGCCGATTCGATCATCGCGTGCGAGGTGATCACGCCGGCGGGCAACTGGAGCTCGTACCCGCCGCACAAGCACGACGAGGAGCGCGACGGCGTGGAGACCGAGCTGGAGGAGATCTACTACTTCGAGGTCCGGCCGGAGGCCGCCGGCGTTGATCCGGCCGGGGCTCCGGACCCCGTCGGGTACCACCGGGTCTACGGCACAAACGAGCGGCCGATCGACGTCCTCGCCGAGGTGCGTTCCGGCGACGTCGTGCTCGTGCCGCACGGGTGGCACGGTCCGGCGATGGCACCGCCCGGTTACGACCTGTACTACCTCAACGTGATGGCCGGCCCCGGCGCCACCCGGGCCTGGCTGATCTGCGACGACCCCGCCCACGGCTGGGTGCGGAAGTCCTGGACGCAGCAGGACGTGGATCGAAGACTGCCGTTCGGAGGACGCGGATGACATCGAGCGCGGAAACGGTCCGCCTGACCGTGGGCCAGGCCGTCGTACGTTTCCTGGCCAACCAGTGGACCGAGCGCGACGGCCAACGCCAGAAGCTGTTCGCCGGGTGCCTCGGGATCTTCGGTCACGGCAACGTCGCCGGCGTGGGGCAGGCACTGCTGCAGAACGAGCTTGCCGGCGGCGACGGGCGCCTGCCCTACGTGCTGGGCCGCAACGAGCAGGCCATGGTGCACACGGCGGTGGCCTACGCCCGGCAGAAGGACCGGCTCCAGACGTGGGCCTGCACGGCGTCCGTCGGCCCCGGCTCGACGAACATGCTCAGCGGCGCCGCGCTCGCCACCATCAACCGGCTCCCGGTGCTGTTGCTGCCCTCGGGCACGTTCGCGACGCGGGCATCCGGGCCGGTGCTCCAGGAGCTCGAGGCGCCGTACGGCGCGGACCTCACCGTCAACGACGCCTTCCGTCCGCTGTCGCGCTTCTTCGACCGGGTAAACCGCCCGGAGCAGCTGCCCTCGGCCCTGCTCGGCGCCGCGCGGGTCCTCGCCGACCCGGTGGAAACGGGTGCGGTGACCGTCGTGCTGCCGCAGGACGTGCAGGCAGAGGCGTTCGACTGGCCGGTGGAGCTGTTCACCGAACGGATCTGGCGGGTGCCCCGGCCGCTACCCGAGGCCGTCGACATCTCCGACGCCGCCGCGCTCATCCGCTCGGCCCGGCGGCCGTTCGTGGTCGCCGGGGGCGGGGTGCACTACGCCGGCGCGGAGGAGGCGCTGCGCGCGTTCTGCGAGGCGACCGGCATCCCGGTCGGCGAGAGCCAGGCCGGCAAGGGTTCGCTGCCGTACGCGCACCCGCAGGCTGCGGGCGCCGTCGGCTCGACCGGCACGACCGCGGCCAACGCGCTCGCCCGGGAGGCCGACGTCGTCATCGGCATCGGCACCCGCTACAGCGACTTCACTACCGCTTCGCGCACCGCCTTCCAGAGCCCGGACGTCCGCTTCGTGAACATCAACATCGCCCGGTTCGACGCGGGCAAGCACGCGGGCCGGTGCGTCGTGGCCGACGCGCGCGAGGCTCTCACCGCGCTCACCGCGGCCCTTGACGGGTACGCCGTGGACCCGGCGTACCGGGCGCGTCAGGAGACGCTGCGGCGTGACTGGGACGCCCAGGTGGAGCTGACCTACAACCCGCCCAGGGGAGTTGTCGAGGCGTTGCCCGACGGTGTGCTCACCCAGGGCACCGTGCTGGGCTGCGTCAACGAGCTGTCCGACCCGAGGGACGTGGTCGTCTGCGCCGCCGGCTCCATGCCGGGCGACCTGCACAAGGTGTGGCGGGTCCGGGACCGCAAGGGCTACCACGTCGAATACGGCTACTCCTGCATGGGTTACGAGATTCCCGGTGGCATCGGGGTGCGGCTCGCTGACCCCGATCGGGACGTCTTCGTTCTGGTCGGCGACGGTTCGTACCTGATGATGCCGACCGAGTTGGTCACCGCGGTGCAGGAGCGGGTCAAGATCATCGTCGTCCTGGTCCAGAACCACGGCTTCCACTCCATCGGCTCGCTCTCGGAATCGCTCGGTTCGCAGCGATTCGGTACGAAATACCGCTTTCGCAACGGCGCCACCGGTCGCCTCGACGGCGGGAAGCTGCCGATCGACCTCGCCGCGAACGCCCGCAGCCTCGGCGCTACCGTCATCGAGGTGCACAGCCGCGGAGAATTGGAGCAGGCGATCAAGAATGCGAGGGCCGCCCCGGCGGACGGCGGTCCCGTCGTCATCCATGTCGAGACCGAGCCCACCGTGCACGGCCCGGACAGCGAGTCATGGTGGGATGTCCCGGTCAGCCAGGTCAGCGACCTTGAGACCACGCGGCGGGCCTACGACACGTACGTCGCGCACAAGGCCACCCAGCGCCCGTACCTGGCGCCACCCGAGACCATGCACCGATGACCGACCCGACGATGATCCCCATCGCCCCTGGTCGACCTGCGATCCTGCGGCCCACTACGTTGAGTAACTCTCACGGCAGCACCTGCCGGCACCACCGATCGCCATGCACGGCGTAATTTCATACGACCGCATCACCAACCTGAACACCCCCGTTCCCCCAGATCCGTCCCGATGCCGTGGCGGACAGTGAAAGGCAGAACCATGACTCGTACGTCCCGCGCGTCCGTGCTCGCGGTCAGCGCCCTGACGGTGCTCGCGCTCGCGGCCTGCAGCTCAAGCGGAGGTAAAGCGGCTGCCGAGAACGATCGTGCCGGCAACGCCGCGGGGGCGGGCACCCCCAGGATGACCGTTGCCTTCATCACCCACTCGGCCCCGGGCGACACGTTCTGGGACCTGGTCCGCAAGGGCGCCGAGGCCGCGGCGAAGAAGGACAACATCGACCTGCAGTACCAGTCGGACCCGGACGGCGCGAACCAGGCCAACCTCGTGCAGTCGGCGATCGACAAGAAGGTCGACGGCATTGCGGTGACCCTGGCCAAGCCGGAGGCCATGAAGGCCAACGTGCAGAAGGCCAGCCAGAACGGGGTCCCCGTCGTCGCGCTCAACGGCGGGATCGACCACTGGAAGAGCATGGGCGTGCTCGGCTATTTCGGCCAGGACGAGAAGATCGCCGGACAGGCGGCCGGCGAGCGGCTCACGAAGGACGGCGCGAAGAAGGCGCTCTGCGTCATCCACGAGCAGGGCAACGTCGGTCACGAGAGCCGGTGCGACGGCACGAAGTCGACGTTCCCGAACACCGAGAAGATCTACGTCACCGGCACCGACATGCCGAGCGTGCAGGCGGCCATCACCTCGAAGCTCCAGCAGGACAAGAGCATCGACCGCGTGCTCACCCTCGGTGCGCCGTTCGCGCTGACGGCCGTCAACTCCGTCAAGGACGCCAACAGTCAGGCCAAGATCGTCACCTTCGACACCAACAAGGACCTGGTGACTGCCATCAAGAGCGGTCAGGTCCAGTGGGCGGTCGACCAGCAGCCGTACCTCCAGGGTTACCTCGCGGTCGACAGCCTGTGGCTCTACAAGTTCAACGGCAACATGATCGGCGGTGGCCAGGCGACCCTGACCGGTCCCGCCTTCATCGACAACTCCAACGTCGCGGCTGTCGAGGCGTTCGCCGGCAACGGCACGAGGTGATCTGACGTGACCGTCACGGCAACGGAGCCGACCAGCGCGGGGGCGGCGGGCGACGACCGCGTCGCCGCCCGCGCCCTGGCGCCGCGGCTGCTGAGTCGACCCGAGGTCGGGTCGCTCATCGGTGCGATCGTGATCTTCCTGCTCTTCATGGCGGTGGCGGAGCCCTTCCGTAACGTCGCCAACGTCGGGACGATCCTCTACGGGGCCTCGACCATCGGCATCATGGCCGTCCCGGTGGCGCTGCTCATGATCGGCGGCGAGTTCGACCTGTCCACCGGCGTCGCGGTTACCACCTCCGGCCTGTCCGCGTCCCTCTTCGCCTGGAACTTCGGCCTCAACGTCTGGGTCGGTATCATCCTGGCCCTGGCGATCTCCCTGGCCATCGGCGCGTTCAACGGGTGGCTGCTGCTCAAGACCGGCCTGCCGAGCTTCCTCGTCACCCTCGGCACCCTCTTCATCCTGCAGGGCGTCAATCTCGGCGTCACGCGGCTGCTCACCGGCAACGTCGCCAGCTCCGACATCACCGACATGGACGGCTTCGCCAGCGCACAGAAGATCTTCGGGTCAGAGGTCACCCTCGGGCCGGTCAACCTGAAGGTCACGGTCCTCTACTGGTTCCTGCTCACCGTGATCGCGGCCTACGTGCTGCTGCGTACCAGGATGGGTAACTGGATCTTCGCCGTCGGCGGTGACGCCGCGGCCGCCCGGGCCGTGGGCGTGCCGGTGCGCGCGACGAAGGTCGCCCTGTTCATGGCCGCGGGCTTCTGCGCCTGGCTCTCCGGCATGCACCTGCTGTTCCAGTTCAACACCGTCCAGTCCGGCGAGGGCGTCGGCAAGGAGTTCATCTTCATCATCGCCGCGGTGATCGGCGGCTGCCTGCTCACCGGCGGCTACGGCTCGGTCGTCGGCGCCTCGATCGGCGCGCTGATCTTCGGCATGACCCAGCTCGGCATCAACTACGCCGGGTGGAACCCCGACTGGTTCAAGGCCTTCCTCGGCCTGATGCTGCTGCTGGCGACAATCGTCAACATGTACGTCAAGAAGAAGGCGGATCTGCGATGAGCACCGCGACCAGCGAGCGAGACCTCGTCGCCGGACGCCCGGACGCGCCGATCCTCGAACTCGACAACGTGGGCAAGAGCTACGGCAACGTCCACGCCCTGCGTGGCGTCAGCGTCAAGGTTCGCCAGGGCGAGGTCACCTGCGTGCTCGGCGACAACGGTGCGGGCAAGTCGACCCTGATCAAAATCATCTCCGGCCTGCACGACTACACCGACGGCGCGATGACGCTCAACGGGGCTCCGTGCCGGTTCGGGTCACCACGCGCCGCCCAGGCCAGCGGGATCGCCACCGTCTACCAGGACCTCGCGCTCGCGCCCCTGATGTCGGTATGGCGGAACTTCTTCCTCGGCAACGAGATCTGCAAGGGACCGTTCCGCGTTCTGGACATCGACAAGATGAAGCGGATCTGCCACGAGGAACTGCACCGGATGGGGATCGTCATCACCGATCTCGATCGGCCGGTCGGCGGGCTCTCCGGCGGCCAGCGCCAGTGCATCGCCATCGCCCGGGCGATCTACTTCGGCGCCAAGGTGATCATCCTCGACGAGCCGACCGCCGCGCTCGGCGTCAAGCAGTCCGGCGTGGCGCTGCGGTACATCATCAAGGCCCGCGACGCCGGCCTGGGCGTCATTTTCATCACCCACAATCCGCAGCACGCCTACCTCGTCGGTGACCACTTCGTCATCCTCAAGCTGGGTCGGGTCGTGCTCGACGCCCACCGCGACGAGCTGACGCTGACGCAGTTGACGACGGAGATGGCCGGCGGCCAGGAGCTCGTCGAGCTCAGTGCCGAGCTGCGCGGGGTCGAGCCGGGCAAGGCCATCGAGTCCGGCGAGGTGGTGCCCGACCGCGGCGAAACCCTCGCGCCCGGGTCGAAGAAAGAGGCTGCGGCGCGCGCCGAAGACGACGACGAAAAGGCATGAGTGCCGCACCCCTGCGTGCCCGGTGAGGTTCCGTTCGATGAGTCATGAACAGGAGAGGCGCGCCTGGCCGCGGATTGCCGGTTAGGACTGTTCGCCGCTGTTTGCAGCGGCTTCGTGGCGGGTGTCACGACTGGTCCTGTTAGGTAGCCCGTGGCCGGACTCGCCACGCTGCCGCGGCCATGGACCGCCGAGCGGTAGCGATGGCGTCGTGACTGGCCCACGGCGTCGGCGCCCGGACACGGGCGGGCTGAATGACGCTCGCCGTACGGGGTGAGTCGCCGGTCGGGGAGGGTATCAGATTCATGTGGAATCAGTGTGCGAGAAGATGCATCCCTTGCCCGCGTTCATGCGGCAAGCGCATCAAACGCAATCGCGTCGCCAGCGCTATCCGGGGGAGTTCTCGCTGAGCTGGACGGTACGTGGAAACTGAACGAGCTCTCGATTCGCCCGATCCCCTCAGTTCCCCCGGGCTGACGCCCCCGGCGGCAAACGCCGACCGCGTTGTGGGGGATGACCACGCCGGATACCGATTCTGATTATTCATGATGGGGAGGTTTCCGTGCACCCGAAAACGTCACGCGAAAAACGCAGTGAGGGCGGTGCTCGCACCGTCAATACCTCCGACAGAATTCATACGAGCATTCGTGAGGTTGTCCTCCGTTTCGCGGTGCTCGTCGGCTTCCTGGTTGGTGGCACGGCAGTCGCGGCCGGGACGGGCGCTGGCCGACCGGCCCAGGCCGCGACGGCGGTCAATGCCGAACAGGCCCGAGGCGACGGCGCGCGGTTCGCGCAGGTCGATCAGCCACTGCGGCCGCCGGCAGAGAGGGGGAAGAAGGCGAAATGGGTGAGCCCGATGCCCGGTGCCGAGGTCACCTCCTGCTGGGAACGCAGATGGGGCACGATGCACAAGGGGATCGATTACGCGGAGCCGGAAAACACCCCCGTCAACGCCGCCTCCGCCGGCAAGGTCTACGGCGTTGGCCGCCTCTACAGCGGGTACGGCATCTCGGTCGTCATCGACCACGGAAACGGCATCTTCACCCACTACGCCCATCTCAACAAGACCACCGTCAAACACGGGCGGTCGGTCGAAGCCGGGCAACTGATCGGTCGTGAGGGCTCGACCGGGGACTCGACCGGGCCGCATCTGCACTTCGAGGTGCACCGAGGGCTTTGGAAACAACTCAACCCCGCGCCGTGGATGAGGGCACGCGGCGTCGACGTGAAGTGCTGATCTCGCGTTGCGGCCACACCATCTTGCACCGGAACGTGGTCAAGGACGGGCACGGGGAGCTGCCGGAACGGACCGGCCAACCGGGGACGGGCATCCCGCGCCGGTGACCGGTCCGGCGTCGCAGCCCCGTGAAGGGGCGGGACGGTCGAGGCGGCGAGCCGGTGGCGCCGCTCGGCCGTCGCGCAGCAATTCGGCGTGCTCCAGTCGGATCAGCGCGGGCATCAGGATGGGGTGCACGGTACGTTGCTTCCATGATTTCGCCGCAAGTGCTGTGCGTGCGCCTTCGTGTTCCGGTGTGTGGCGGCGCTGTCAGCCACGAGTCGAAGCGATGACTTCAGCCGGTGGC
Source organism: Micromonospora sp. NPDC049679 (assembly GCF_040659735.1). Classification (NCBI taxonomy): domain Bacteria; kingdom Bacillati; phylum Actinomycetota; class Actinomycetes; order Micromonosporales; family Micromonosporaceae; genus Micromonospora; species Micromonospora sp. NPDC049679. Next base: position 149,120 of record NZ_JBFANZ010000005.1, read on the forward strand.
GGTGAGCGCGACAGGGACGCTGCGGGGCGTCCGCGCAACGCCCGTCCCCGTGACGAGCTGGGTCGACCCCTGCCGCGCGGCGCCGCCGGCGTCGAAGCCATTCCCGACGATCTCGCGCTACCTCCGGACGAGGCGCTCGCCGAGGCGCAGCGACTCCTCGACGCGGGCCGCGCGTTTCAGGCGCACGAGGTGCTGGAGAGCGCCTGGAAGGCCGCCCCAGAGGCCGAACGTGAGCTGTGGCGAGGGCTGGCACAGCTCGCCGTGGGCCTCACGCACGCGCGGCGGGGCAACGCGGTCGGAGGGATGGAGCTGCTGAGACGCGCTGCCGACCGCGTGGAGAGTTGCGCCAGCGACGCGCCGCACGGCGTGGACGCCGCCGGGCTCACCGCGTGGGCGCGCACGCTGACGGCACGGATCGAGCAGAACGGCCTCGGTGGCTTGACGCTGGACGACCTCACCCCGCAACTTCGCGCCTGATGTCGGTGACGCCCGCCGAGGTGTAGTTGATCGAGTGCGCGGATGACCGGGTGTGGGGTGCCGCTCCCGCGTCCGGACGACCAGGTGGAACCCGCCCCGCGTACCGCGTCGGCGGTCGCCGCCGCAGGTTCGTTCAACCGGTTCGACCCGGCGTCAGCCAGGTGGCGAGGTACCGGTCGAGACCGGCCAGGTCGGTGCCCGCGGCGCGGTAGGCGATGTGTCCGTCCGGGCGGACCAGGTACTGCGCGACGCGCTGATCGTGCCGAGGGCCGCTGAGGGCGGTTGACGCGACCCGGTGCACGGTGAGCAGGCCGCCGTAGCCGGCGGCGAGGCCGCGGACCGCGGAGGAGTCCCACGCGGCAGTATCTCCACACAGGAGTAGCTGGAAGCCGGGGTGGTGCAGGAGGTCGTGTAGCCGGAGGTCGTGGGCCGTCCACGGTTGCGGTTCCATCGGGAACGCGGTCGCCGGCGCGCGGACGGCCGTCCAAGCCGGAACCCATGTCGGTCACGGCGGGGCTGTCGCGGTAGTCGATGTCGAGTTCGGCGACGCCGCGGAACCCGTACGCCCGCGCCCGGCGCACCCGTAGGGCCAGCGGCGCCAACCGGGGGACGACGCGGGCCGGTGTGTCGTCTCCACGACGTCGACGCTAGTTCGCTGATGTCGCGGCGCACCGGCGCGGGAGTGTCCAGGGCCTGGCTCGGATGGGATGTGCGGCTATGCGGGTGCTTGCGTGGGCGGCAGGCTGTCGAGCAGGTTCCGCACGCGGTCGCGGATCTCGTCACGGATGCGACGGACGCTGTCCAGGCCCCGGCCGGCGGGGTCGTCGAGTTTCCAGTCCTCGTAGCGCTTGCCCGGGAAGGCGGGGCAGACGTCCCCGCAGCCCATGGTGATGATCACGTCGGAGGCCTCGGCGGTGGCGTAGTCGAGGATCTTCGGCTGGCTGGCGGTGATGTCGATGCCGACCTCGCGCATCGCGTCGACGGCCACGGGGTTGATCTGGTGGGCGGGTTCGGAGCCGGCGGAACGTACCTCGACGGTGTCGCCGGCGAGGTGGCGCAGCCAGCCGGCGGCCATCTGGGAGCGGCCGGCGTTGTGGACGCAGACGAAGAGCACGCTGGGCTTGGCGTTTTCGATGCTCATGACTGCTCCGTTGCCGGGAAGAGCCGGTTGCGGGCGGCGAGGCTGACGTAGACGAGGCCGACCAGGACGGGGACTTCGATGAGCGGTCCGACGACGCCCGCGAGGGCCTGGCCGCTGGTGACGCCGAAGACGCCGATCGCGACGGCGATGGCGAGTTCAAAGTTGTTGCCGGCCGCGGTGAAGGCGAGGGTGGTGGTGCGTTCGTAGCTGAGGCCGATCGCCTTGCCGAGGGCGAAGGAGCCGGCCCACATGATGGCGAAGTAGGCGAGCAGCGGAAGTGCGATGCGGGCGACGTCCCACGGCTGCGAGATGATCGTGTCGCCCTGCAACGCGAAGAGCAGCACGATGGTGAACAGCAGCCCGTAGAGGGCGACCGGGCCGATGCGGGGGAGCAGGTTCTCCTCGTACCAGGTTCGTCCCTTGGCGCGTTCGCCCAGTTTGCGGGTGAGGTACCCGGCGGCGAGCGGGATGCCGAGGAAGACCAGGACGCTGGCGGCGATGTCCCACGCCGAAACCGACAGGCCGGCCTGTTCCATGCCGAGCCATCCGGGCAGCACAGACAGGTAGAACCAGCCGAGCAGCCCGAACGCGAGGACCTGGAAGATCGAGTTCAGCGCGACCAGCACGGCAGCGGCCTCCCGGTCCCCGCAGGCGAGGTCGTTCCAGATGATCACCATGGCGATGCAGCGTGCGAGGCCGACGATGATCAGACCGGTGCGGTAGGCGGGCTGGTCCGGGAGGAACAGCCAGGCGAGGACGAACATGACCGCCGGGCCGATCAGCCAGTTGATGACCAGCGAAGAGATCAACAGCCGGCGGTCGCGCGTGACGGTGTCGAGCCGGTCGTAGCGGACCTTCGCCAGCACCGGATACATCATCACCAGCAGGCCCAGGGCGATCGGCACGGAGATCCCGCCGATCTTGACCGCGTCGAGCGCGTTGTTCAGCCCGGGGATCAACCGGCCGAGCAGTAGGCCCAGCACCATGGCGGCGCCGATCCAGACCGGCAGCAGCCGGTCCAGCGTTGACAGTCGACCGCTGCGGGCCGCCTGGTTCGGGGCTTCGGTGATGGACATTCAGCATTCCCGTCGGGCGTCGGTGCGTGCCGCGGTGCGGGCGCGCTGAGCGAGCGCGGCGAGCTGGTCCGCGGCGGCGTCGAGCGCTTCGGGGACGAGCCGGTAGTACGTGAAGCGTCCGGCCGGCTCGGCGACGACGATCCCGGCCTCGCGCAACGCGCGCAGATGGTTGGAGATGTTGGTCTGTTTCGCGTCGAGTTCGGCGACGAGGTGGCACGTGCACAGGGTCTCGTCGGCAAGGAGTTCGACGATGCGGGCGCGGGTGGGATCGGCCAGTAGCCGCAGCGCCACGTCCGCTCTTACATCACCTGCGGCTGATATCACGCCCTGATGATACAACCTGGCGAGTGGACGCGACGCCGCATCCGGATGGCCGGCAGGTGAACGATCCGTCGATCAGGCGGGAGTGTCCAGTAGCGCGGAGAGCGGGCGCAGGTTTTCCGGGCGGGCCCGGTAGTAAATCCACGTGCCGCGCCGTTCGCCGTCGATCAGCCCGGCTTCGCGCAGCACCTTGAGGTGATGCGAGATGGTCGGCCCGGTCAGGTCGAAGGCGGCGCTGAGGTCGCAGACGCAGATCTCGTCCTTCGCGGAGGTGATCAGCGACAGCAGCCGCAGGCGCACCGGGTCGCCGAGCGCCTTGAACGCCTTGGCCAGGTCTGTGGCCTGCTCGACGTCGAGCGGGGCGGACATCAGTGGGTCGCAGCAGGCGACGCCGAGGGTCGGCGCGGGGTCCGCCGTTGCCGTCTGATTCGACATGTCTCTATCTTGACAGTTGTCGAACCAGCCTGCAAGCTGACGTTACTTCGAACATCATCTACTCAGGGGGCCTGACGTGATTGCTCTGTGGCGTCGTCGCCGCGCCGAGCCGGTCGCGTGGAGTTCTGTGACGGGCGCGGACAGGTCTGCACGCCGCAACGCCGGGCCGCCGAACAGATCGACCGGATGCGCTCACGCGCCACCATGCCGACGCCCTACCTGCGCTGGTCCGCGCATTCGATCAGGCCGAGATGGAGCAAATCGTTACCACACAGACAGATGTGGACGGCGTCAGGGAACGGGTTCGGTCGTCGGCGGCGCACGGAGCGCCCGGGTGCTGCGGCTGACACCGAACGCCGGAGCCCGTCCATCAACTACATCCGGCCCGGCGCACCCGGACGCAATACACGCTTCTGATTCGACAACTGTCTGAGGAACGGGAGATGGGATGACCATCCGTCTGGAAGAGCTGCCGGTGGCCGTGATCGGCGCCGGGCCGGTCGGGCTCGCCGCTGCCGCCCACCTGGCCGAGCGTGACATGGCCTTCGTCGTCCTGGAGGCCGGCTCCGAGACCGCCGCCGCGGTGCGTCAGTGGGGGCACGTCGGGCTGTTCAGCCCGTGGCGCTACAACATCGACGCCGCCGCGCGCCGGCTGCTCGAGGCCGCCGGCTGGGACGCCCCCGACCCGGAGCGGCTGCCGACCGGTGGCCAGCTCGTCGACGCATACCTGGAGCCGCTGGCGAAGCTGCGCGCCATCGCCACACACGTGCGCTACGACGCCCGGGTGACCGCGCTCGGCCGGCTCGGCATCGACCGGGTGCGCTCACGTGGACGCGGGGACGCCCCGTTCGTGATCCGGCTCGCCGACGGCGAGGAGTTGCTCGCGCGGGCGGTGATCGACGTCTCCGGCACCTGGCGTACGCCGAACGTGCTCGGCGCGGGCGGCCTGCCCGCGCACGGCGAGGCCGCGGCGACGGACCGGGTCGAGCACGCGCTCCCCGACGTCCTCGGCGCCGACCGCGACCGCTTCGCCGGTGTCCGGGTGCTGGTCGTCGGCGCGGGTCATTCGGCCGCGAACACGCTGCTGTCCCTCGCCGCGCTCGCCGAGCAGGAGCCGGAGACCGCGGTCACCTGGGCGGTCCGCGCGGGCAACGCCACCCGCGCGTACGGCGGGGGAGACGCCGACGCGCTGCCCGCCCGCGGCGCACTCGGGTCGCGACTGCGCGCGCACGTCGACTCCGGTCGGATCACCCTGCTCACCAGCTTCTCCGTGCACGCCGTCCGAGCGGCGAATGGCGGCGTCGAGGTGGTCAGCCGGGACGCCGCGGGCGCCGAGCGCACCGTGACGGTGGACCGGATCGTGTCGGCCACCGGCTTCCGCCCCGACCACAGCATCGGCGCCGAGCTCCGTCTCGACCTGGATCCGGTCCTCGGGGCCACCCGCACGCTGGCGCCGCTGATCGACCCGAACGCGCACTCCTGCGGCACCGTGCCGCCGCACGGCGTCGACGAACTGTCCCACCCCGAGCCCGGCTACTACGCCGTCGGCATGAAGAGCTACGGGCGGGCACCCACGTTCCTGATGGCCACCGGCTACGAGCAGGTGCGCTCCGTGGTCGCCGCGCTCGCCGGTGACTGGACCGCTGCCCGCGACGTGCAGCTCGACCTGCCCGAGACCGGGGTCTGCTCCAGCGACCTCGCGTTCGCCGACGGTGAGCAGGAGCAGGCGGGCGGGGGCTGCTGCGGATCGGCCCCGGCCGTTGAATCTGCCGGTCGCGGCCTCGCGACCGGCATCGCCGGGGGGCTGCTCGCCGCGCCGCTGACCCTGGTCAGCGTCGGCGGAGAGCCCGAGGGCGATAAGGCCGGCGGCTGCTGCGGCAGCTGACGAGGTGACCGGTACCCAGGCCGTGGCCGCCGCCTCCACCGAGCGCGGCGGCCACGGCCCCATCACCACCGGACGCCGGTTGGTCGGCGCGCTCGCGATCACCCAGACCATCGGCTACGGCGTCCTGTACTACGCCTTCGCCGTGTTCCTGACCCCGATCGCCGCCGACCTGCACACCAGCACCACCATGGTCACCGGCGCGGCTACCGTCTCCGTGCTCGTCGCCGCGCTCGCCGCCGTCCCCGTCGGCCGGTGGCTGGACCGACACGGCGGACGCGGGCTGATGACCACGGGCTCGATCCTCGGCACCCTCGCCCTGCTCGCGTGGTCGCAGGTGGAGACCGTCGCCGCCCTGTACGCGGTGTTCGCGCTCATCGGCCTGGCCTCGGCGATGGTCCTCTACGAATCGGCGTTCGCGATCATCGTCGCCCGGTTCACCGCCCGTGGCCGGCCGGCGGCGCTGCTTGCCGTGACCATTGTCGCGGGGTTCGCCAGCAGCATCTTCCTCCCGCTGACAGGTCTCCTCGAGACGCGGCTGTGCTGGCGGGACGCGCTCGTCGTGCTGGCCGTGATACACGGCGCCGGCACGATTCCGCTGCACGCCTTCGCGCTATCCCGGGCCGAACCGCGCGATCGCACCGAGGCGGGCCACCCGGGCAGCGTCGCCCGTGCCGTCGCACTGCGGACCGCGCTGCGTGACCGTGGCTTCTGGCTGCTCACCGCCGCGTTCGTCGCCCACTCCGCCGCCGTCGCCGTCATCGCCGTGCACCTCGTCACCTACCTGCGCACGCTCGGCCACCCCGCCGCGTTCGCCGCCGCGATCGCCGGCCTCCTCGGCGTCCTCTCCGTCACCGGACGCCTGGCCACCACCGGGCTGGGCCGCCGCTATGCCACAGCCACCGTCACGGCCGTCGTGTTCGCGCTGCAGGCCGTCGCCGTCGCCGTTCTCCCGCTTGTCGGCCAGACCCGTACGGGCGCGGCCGTCTGCGTCGTGGTGTTCGGTCTGGGATTCGGTGTGGCGACCATCGCCCGGCCGGCGCTGCTCGCCGAGCGCTACGACACCGCCGTGTACGCCACCCTTGCCGGCGCCCTCGCCCTGCCGGCGACCATGGCCAAGGCCGTCACACCGCTGGCCGCGGCGGTCCTCTACGCCGCGACCGGCACCTATACGCCGGTGATGGTCGCCGTCGCTGTCGGCAGCGCCGTCGCCGGGATCGGATTGTTCCTGCTCCGCCCACTCGCGCATCGTGTTGTGACGAGCGTGTCCGGCTGGGTCGGCGGGCGATGAGCCCGACCCGCGGCGGCCTGTCCGGCCGCTGCCGCGTTCACGGCTGGTGGCTCACGCCGATAAGGACGTTATTGTTTGGTGCTGTGGGATCCGTGGCGAAAAATGGCGTAACAGTATCCGGCCTCGCTGGAGGCCGGCCGCTGCTGTTTGCCCATGGCTTCGGATGTGATCAGAGCATGTGGCGTTTCGTGGCGCCCGCGTTCGCCGATACGCACCAGATCGTCCTGTTCGATCATGTCGGGTACGGGCGGTCGGACCTCAGCGCGTACTCTGTCGCCTCCTACTCGTCCCTGGACGCCTACGCGGCGGACGTGCTCGACATCGTGCACGAACTCGACCTTCGTGACGTGACGTTCGTCGCGCACTCGGTCAGCGCCATGATCGCCGTCCTCGCGGTGCTGCGCGAGCCGGAGCGCTTCGCCAATCTGGTGATGATCGGTCCATCGCCCCGGTACGTCGACGACCCGGCGGAGAGCTACGTCGGTGGCTTTGCCCGCGCGGAGATCGACGAACTGCTGGACGCGCTGGACAGCAACTACCTGGGCTGGTCGCGGGCGATGGCGCCGGTGATCATGGGTAACGCGGACCAGCCGGAGTTGGCCGAGGAACTCACCAACAGCTTCTGCCGCACCGACCCGAGGGTGGCCCGGCAATTCGCCCAGCTCACCTTCACGTCGGACAACCGTGCCGACCTGCCAAAGGTCTCCGTGCCCACATTGATCATGCAGTGCTCGAATGACGTGATCGCACCGCTCTCCGTCGGCGAGTACGTGCATCGTCAGATCGCGGGCAGCGAACTGGTCGTGCTCAAGGCGACGGGGCACTGTCCCAACCTCAGCGCGCCCGAAGAGACCGTCGCGGTGATGAAGACATTCCTGCGGGCGTCGTGATCGCGGACGTGCCCGATGAGCCTGACGAACAGCTCACCGAACCGGTCGACGACAGTGCCGAGGAACTGTACGAACATGCCCCGTGCGGCTACCTGTCGACCCGTCCGGACGGCACGATCGTCAAGATCAATCGCACCCTGCTCGACTGGCTCGGCTACGACCGTGACGAGATCGTCGGTCGCCGCACCTTCCAGAGCCTGCTGAGCGTCGGTGGGCGCATCTACTACGAGACCCACTACAGCCCGCTGCTCACCATGCAGGGGGCGGTCCGAGAGATCGCGGTCGAACTGATCCGGCACGACGGTTCCCGCTTGCCGGCGCTGGTCAACTCGGTTCTGCGGGTCGACGCGTCCGGCGCGCCGGTCACCATCCGTACAACTGTCTTCGACGCCACGTCGCGTCGCGCCTACGAGCGTGAACTGCTCGCCGCCCGGCGGACCGCAGAGCGTTCCGAGGAGCGCCTGGCGGTGTTGCAGCAGCTCGTATCGGACTTCACGCCAGCGGCCACCAGCATGGATGTCAGTGAGGTCCTGGTCGACAAAGCGCGCCGAGCCGTACGGGCGGTCGCCAGCACGCTGTGGCTGCTGGCTGAGGACGGATCGACGCTGGTCCGGATCGCCGGGGGCACGCCGCCCCATCCGCTGCTGCTGCGCGCGCCCCGCGACGCCGCGATGCCACACACGCAGGCTGTCCGGCGCAATGAGATCGTCCTGCTCGGTTCCGTCGAAGCGACCCGGCAGCAGTACCCGCTGATCGCCGAGCTGATGGTGGGCGCCGCACGTGAGGCCGTGGTGTTCGTACCTCTTTCCGTGGGGCAGCAGGCACTCGGCGCGGTGTCCTTCTCGTTCGACCAGACCCATGCGATCGACGACGACGACCTCCAACTGCTGCGCACACTCGGTCGTCAAGCCGGACAGGCGCTACAGCGGGCCGCGCTCTTCGAAGCGGAGAGCCGGCTGCGACACCGGGCCGAGACGCTGCAACTGATCACCGGGGCCCTGGCCGCTCCGCTGGATGCCGCGCAGGTGGCGCGTGTCGCGGTTGATCGGATTGCCGCCACGCTGCACTTCGAGCGGATCGTCTTCGTGCTCGCTGGCGCCGTCGGTCCGGTGGTCGCCGCGGCGTCGGGTGTGTCACCAGCCGTTCTGGGGTCGTGGCGGCGCGACGCCGGCGACCTGGCACCGGCTTTGTCGTGGCCGGCGTCGAACGGCGCGTTCTTCGACCTGCCGGAGGAGCATGGCGCCGCGCTGCCCGGGCTGGTCGATCTGCCGCCGGAGGACCGGTTCGGTGCGCTGGCGGTGCTTCCGCTGCGTAGCGGCACCCGGTCGCTCGGCGTTCTGCTGTTGGACCGGCCGGCCGAGCACTCGTTCGCCGCGGAAGAGCGCGATTTCCTGCGGACCGTCGCCGCTCAGTGCGCGCAGGCGCTGGAACGGGTCCGACTGCATGCCGAGGCGCTGGAACGCCAGCAGCGGGCGGAGTTCATCGCTGCCCTGAGCCGCCGCATGGACGAAGCACCCGGCCTGCGGCAGCGAGCCGACCGACTGGTGGCGCGCCTGGTGCCGGCGATCGCCGAGCGGGCCAGAGTCGCGTTGCTCGCCGACCGGCAACTCGTCACCGTGTCGACGAGCACCATGAGCCATGCGGTCGAGGCGGCCGCAACCACACGGGCGGATCCGGATGACCAGCCCGGCGAGCACGTCGCGCTGGCGCTGTCCGAGGGCACACCGCAGGTCGCCGCGTCCGCCACCGACGAGATCACCGAGACGGCTCTCCCGCTGCGGGCGCGCGGTCGGGTCGTCGGTGTGCTCGTACTGGGCCTCGGCCGATCCCGACCTGACCGCGACCTGCTGGGTTTCCTCACCGAACTGGCCGAGGCGGCCGGTCTCGCCCTCGAGAACGGCCGCCTCTACGACCAGGAGCGGGAGAACGGGCACCTGCTGCAGCGCGGTCTGCTCGCCGGGGAGCCGCCACGCGATCCGCGCGTTGCCGTCACCAGCTACTACCGGCCCGCCGGTGAGGACCTGGAGGTCGGCGGCGACTGGTACGACGTGTTCCCGGTCGGGCCCGACAAGATCGCGGTGGTGATCGGGGACGTCGTCGGCCGGGGCATCGCGGCCGCCAGCGCGATGGGGCAGGTGCGCAGTGCGATCCGTGCCCTCGCGGCGACCGAGCCGGCTCCGGCGAGCCTGCTGCAGCGGCTCGACCGATTTGTCGACCGGTTCGAGGCCGGCCGCATGGCCACGGTCGCCTACGGCGAACTGGATCTGTCGACCGGACGTCTGCGTTACTCCTGCGCGGGGCATCTGCCGCCGCTGCTGATCGAGCCCGATGGCAGCAAGCGGTTCCTCTGGGGTGGACGGTCCGCGCCGCTGGCGGCGTTCGCGGGGATGAAGGCGCGGACGGAGGATGAGGTGCAACTGAGCCCGGGGTCGCGGCTGCTGCTGTACACGGACGGCCTGGTGGAGCGCCGTGGACGCGGGCTCGACCTGGAGATGGCACGCCTGGCCGAGGAGGCAGGGCGACGCTCCCGGGCTCCGCAGGGAGGGTTGCTCTCCGATCTGGCCGAGACGATGGTCGACGTGCAACATCGTGATGACGTGTGTCTGCTGTGCGTCGGGTTCGGTGTCGAGCCGCAGTTCGAACGCGAGATAGCCGCGGACATGACCCGGTTGAAGAATCTGCGCGACGACTTCCGGGCGTGGCTCGCCACCCTCGCCCTGAGCGCCGACGAGCGCGACGCGCTGCTGTTGGTCTGCTCGGAAGCGGCCGCCAACGCGGTCGAGCACGGGTACCGCGACGACCGTATCGGGGTGGTGTCGGTGCGGGCCCGGGTGGCCGACGGGGTGGTCGAACTCATTGTGCGCGACCGGGGATCCTGGCGGAGCCCGGCTGCGACGACCGACCGTGGCCGTGGACTGGCGTTGATGAAGGCGTTGATGGATGGGGTTTCCGTCGAGCGTGGCGTCGGCACTGTCGTGACCATGCGGCGGCGGCTCACATCGGAGGCTGTTGCGTGACCATGGCACAGGTGACGGTGCTCGTCGTTCCGGGCGGTTACGTGGCCAAGCTGGACGGCGATGTCGACATCGCGGTCGCCGATCGGATCGAGACGGAGATCCTGCGGCAGACGGAGGCGACGGCGGCCCTGATCGTGGACCTCGCCACGGTGTCCTTTCTGGACAGTGCGGGCGTCCGGTTGATCGACCGGCTCGTCGGCCGGCAGGAGAAAGGGGGCGCGTTGGCCCGCATCGTTGCCCCGCAAGGCAGTTCGACGCTGTTCACCTTGCAGGTGTGCGGTTTCCGACCCGAACTGCTGGTCGCCACCCGGCAGGCCGCGATGGCATCGGTGGCACAGCGCTAGGGCGTGTCCGCTGGGGGTGCAGCACGGTGACGCGCGCTAAGGGGCGACGGAGAGCCTCCTGCTCGACGATGCTGTCTCAGTGTGTGGCCGAGGTCGCGGTTGTAGATATTGGTGCCTTCGCCGATTAGTCGTAAGGGACGAGTCGCATGAGACCCGCAGCGGTGGGCCGGAACCCGCACTGCGCATAGAAGGACTCGAGGTGGGGCTCATAGTCGACGTGCAGCCACCGGGCTCCGCGCGTTCGTGCTTCCTCGGCGGCAGCGCGGACCAGCCGTAGCCCAGGCCCCCCGCCGACGCTCATCCGGATGGACGGTGGTGTCCAGGATGAAGGCGTGCGCTCCGCCGTCACCGGCGACATTCACGAACCCGACCAGCCGACGTCCTCGAAGCGCGGCGATCCAGGCGATACTGCGGGCCATCATCGGTGCGAAGGACGTCGATGTATGGCCGGGCCACGAAGCGGTGAACAATTCGTTGAGTTCGTCATCGGTGAGGTCGGGGCACACCGCGAACACGGCATGGCTGCTCGTCATGCAGGTCAGCCTGCCATCGGCCCGACCCCTCGATCACCCCCGCGACGAACCAATGCCGCGCAGCACCGGACAGGGTGTGGAGCCTGACTCTGTCATTTCCCGTGCGTGACCGGCTCGGCGAGCCGACGGTTCCGCGAGACCTCCTCGTGGATGGTGACCGTGCAGTCGGGGTCGGCGCCGGAGAAGAGCGTCCCTTCGTGCTGGACGGCCGCCGCGGCCCAGGTGATGGCGCTCCGCAGCGCGTCGCGGCCGCTGCCCCCCGCCGCCAGGAAGCCGGCGAGCAGCGCGTCGCCGGCGCCGACGGCGCTGACCACGTTCGGCACGGGCGCCTCGGCGTGCAGTGCGCCCTGGTCGTCGAGGAGCACCGCCCCGTCGGGGCCGAGGCTGGCCAGCACGGCGTGGGCGCCCTGCGCGCGGAGCAGTTGGGCGGCGTCGACGACGTCCCCGACGGTCTGCAGGTCACGGCCGACGACCTCGGCCAGTTCGTGGGCGTTGGGCTTGACGAGGTCGGGACCGGCGGCGAGGGCGGCACGCAGGGCCGGGCCGGAGCTGTCGATGGCGGTGCGGACGCCGCTGCGGCGGGCGTCGAGGGTGAGCCGCGCGTAGAGATCCGTGGGCACACCCGCCGGGAGGCTGCCGCAGGCGGCCAGCCAGGTCACGTTGTGGGTGTCCTTGAGCGTCGCGGCGATCAGCGCCTCCACTTCGCCGCCGTCGAGGGCGGGCCCGCGCTCGTTGACCTTCGTGACGGTGCCGTCCGGTTCGACGAGGCTGATGTTGCTGCGGATGTCGCCGGCGATCGGCACGGTGAGATGGGCGACGTCGGTGGCGCGGAGCATCTCCACGAGCTGTGTGCCGACCGCGCCGCCGACCGGCAGGACGGCGACGACGTCGTGGTGGTGGGCGCGCAGGGCCAGTGCCACGTTGACGCCCTTGCCGCTGGGCTCGCTGCGGCTGCGGCTGCTGCGGATGACGGTGCCGCGCGGGAGCGCGTCGATGAAGACGGTCCGGTCGACGCTGGGATTGGGTGTGAGGGTAATGATCATGTCAGCTCCACCTCCAGGCCAGCGGCCCGGAGCGCGTTCAGGTCGGCAGCGGGCAGGCCCGTGTCGGTAATGAGCAGGTCGATGTCGGACAGGTCGGCGTGTTTGCACAGGCTCACGCCGCCGACCTTGCTGTGGTCGGCGAGCAGGATGCGCCGGCGCGCGCTGGCGAGCATGAGCCGCTTGATGGCGGCCTCGGCCGGGTCGGGGGTGGTCAGGCCCCGCTCCACGGAGATGGCGTTGGCGCCGAGGAACGCGACGTCCACGTTGATCTCGGTCAGCGCGCGGGCGGCCCAGTCGTCGACCTCCGCCAGGGTCAGCGGGCGGACCCGACCGCCGAGGGTGACGACGGTGAGCAATGGCCGGTCGACCAGGGCGAGGGCGACCGGAAGCGTGTTGGTGTAGACGGTCAGTTCCCGGTCGGTCGGAAACATCTCGACGAGCCGTGCGGTGGTCGAGCCGGCGTCGATCAGGACCGTGCCCGCCGCGGGCAGGTGGGCCAGCGCCGCGGCGGCGATGCGCGTCTTCTCCTCGGAGTAGTACGTGCGGGTGGCGACGGCCGGTTCGTACGAGAGTTGGCCGACCGGGACGGCGCCGCCGTGTACGCGGCGCAGCAGCCCCTGTCGTTCCAGGTCGATCAGGTCCTTGCGGACCGTCTCCTTCGTGACGTTGAGCCGGGCCGCGACCTCAGCCGCGTCGACCCGTCCCGCCATCCGCAGCTCCGTCATGATCGCTTGCTTGCGTTCGGCGGCGTAGGGCGCGCGGCGCGCGTCGCCGGAGTTGTCGGGTGGCGGAACGGTGGCGGTCACGACGCGCTCCCTGCCTCGTGCGTGACGCGGCGACGACGGGGTGCGTTGCGATGGGTGAGGCGGCGACCGGAGGGGTCGTCGGCGGCGGGCCGGGTCGACTCGCCGCCGGGGCCGCACGTCGTGCTCATGCCATCTACTCCTTCGTCATCGCCGGGTTCGCCACCGGACCGCTTCCGAGATGATGATTCACGATGAACCGGAACGGCCAGGCGCAGCGGCGAACCGGCCAATGGAGGCGGGCGGTGTCAATCGAGCGCCGGGAAATCGGCCGTCGTGGCGTAGAGATCGGCCGCCATGCCGGCCAGCAGCGCCGCGCCGCGGGTGCCGGCCTCGATTTCGCCGCGGTTGCGCAGCGGACCGAGGACGCGGCGCTTCACCGCGAGCAGCGCCTGGCTGCGCGACCATCCGCCGGTGACCACCAGCGACTGGTGCTCTCCGGCGACCGCGGACATGGCCGAGTGGACGTACGCGGCCTGCGCGGTGACGGCCTCGAGCGCGGCACGCCACAGGTCGGCGGGGTCCACTCCGCTGCCGAGACCCGAGATGCTCAGCGTCTCGTCGTCTACTCCGCTGACCGTCACCCGGGGTGTGTCGCGGGTGAGCGCTTCGCGGTCGAGGTCGGGCAGTTGCTGCGACGTGCGCCCGAGCAGCGTCAGGATCCGCTGGAGGGCCAGTCCGCCCTGGGTGCCGCCGAGCAGGCACCACCGGTCGGCCAGCACGTGCCAGCCCACGGTGATGCCGGCGTTGGCGAGTTTCGCGACCGAGGCCGCGTCGAGTCCGATGGGGACGGTGCGGATCAGTGCCTCGGCGGTCCCGCACGAGTCCAGCTCGTCGCCCGGTCCGGAGGCGCCGGCGCCGATGGTCGCCGCCTGGTGGTCGTGGCCGGCGACGGTCAGGACCGCGCCGGTCAGGCGGGGGAGGCCGGTTGCGGCGGTGACCCGGCCCAACGGGGTGCCGGCGGTGACGAGCTCGGGCATCAGCGAGCGCGCCGCTCCCGACCATTCCAGGGCGTCCGGCCACCAGCTGCGCGTGCTCAACTCCAGCCAGCCGGTGCGCGAGGCGAGCGACTGCTCGGCCGACTCCTCCCCGCCCAGCCCGCGGACGACCCATTCGGCGATGTTGAGCCGGCGGGTCGCGTCGCGCAGCTGCGGGTGGTGGGTGAGCAGCCACCGGTGCTTGGTCAGCGACCACTGCCCGCGCAGCGGCAGGCCGGTGTGTCGGGAGAAGCGGTCGGCGCCCACGGTCGCCTCGAGGTCGTCGACCTCCGCGCGGTCGCGGGTGTCGTGCCAGGCGATGACGGGCCCGAGCGGCGCGCCCCGTGCGTCCAGCAGCACGCCGGACTCGCCCATGCTGGTGACCCCGACCGCCATGACCGTGCCGTCCGGTGCCTCGGCCATGGCATTCGCCAGCGCCTCGCGCGCGGAGTCGAGTACGGCGGCCGGGTCCATCTCGGCGCCGTGCGCGGTGGTGGTCCACGGAGTCACGGAGCGACCCTGGGCGACCGGCTGACCGGCTGCGGTGAAGACCACCGCCTTGCTGCTGGTGGTCCCGACGTCCAAGCCGACGAGCAACGGGATCATGACGTCTCCTCGACCTGCTAACCATTGCACCGTTGCGTTTCGGTGGATAGCGTTGCGTTTCGTTGGAGTTCTGTCAAGAGCGCGACGAGTCGGGGTTCCCCACCGGGTCTCATCGTCCGCGCCTGTCGTCACCCGCGCCGGTCGGATCCGGCCCCCATCCCGGAGGCAGCAGATGCCGCTAGTCACCACCCAGGCCATCATCGATGAGGCGCGCGCCCGGCGGGTCGGAGTCGGCGCGTTCAACGTCATCACCCTCGAGCACGCCGAAGGCATTGTGGCGGGCGCGGAGCAGGCCGGCGCGCCGGTGATCCTGCAGATCAGCGAGAACGCGGTGAAGTTCCATCGCGGCCAGCTCGCCCCCCTCGCCGCCGCCGCGGCGGCGCTCGCCGCGCAGGCCGCGGTGCCGGTCTCGCTGCACCTCGACCACGTCGAGGACACGGCGCTGCTGCACCAGGTGGCCGACGCGGGGATGAGCTCGGTCATGTTCGACGCGTCGCATCTGGACTACGACGCCAACGTCGCCGCGACGCGGGCCGCCGCCGAGTGGGCGCACGCCCGAGGGCTGCACCTGGAAGCGGAGCTGGGCAAGGTGGGTGGCAAGGACGGTGCGCACGCACCGGGCGTGCGTACCGACCCGGGCGAGGCGGCGGCGTTCGTCGCCGCCACCGGCGTGGACTCCCTCGCCGTCGCGGTCGGCAGTTCGCACGCGATGACCACCCGGACGGCCCGGCTGGACCACGAGCTCATCACCCGGCTGCGTGACGCGGTCCCCGTGCCGCTGGTGCTGCACGGCTCCTCCGGTGTGGCGGACCAGGACCTGCGCGGTGCGGTGGCGGCCGGCATCGTGAAGGTGAACATCGGAACGATCCTCAACGTGGCCTTCACCGCGGCGGTACGGGAGACCCTGGCGGAGCCGAGCCTGGTCGACCCGCGCAAGTACCTCGCGCCCGCGCGCGCCGGCGTTTCCGAGGTCGTGCAGCGGATGTTGTCCCTGCTCAGCGAGGGGGACAGCTCGATGGTGGAGACTCGCCCCTGAGGTCTTCGGCGGACCGGCGGAATCGGACCGCGACAGCGGTCAGGATCCGTGCCGCCCGGCCTCTTGACATGTTTCGGGCGCGTGTCTACGTTCTAACCACCATGTGACATCGATTACCTACGGCTCACGATGACGAGTTCGGAGGGCATCGGACCAGGCAGACAAGCCGGTCCGGACGGTCGGACGCCACGCTGATCCGCGGTCCGTCCAGCCCCCCGCGCCGTCTCGATGTCCGGGATCCGCAGCAGGAGCGGCAACTGACGCGCCTGTTCCGGCCTCCGGGCGGCGACCGTCGCTTGGCGTGCGCCCCATCGGCAACCCGAGCGGGAAGATAAGTATTCTTCCTGCTCAGGTCGCCAGATTCACCCCTGACGCTGTGCCGATGCGCGGACGTCGTGGCGATACCAAGCCACCGTAAGCGCCGAGTCTGGAAGAGGGTTGACATGCGGGTTAACGCTCCCTAACTTGTTCGCACACGGTCGTGACATCGATTACCTTCCCGGTTTCCGACGCGACCGCACGCGCGTCATCCGTACAGCAGACACCGGACCGACGCTGGTCGAAAAGCCCCTCCACGGCCTATCCCGGTGACGGATTCAGCAGGCTTTCACCGCCGACCTCCCGGCTCTGCCGGGAGTGCTCGCGCGGCGCACTCATCAACGGCCAGCAGGCCATTCCCTGCACAACGCGATACCTCGGAAGCGAAAGGGACGTACGCATATGCGAGTTCTCGGCGCGAAGGCGACGCGACGCGCGTCTTTGGCCCTCGTCGCGGCCTCTGCCTTGCTCGTGGGGGCCTGCGCCTCCGGGACGAAGGCGGGCGGCGGCTCCGACAAGGAGATCACGATCGGCTGGTCGGTGGCCTACTTCGACCACCCCGTCTATCAGTTGATGATGGAAGGGGTCAAGGAGGAAGCCGCCAAGCAGGGCGTGAAGGTCATCCTCGCGGACGGCAAGAACGACCCGGCAATCCAGACGCAGCAGATCAACAACTTCCTGGCGCAGAAGGTCGACGGGATCATCCTGACGCCCGCGGTCTCCGACCCGATGATTCCGGCGGTGAAGAAGGTCAACGCGGCGAAGGTGCCGTTCGCGATCGTCGACCGGCGGATGGAGACCAAGGGCTCCGGTATCAAGTGGGACTTCCTGGTCAGCTGGGACATGGTCAAGTCCGGCACCGTCGGCGGCGAGCAGGTTGTCAAGGCGCTGAACGGCAAGGGCAAGATCGCGGTCGTCGAGGGCACCGCGGGGGCCGGCTCCACGGTCGACCGGGGTGGTGCGTTCTACAAGGTGATCGCCCAGAACCCGGGCATCGAGGTGGTCTACAAGGCGGACGGCAACTTCACCCGCAGTGGTGGTCAGCAGGTGACCGAAGCCATCCTCCAGCGCTTCCCCAAGGGCCAGCTCGACGCCATCTACTACATGGCCGACGAGATGCTGTTCGGCGGCATCCAGGCGATCAACAACACCGGTCGCCGGGACAGCCTCAAGATCATCAGCTGTGACGGTGACAAGAACGCCCTGGACATTCTGCGCAAGGGCGGCATCGACTACGACGGCATCTTCTTCCCCAAGGACGAAGGCGTCATCGGCACCCGGCTGATGGCCCAGCAGCTCAAGGGCGAGAAGCCCGACTTGGCGAACCAGGAGTTCGAGGGTCGCAAGGCCGCTCTCGTCGAGCACGAGGGCATGCCGTGGGTGAAGCCGGACTTCTTCGGCGTCGACCCCAGCAACATGAACGACCCGATGTTTGTCGGCTGGTAATAGACCGGATTTTCGTTGCGGAATCTGCCCTTTCCGCTCACCGCCGACCCGCGGTGAGCGGAAAGGGCCCCTTACCGGCCGATCGCTAACGGGAGTACGAGAAAGGGGGCGTGCCATGGTCGCTTCATCGACTCCACAGCCCCTCCTGCGTATGGAGGGCATAACCAAGTCGTACGGCAACGTCCAGGTGCTCCACGGCGTCGACCTCTCGGTCGGACGTGGCGAGGTCCTGGGGCTGCTGGGCGAGAACGGCGCCGGCAAGTCGACGCTGCTGAACATCCTCAATGGGGTGATCGAGCGCGACGCCGGTTCGATCCACATCGACGGCGAGCCGGCCGAGTTCGCCGGGCCGAAGCAGGCGCAGGACGCGGGCCTGGCGTTCATCCACCAGGAACTGAGTGTCCTGCCGTACCTCACCGTCGCCGAGAACGTCTTCCTCGGGCGGCTGCCCCGGCGCAAGGGCGCACCCTGGCTGGTCGACTGGGCGGCCTGCTACAAGCAGGCGGGGGAGATCCTCGAGCGGCTCGCGGTGAAGATCGATCCGCGTACGATCGTCGGCCGCCTCGGCACGGCCGAGCAGGAACTGGTCGAGATCGCCAAGGCGCTCTCGATGAACGCCCGGATCATCACCATGGACGAGCCGACGGCATCGCTCACCGAGGCGGAGATCGAGCGGCTGTTCACCCTGATGCGGGCGTTGAAGGCCGACGGCGTCTCCGTCGTCTACGTCTCGCACCGGCTGCACGAGGTCGCCGAGATCTGCGACCGGGCCACCATCCTGCGCGACGGCAAGATCGTGAGCACCGTCGACGCCAGGACGACCTCCTCCCACTCGCTCGCCACGATGATGGTGGGGCGGGAGCTCTCCGAGCTCTTCCCGAAGACCGAGCACGAGCGGGGGCGCGAGACGCTCCGCGTATCGGGCCTGTCGACCGTGAAGCTCAACGACGTCAGCCTGGCCGCCCACCAGGGCGAGATTCTCGGCATCGCGGGCCTCGTCGGCTCCGGCCGGACCGAGTTGGCCCGGGCGATCTTCGGCGCCGATCCGATCACCGCCGGCGAGATCTTCGTCAACGGCGAGAAGGTCACGGTCGACTCGCCGGGCGCCGCCATCCGGCACGGCATCGGCCTGGTGCCCGAGGACCGCAAGCTCCAAGGGGCGGTCCTGTCGATGAGCAACGCGCACAACATCAGCCTTGCCTGCATGTCGAAGGTGAGCCGGTTCGGTCAGCTCAACCGGGGCGGTGAGAAGCAGGAGGCCAAGCGGCTGATTCAGGACCTGCAGGTCTACCCGCCGCGTGCCGAGCAGGAGACCGGCCGCCTGAGCGGCGGTAACCAGCAGAAGGTGGTGCTGGCGAAGTGGCTGTTCGCGGGCTCCAGGATTCTCATCGTGGACGAGCCCACCCGCGGCGTCGACGTCGGTGCCCGGGCCGCCATCCACGGGCTGCTCAACGAGCTCGCCGGGGAGGGCGCGACGATCATCATGATCTCGTCCGACCTTCCCGAGGTGATGGGCATGAGCGACCGCATCCTCGTCATGCACGAGGGGCGGATCGCCGGCGAGGTCGCGCGGGCGGACTTCAGCGAGGAGGCCATCGTGATGTACGCCTCGGGACTTGAGCCAACGAAAGAAGGGTCGAACGCGTGAGCTCCACCGCGCAGATGGACCGGCAGGTCGTCGAAGCGCCGAAGCGCGGCCTGGCTCGACTGAACATCCAGGTCGAGAACATCGCCAGCGGCGTCGTGCTGGTGGGTCTGGTGATCGTCCTCAGCCTGGTCTCGCCGGCGTTCCTGTCGTTCTCCAACTTCCTCGATATCGCCCGGGTGGTGGCCATCACCGGCATCATCGCCGCGGGCATGACCCTCGTGATCATCACTGGCGGTATCGACCTGTCGGTCGGCTCCACCGTCGGCCTGGTCGGGGCGGTCACCGCGTCGCTGGTGGCCAACTCCGCCAGCAACTCGGACTTCGTCACCGCCTTCAAGCTGCCGGTGCCGCTCGCCGTCCTCGTCGGACTCGCCGTCGGCAGCCTGATCGGGTTCGTCAACGGTCTGATCATCACCAAGACGAAGATCGAGCCGTTCATGGCGACCCTCGGTTCGATGATTTTCGTCAAGGGTCTGCTGTACCTGTTCACCGGCGGGTACCCGGTCAACTTCCAGCCCATGCCGGACGACTTCGCATTCATCGGGCAGGGCGCACTGTTCGGGATCCCGACGCCGGTCTGGGTGTTCGCGGTCATCGTCGTCGCGCTGTGGTGGATCTCGCGGCGGACGACGGTCGGCCGCGCGATCTACGCGATCGGCGGCAACCCGGAAGCGGCCCGGCTCAGCGGCCTGAAGGTCGAGCGGACGAAGATCATGGTGTACACGCTGCTGGGCCTCCTCGCCGGCCTGGCCGGGATCATCCTGACGTCGCGGCTCGCCAGCGCCACCACCGTCAACGGCACGGGGTACGAGCTGATCGCGATCTCCGGGGTCGTGATCGGCGGGACCAGCCTGGTGGGTGGCCGGGGCTCGGTCATCGGCAGCCTCATCGGTGTCTTCACCGTCGGCGTGATCCAGAACGCGCTCAACCTGTTCGGGGCCTCGACGCAGATCCAGTACGTCGTCACTGGGCTGGTGCTGCTGCTGGCGATCAGCCTCGACGGGATCGCCCGGCGCCGGAGGCGGACATGAGGAGATCGACGCCGCATCGGTTGCCCCGCGCAGAGAACAGGAACAGGTAGATGTCGTCGTTGCTAGCACGGATTCCAGGGCGTCAACGTGAATCGGGCGCGGCCGGCATGCGGCGCCTGCCGCTGCAGGGACAGCAGTTGGCGCTCGTAGTCCTGATCGCCCTACTGGCGGCGGTGTTCACCAGCCAGTCGCCGGAGTTCCTGTCCACCGGCAGCGTCGAGAACCTGCTGCGCGGCGCGTCGATGTTCGGCATCGTCGGGCTGGGCTTGACGATCGTCATCATCAGCACCGGGTCCATCGGCGGTATCGACCTGTCGGTCGGGTCGATGATGGCGCTCGGCGGCGCGATCGGCGCCGGCCTGCTCGGCACCGCGTTCACGGCCGCCAACCCGGTCAAGCTCCCGGCCGCCCTCTCGGTGTTGATCGCCCTGGTGGTGACGGGGCTGCTCGGCGCGCTCAGCGGGCTGCTGATCTCACTGTTGAAGCTTGCGCCGTTCGCGGTCACGCTGGGCATGATGAGCGTGGCGCGTGGCCTCACCTACGTGATGATCGCGTGGGCGATCGGCAGTTCGAACACGGCGGGGATCACGTTCTCCGACCCGCTGTTCGACTGGTTCGGCCTCACCAACTACGGGCCGATCCCGGCCATCACGGTTCTCTTCCTCGTCCTCGCCGCGTTGATCGCGTTCGTGCTCAAGGCGACCGCCTTCGGGCGCAGCCTGTTCGTTCTCGGCGGGAACGCGGAGAACGCGCGGCTGGCGGGAATCAACGTGCGCCGCACGATCGTGATCGTGTTCGCGATCAGCGGGTTGTTGGCGGGTCTCGGCGGCCTGATCCTGACCGGGCGCCTGTCGTCGGCCTCGCCGCTGGCAGCGACCGGCTACGAGCTCGAGGTCATCATGGTCGCCGTGATCGGTGGCACCAGTCTGGCCGGGGGCCGGGGTTCGATCCTCGGCACCGTCCTGGCCGCGATCCTGGTCAGCGAGATCAACACCGGACTGGACATGATGAACGTTCCATCGTTCAACCAGTACCTGATCAAGGGCACCATCCTGGTGCTTGCTGTCGTCCTGGACAAGGTCTACCAGGCCCGCAGCTCCCGCAAGTTGGCGGTACAGAGCGCGTGAGATGGCGAGCGGGCCGGGGCGGATGCCCCGGCCCGCCCCGGTTGAGAGGTCAGCTGCATGGAGTACGCGAGGAAACCGGATCCGGTCGATGTCGTCATCGTCGGGATGGGCGCGTCCGGGGGCACCGCCGCGAAGGTGCTGTGCGAGGCCGGACTGAACGTGGTCGGCCTGGAGCGGGGGCCGTGGCTGCGGTCGCGCGAGCACTTCTCCGGCGACGAGATCAAGTTCTTGAACCGCACCTACCTGTGGTCCGACCCGAGGGTCAATCCCCGCACCGTGCGGACGGAGGAGAACGAGACGGCCGTGCCGACGCCGTTCTCGATGGTGCCGCAGATGGTCGGCGGCGGCACGGTGCACTGGGCGGGATGGCTGCCGCGCCCCCGCCCGTCGGACTTCATGATGCGTACGCTGCACGGTGACATCGAGGGGGCCAGTCTCGCCGACTGGCCGATCACCTACGACGACCTCGAGCCGTACCTGTCGAAGGTGGAGTGGGCCTTCGGCTGCGCGGGTCTGGACGGCGCGGACAAGTACGAGCCGTACCGCAGCACGCCGTACCCCACACCGCCGCTGCCACCGACCCGGGCCGGCAAGCGTTTCTACGAGGCGTGCGAGAAGCTGGGCATCAACGCGATGCCGATCCCGCAGGCGCTGGTCAGCCAGGCGTACCGCGGGCGTACGCCGTCCAACTGGACCAGCTTCTGGAACGGGTACGGCGACCCGAGCGGCATGCGCTCGTCGACGCTGGACACGTTCGTGCCGGAGGCGCTCGCGACCGGCAACCTCGACCTGCGCTCCGAGTGCTACGTGCGCGAGGTGACGGTCGGGCCCGATGGTCGCGCCCGTGGCGTCGTGTACATCGACGCCCTCGGTCGGGAGATCGAGCAGGACGCGACACTCGTCCTGCTCTGCCTCGGCGCGGTCGAGTCGGCGCGCCTGATGCTCATGTCGAAGTCACGGCAGTTCCCCGACGGCCTCGCCAACAGCAGCGGGCAGGTCGGGCGGAACGCCACCTTCCATGAGTACCTGTTCGCGGTCGGCCTCTTCAACGACGAGCAGCCGCTGTACGGATTCCCCGGCAACTACATCAGCGGCGGCTCCTTCCAGTTCTACGAGACCGACTACGACCGTGGGCACATCGGTGGCGCGCTGATCGGCGCGTCGCACGTCGGCCAGCCGGTCAACTGGAACTTCCCCGGCCGGCCCGCGTGGGGCAGCGCCGGCAAGGACGCCGACCGCGACTTCTACAACCATGCGATGAAGATCGGTCACACCCTGCACGACCTTCCGGTCGCGTCCAACCGGGTCGACCTCGACCCGGACGTCAAGGACGCGTGGGGGCTGCCGGCGGCGCGGATCACGCACAAGGCGCACTCCAACGACATCGCCCTGGCGAAATGGCAGGTCGACAAGAACGTCGAGATCCTCGAGGCGGCGGGCGCCTGGAAGACGATCCCGGTGTACCTCGAGCGTGGCCGCGCCAGCGGAAACACCTGTCACCAGCACGGGACCGTGCGGATGGGCACGGATCCCGCCAACACCGTCCTCAACGAATGGTGCCAGGCGCACGACGTCGACAACCTCTACGTTCTCGATGGCGCGAGCTTCCCGACCGCGACCGGCGTGAACCCGACCCTGACCATCATGGCCAACGCGTGGCGGTGTGCCGACTACATCGCCCAGGTGCACGGCAAGGGTCGCCGGGAGCGGTTGCCGCGGGCCCGGTCCGGGCCGCAGCAGGTAGCAGCGAGCTGAGGAGGAGACAATGACCTCAATGGCCGATTGGCCGATCGTCCTCGCCCCGGTGGATCCTGACGCGGCGGACCGGCTCTTTTTCACGGACCACGAGTGGGACACCATCGAGGCCGCGACCACACGGATCATCCCGACGGATCACGATCCGGGGGCGCGCGAAGCGCGCGCCGTCCGATTCATCGACCGGTTTCTGTCGGGCATCGACTACGTCTACGCCGCCGCGGACGGCAGTGGATTCCTGCGGATGAGCGGGAAACTGGCCGACGCCTGGCGGGGCCGGATCGCCGACATGCAGGAGACCTACCGCCGGGGCGTGCGCGACCTCGACGCGATCGCCGGACAGAGTTTCGGGCCGGATTTCGTATCCCTCTCCGACGACCAGCAGGACTTCGTCCTCGAGCGGATCTCCGGCGCGCCGAAGCCCGTCCCGGTGGTGCGCGACGCCGACGGCGCGAATCCCACGATCCAGGTGTACGCGTTCGACGACGGGTTGTCGTTCTTCGACGCCCTGGTGGCGCACACCCGGCAGGGTTTTTACGGCGATCCGGTCTACGGCGGCAACCGCGGCCGGGTCGGTTGGGACGTGATCGGCTTCCCGGGTCCCGACTCGCTCAAGGACACGATGGACGGGACGTACAGCGTGCGGGAGTACTACCTGGACGACTACGCATGGCCGGACCTCATTCCGCACCTGAGACAGGCCGGAGGGCAGTGACGTGCTTGATGCCCGCGGGCCGATCGTGCGGCTCCGCACACAGCCGAACCATCCTAAGATTCAGGTCATCGACGCAGGTGCTCTGCTTCCTACCCAACTCCCGTGACAACCAGTACCTCGCCTCATGAAACGTACGGGTGAGAGGACGGTGAGCCGCTTGATCAATCTCAACTCAGCACACGGGGAGCCGGCGTCGCGCCGCGACACGGTCGACGCGACGGACCCCAGCCGGGCAGCCGTGCAGCGGACCGTCATGACCAAGAAGGTCGTGCGGCTCAGTGACGTCGCGGTCGCCGCCGGGACCAGCGCCAAGACCGCGTCCCGGGTCATCAACGGGGATCCACGCGTGGCCGCGGAGACGCGCCAGCGTGTCGAAGAGGCGGTCGTCCGACTGGGATACCGCGTCGACCTGCTCGCCAGGTCGCTGCGGCGAGGTGTGGATGACACGATCGGCGTGATTGTCGAGTCGATCGCCGATCCGTTCTTCGCCGCCGTCATCAGCGAGATCGAGCTCGCGGCACTGCGCCGCGGGCTGAACGTGATCGTCGCCAGCAACCGACGGCTGCCGAACCGCGAGGTGACGATCGTGGACACGCTGCAACAGCGTCGCGTCGCCGGCCTGATCATCACGCCGCACGCCGCGGATCTGTCCTATCTGGCCGACACTCCCACGCCCGTCGTCTTCGTCGACCGCCACCCCAGGAACTACCCGGCGGACGTCGTCGTCTTCGACGACCGGGGCGGGGCGCGGACCGCGGTGCGGCATCTGATCCGCCACGGCCACGGCCGGATCGCCTTCATCAGTGACGATCTGGACATCGAGACCTCTCGTAACCGTCACGCCGGCTATCTCGACGCGCTCACCGAGGCGGGCATTCCCGTCGCCCCCGAGCTCATCGCGACGGCCTGCATCGACGCGACCGTCGCGAGGGCGCGCACGTTGGACTTCCTGGATCTCGACGACCCGCCGACGGCGATCTTCAGCGCCCGGTCCGAGACGTCTCTGGGCGTGGTGAAGGTCCTGCACGACCGGGGCCGCACCGACATCGCGATGGTGTCCTTCGGTGACTTCGCGCTGGCCGATGTCCTGTCACCTGCGATCACCGTTCTCGAGCAGCCTCCCGAACTGCTCGGCCGGCTCGCCGTCGAACGGCTGTTTATGCGGTTGGACGGTATCGGCAGCGAACCGGTCAGCACGGTGATCCCGTTGCGGCTCGTTCCCCGTGGATCCGGCGAGATCGTCCCGGCTGTCGAGACAACGGGGCTGAGCATGGCGTAGCAGCTCCGGCCATTTCACATAATCAACGTTGAAATTCGTCGCGAGGCCCCGCGCCACCTCGGAGCTTCGCGGTGGGTACCTTCTGCCCTTTTTGGGTATGTATCGAAATGATTCACCTTATTTCGGCGCTTGACATTCCATAATGGGGCTGCCTACGGTTGTCCCGGTCGTGACATCGATTACCTAACTCTCGCGTGGCCCCGCGACGGTCCGTCCAGGGACGCCACCGATTGATCATCTTTTAGGCCCTACCTGTGCTCCGAGTTCCCAAACGGGGTCACGGCACTGGGCGCCAGCACAAGCGACCAGCCGGACGGTGACCCGTCCAGCGCATGAGTCAAAGGAGTCTGACTGTGGTTGACCCGTACGCAGTGGTAGCGATCTCGCCGCGCGTCGTGACGATGAAGAAGCGCGAGGACGCGGTCGAAAGCGCCAAGCGCATCTGTAACTTCATGGAGATGGCGGTCCGGACCGCGGCGACCGAGGGCGCGCCGGTCAAGCTGGTCGTGCTGCCCGAGATGGGCATCCAGGGCATGCCGGAGAACTTCCAGGCCGGCAACCGGGAGGCCCACGCGGCGTTCGCCACGACCGTGCCCGGCCCGGAGACCGACGTGCTGGCGGCGAAGGCCCGCGAGCTCAACACCTACATCGCCGCCGAGCTGCTGTTCGTGACCGACGAGGACTTCCCGGGTCACCTGTTCAACATGGCGTTCATCATCAGCCCCGAGGGCGAGGTCATCTACAAGCGGGCCAAGTCCACCAGCGACGCCTACGAGGGCGGCGCGCTGGGCACCACCAACCCGCACGACATCTACGACGAGTGGGTGGCCAAGAAGGGCAACGGCAACGTCCTGGACGCCATGTTCCCGGTCGCCAAGACCGAGATCGGCAACATCGGCTACATCATCTGCCACGAGGGCGCCTACCCGGAGACCTCCCGCGGTCTGGCGATGAACGGCGCGGAGATCATCATCCGGGCCACGCTGATCGACCCGCAGACCAGCCAGGGCATGTGGGAGCTGCAGAACCGTGCCCACGCGATGTTCAACCAGACCTACGTGGTCTCGCCGAACCTCGGGCCGCAGATGTACGACGACGGGCACATGTTCGACCTGTTCGGCGGCCGGTCGATGATCGTGGACAGCAAGGGCCACGTCGTCACCCGCCAGGAGGGCGTGGTCCCGGGCGACTCGTTCGTCAGCTGTGTGATCGACATCGAGGCGCTGCGGCGTGCCCGCGCGGCCAACGGTGTCATGAACTGGTTCAAGGACCTGCGCACCGAGCAGTACGCGGCGATCTACGAGAAGCCGATCTACGAGAAGAACCAGTACGTCGAGGAGCTTCCGCAGGAAGGCTGGCTCGCCCGCGAGGACGTGCGCCGCGCCGGCAACATCGAGAAGCTCATCGAGCGGGGCATCATCACCCCTCCCTCGGCCTGACATCTCCGTCCGCCCGGCCCTTGAGCGGTCTGTCCGCTCATGGGCCGGGCACTCATGATCGCCCCGCGGGCAACGCCCGATGACCGTCCGTTCAGGAAGAAGCAGGTAATGAAGGCAGCGCTACTCGAACAAGCCGGACCGATCGAGAACAAGCCGCTCCAGCTGCGCGAGGTGGCCGAGCCCACCCCGTCGGCGACCCAGGTCGTCATCAAGGTTGGCGCCTGCGGTGTCTGCCGTTCCAACCTGCACATGGTCGAAGGCGACTGGCTGCCCAACACGCCCGCCTCGTTCCCCATCATCCCCGGCCACGAGGTCGCGGGCACGGTCTCCGCGGTCGGTTCGGCGGTCACGCACCTCGCCGTCGGCGACCGGGTCGGCGTGCAGCCGATCTGGAAGACCTGCGGCGTGTGCGAGTACTGCTTCTCCGGCCGTGAGCAGCTGTGCCGGCAGCGGCAGATCACCGGGGAGACCCTCGACGGCGGCTACGCGGAGTACATGCTGGCGGAGTCGGCGTACACCTACCCGCTGCCGGACAACATCTCCTTCACCGAGGCCGCGCCGCTGTTCTGCCCCGGTATCACCGCGTACGGCTCGGTGGCGAAGGCGCACCTGACGCCCGGGCAGAAGGTCGCCGTCCTCGGCATCGGTGGCGTGGGCCACATGGTGATCCAGATGGCCGCCCTCACCGGCGCCGACGTCTACGCGGTGACCCGCAGCGCAGTGCACCAGGCGGTCGCCGAGGAGCTCGGCGCGGTCAAGTCCTTCAGCCCCAAGGGATCCGACGGCAGCAACCTCTCCGACAACGCGATGGACGCCGCCATCGTCTTCGCGCCCTCCGACGCGTCGGTGGCGGAGGCGATGCGCGTCGTCAAGCCCGGCGGCCGGATCGTCCTCGGCGTCGCGCAGAACGTCGGCCTGCTCGACATCGGCGACGAGCGGACCGTCGTCGGCTCCGTGCTGGGCAACCGGCAGCAGATGCGCGAGGTCCTCAACCTCGCCGCCGCCGGAAAACTGCGCTCGGTCCACGCCGACTTCCCGCTGGCCGAGGCGAACGAGGTGCTGGGGATGCTGAAGAACGGCGAGATCCGGGCGCGCGCCGTCCTCGTCCCCTGATCCGACCGGTACGAAGGGAGCGCCAGCCATGTCCGCCGCCGCAGGTCCCATCCGCTACGGCATCGTCGGCCATGGCTGGCGCGCCGACTTCTACCTCCGCCTCGCCCGCCAGGTGCCGGAGCGCTTCCAGTGCGTCGGCGCCGTGACGCGCCGCGCCGACGTGGGCGCCCGGCTCGAACAGCGGTGGGGCATCCCGACGTACCGCAGCGTCGAGGAGCTCGTCGCCGCCGGTGCCCCCGAGGTCGTCGTCACGTCGGTGCCGAGGGAAGCCAACGCCGAGGTGGCGGCGTCGCTGGTCGCGCTCGACACGGCGGTGCTGTCGGAGACCCCGCCGGCACCCGATGAGGACGGCCTGCGCCGGCTCTGGGCCGCCGTCGGCGACCGGGACCTGGTCCAGGTCGCCGAACAGCACCCGTACCTGCCGGTGGTTGTCGCGCTGCGGACGCTGATCGCGGACGGCGTGCTCGGCGAGGTCACCTCCGCGCAGGTGTCCTGGACGCACGACTACCATGCCACCGCGTTGTTGCGGACCCTGCTCGGCGTGCGCGCGGAGCCGGCGCGGGTGAGCGCGGTGCGCACCGGCGGTCCGCTGCTGGAAGGCCCCGACCGGGGCGGGTGGCCGGCAACGCGGGAGGTGCGGCAGTCCGACCACACCCTCGCGGTGCTGGAGGTGGCGGGCCGCACCGGCGTGTACGACTTCACCGAGGGGCAGTGGTTCAACCCCTGGCGCCGCCGCCACGTGATCGTACGGGGCAGCCACGGCGAGATCGTCGGCAACGACGTCACCTGGAGCGCGGAGAACGGCACGCCGGTCAGCGCTCCGATCGTGCGCCGGCACACCGGGTTGGACGGCAACCTCGAAGGGGCCGATCTCGACACGCTGAGCTGGGCCGGGCGGGTGCTCTACCGCAACCCGTACCCCGGTAGTCGGCTCTCCGACGAAGAAATCGCGATCGGCACCTGCCTGGAGCGGACCGGCCTGTGGCGCCGGGGCGAGCAGCCGGCGCCCTACCCGCTCGCCGACGCGTGCCAGGACCACCTGCTGGCCCTGGCGATCCACGCCGCCGCGGACGCCGGTCAACCGGTCAGCACGGGCGTCGAGCCGTGGGCCGGGGCGGTCCGACCGTAGTACGAGTTGCCGGTGTCGCGGCGGGCCCAGCGCCCGCCGGAGTCGTGGAGAGCGAGCCTGGAAATGACGGTCCTTGCGGGAAAGGTCGCCTTTGTTACGGGGGCCAGCAGCGGTATCGGCGTCGCCGTCGCGCACGCGTTGGCCGCGGAGGGCGTCAAGTTGGGCCTCGCGTCGCGCACCGCGCCCGACCCGGGGCTCGCGGACTGCGTGAGCGTGTCCTGCGATGTGCGGGACGCGGCACAGGTCGAGGCGGCGGTCGCCGAGACCGTCGAGCGCTTCGGCGGCCTGGACATCGTGGTCGCGAACGCCGGCGTCGGCTCGTGGGGCGACTTCGCCGACACGTCCCTGGCCGACCTCGACGAGATGGTGGACGTCAACGTCCGCGGTCTGTTCCACACCGTCCGCGCCGCGCTGCCGCACCTGCGCGCCCGCGGCGCCGCGGACATCATCACCGTGGCGTCCGAAGCCGGCCGGCGGGGGCTGCCCGACGAGGCCGCCTACGTGGCGACCAAGTTCGCCGCGGTCGGGTTCACCCGGTCCCTGGACCACGAACTCCGCGCGAGCGGCATCCGCTGCTGCAACGTCTGCCCCGGTGGGGTGGCCACCAACTTCGGGATGGGTCGCGGTCTGCGCACCCCCGACATGCCGGAACTGGCCGACATGATGCGGCCGGAGGACGTGGCGGAGATGGTCGTCTTCGCGCTCACCCGACCGCGCCACTACCGCATGCTCGAGGTCGCCTTCCGCTCCATGACGGAGCAGTCATGGGGCTGACCGACCGCGCCGGCGCGATCACGCGTACGGCGATCGCCCTGGCCGACGGCCGGGAGCTGATCTATTTCGACGAAAGTGACGACGCCTGTCGGACCGGGTCCGACGGTCGCGCCCTGCCGCCGCCTCCGGGGGCGTCGGAGTTGCGTCACGATCCGTTGCTCGACGAGTGGGTGGCGGTCGCGGCGCACCGGCAGGGCCGTA